>NZ_PVRB01000004.1:0-407011 GCF_002998575.1 Bacillus sp. LNXM65 | reverse complement strand
CTTCACTTTCTGATTTTAAGACATCAATTAAAGAAATTTCGTTGCCTTCTTTATCCTGACCGATGGGGTCATGTAAGGAGACATCCTTTTTAGTTTTTTTGAGTGCGCGTAAATGCATCAGAATTTCGTTTTCAATACACCGCGCCGCATACGTTGCCAGCTTTGTTCCTTTTCCAGAGGAATAGCTTTCGATGGCTTTAATGAGTCCGATCGTCCCGATGGAGATGAGGTCTTCAGCGTCTTCCCCGGTATTTTCAAATTTCTTGACAATATGGGCGACGAGCCGAAGGTTATGTTCAATCAGCATATTTCTCGCGTGTTCATCGCCCTGTGCCATAAGGGCTAAGTATTTTTTTTCATCATCTCCTGAAAGGGGCTGTGGAAAGGCATTGTTTTTGACATAGGACACCAAGAACACCAATTCTTTGACCATCAATCCCATCGCTGTAAATACTCCTGCCACGATTTTCACCTCCACCATGTTTAGGCCACTGCCTATATCCTCAAATGTATGTGAAGGGGGGATTGTCTGTGTCTGTACGATGAAAAAATCATCTTTTTCGAAAAAAACGGGCTTCTGTTCGTCTGTTTTTGCTGCCCTTCTCATATGTTTGCGGTTTCTTTGCGGTGCTTGGCGGTCAAGAAGCGTGCTAAAATATGTAATATTAGACCGAAAAGGAAGGGGTTTTTTCGGAACATGGGGAAGGTTCTTTCTTCACATGTAGGTATGAAAATTAATGAATGGTATCGAATGATACGGCAGTTCAGTGTTCCAGATGCGGAAATCCTGAAAGCAGAAGTAGAAGCGGAAATTGAACGGATGGAAGAGGACCAGCATTTACTGATTTATTATCAGCTCATGTGTTTTCGGCACCAAATCATGCTTGACTATATACACCCTTCAAAATATCAACCTTTCTCAGTATCTAATCTTGTCGATAAAATCGAAAATTCCAATCATGAGTTATCTGATATGCTGCATTATTACCATGCATTTTTTCGTGGCATGCATGAGTTTAGTCAAAAAGAATATTTAGAAGCCGTCAAATATTATCGAGTGGCAGAAAAACAGCTGTCCATGGTATTTGATGATATTGAGCAGGCTGAGTTTCATTTTAAAGTAGCAGAAGCCTACTATATAATGAAGCAAACGCATGTCTCGATGCATCATATTTTAAAGGCGCTGGAAATATACGATCAGCATGATGCCTACTCTATTCGCATCATTCAGTGCCTTTTTGTTATCTCAGGAAACTATCAAGATCTAAAACGAAAAGACCGGGCACTGCCTCATTTAAAAAAGGCAAAACAGCTCGCATCACAGATTGATCACCCGCGGATATACAGTTCAGCGCTTTATAATTTAGGAAAATGTTATGGGGAGCTGGGCTATAGAGAGGAAGCAGAACGCTATTTAACGGAATCGGCTGATATTGCCTGTAAAGAGCAGCTTCCCACGCTTCCGCATACGCTCTATACGCTGGCAAAACTGCTTTTTAGACAAAATGAACAAGTGGAAGCACGCCGCATATTAGAAGATGGAAAATTAGCTGCAAAGAAGCATGAAGACCAGCTGTTTTGTCATATGTTTGAGTATCTGGATGCTTTATATGTTCAAGGAATGAATGAAGAACAACTGCAAAAAACCATTGATTATTTGGAAAAACTTAGCCTATACTCTTATATAGAGGATATCTCACTAGAAATTGCGACAGCCTTAGAAGCCTCTCAACAATACCAGAAGTCCAACCAGTATTATCAGAAATTATTATGGGCTCAAAATCAAATCCAAGAAGGAGAGTGTCTGTATGAATTCTAAGCAACGTTCGACAGTTGAAGAGAGAAACCAAACGTGAAATAAAAAGCGGGCCTGATGGGCCGGCTTTTTTTTGTCAAAAAAGAAGTCAGAGATGCGGACCGTGACTATGAATGCTGAATGATTCATCAAAAAGCGGGCAATTTAATCTGTAAGAATGTTCTGTGGAGGCGGTCAAATGAGAGGGTTGCATGTCTTGATGTGTATATTGCTGCTATGCACGTTTGTTCCTAATAAAATAGAGGCTCGAACATTAAAAAGGATCGACCTAGAAAAAACAGGACGAGCTTTTTGGGACATGAGACAGGAACGAAAAAAGATTGCACTGACCTTTGATGATGGACCTCATCCAGTGTACACGAATCAAGTATTGGATGTGCTCAAGGAGCATCAAGTGAATGCCAGCTTTTTTGTTGTAGGCAGCCGTATTCATACATATCCAGAGATTGCGGAACGAATCGTAGGCGAGGGAAATGAGCTTGGCAATCACACGATGAATCATACGTATTTTGACCTGTTATCATCAAAGGAGATCAAGCAGGAATTAAAAGAATCATCGGCTCATATCGCTTCACTTCAGCCTGGCGGACCCTTATTATTTCGCCCCCCTGGTGGCCGCTTGACGATGACATCATTCCGCATTTTGTCAAAGCAAGGATATGATGTGGTCATGTGGTCCTTTACGCAAGATCCGAAGGACTGGTCAAGACCAGGCTCACGCAAAATTGCGAGCCGGATTATTGATCATATTCAAGGCGGCGATATCATTCTTTTGCATGATGGCGGGGGCAATCGGAAGCAGACGGTAGAAGCACTGAAACAAGTGATTCCTGAATTAAAGGACCGAGGCTATGAATTTGTCAAAGTGAGCGAACTGCTGCATCATGACAAAGCGTATGTACCTGTTCAACTGCAATAGGAAGCATTCGTCAAAAACAGTCATTCATTGAAACCAAAAGTCTTGTCGTTTACTATATGAAGAGGGCTTTTGGAGGTGAATGTTGTGAAGAAATGTGTTGTCCTTTTTATCCTGCTTTGTGTCGCTGCTGGGTGCTCAAAGCCAGAACAAGAAAGTGTCATTGCATTTGGCGACAGCAATACAAGGGGATCAAACTGGGACTTTCGAGATTATCCAACATCTGAAAAATGGGTGAATCTCATGAAAAACGTCGAGCGCGGCCAAATTCAAGTGAAGAATGCGGGCATTGGTGGGCAGACAACTGAAGACGCGAAGCTTCGCTTTGAGCAGGATATTTTAAAGCAGAAACCAACTTACGTCCTCATCATGTTCGGTACGAATGATGCGGCGATTTTAGATGGGAAACATCCCCGCGTGACGAAAAAACGATTTAAAGAAAATGTATCCTACTTCATTTCTGAAAGTAGAAAAGAAGGCATTACCCCGATTCTCATGACCTGTGTACCTGTTGTAGAAGGCGGAAAAAAGGGCTTGTATTACTACTCTAGGTATAAGTCATCTTATTTTGCTGAGAGAGGCGGGGCAAGAGCTTGGCAAAATTCCTATAATGACATTACGAGAGAAATAGCCAAGGATCAGCAAGTACCGCTTGTCGACAATTGGAAAGCGTTCATCCGAGAAGCTGGAGAAGATAGTGACAATGCGCTGATTCAATCAGGTTTGATCGACCCTTCTGGCAATCATATGACGCCAAAAGGGGCAAGAATTATTTATAACGAAATCAAAGAGCGTGATGTCATCAAACATTTTTAAATGATGGCCATCTGCCTAAACAAGACCATCCATCCAGCATAGTCTAACAGTATATCTTCCTAGAAGGAGGTAACTGATATGTGGGGATGCCCTTATCCTTACCCTGCGTGTTCACCTTATCCAGCTCAAGGAGCAGGAATCGGTTACGCTTTTCTTGTTGTGTTCCTTGTGGTCATTTTGGTCGTAGGCGGAGGGTTATGGTTTTGGAATGAACAGCCTTGCAAATAAGACACCTCTTCTTTGATGAGAAGGGGTGTTTTTTACGGAAAATAGTAGTAAGCCTATAGCGCAAGTGATATAATATCAGTCACCTGAGTTTAAAAAAGGAGAGTGCTCGGGAGGCATGGTTCCTGCGAAATGGAATTAAGAGGAAACAGAGAGCATATGCCCGAGCGAACGTCTTTTCATTTCTGTCTCAATTAATTCAATGAAGTCGCGATTTAAGTTCATTTCATTTGCTTTATAATACGATTCTATAAGTAAATCATCTGACAGCTTTTTCATACTAGAAACCCATATGATGGGAAAAACACCTCCCCTGAAAAAGTTGGCATAAAACTTAAGGAAAAGACATATCATCATAGGTTGATCGAATGTCTCTGAAGTACCTTTAATCTACCATGAATGGGAAACAAGAACAATCGTTCTGTTATCCACATGGTGAAGTGGATAACTTGTGGGTAGAGTGTTTATAATTGAATGAAAGCGTGATGAAATATAGGTGGATAATGTGTGTAAAATTATCCACACCTGTTGAAGGTCCTCATCATATGTCGAAAACTTTTTCATTGTATTCGATAGACAGACAAATTGTGATTTGATTCGACACAATCGCTGAAAAACCAATGGAAGAAAGGGTGCAAATTGTGCTAAAGAAGTATTTCTTACCGGATGAATTTGTGAAAAGCATTTTCCACATTTCACCGCAAAAACTAAAAGAACGAAATGTAAAAGGAATTATTACCGATTTAGATAACACACTAGTAGAATGGGACCGTCCAAGTGCGACGCCCCGCTTAATTGAATGGTTTCAAGAAATGAAGGATCACGGGATACAAGTGACGATTGTATCGAACAATAATGAAAAAAGGGTCAAGCTTTTTTCTGAACCAGTTCATATCCCGTTTATTTATAAAGCGAAAAAGCCTATGGGAAGAGCCTTTAATAAGGCAGTCTCTGATATGCAATTGAAAAAAGAAGATGTGGTGGTCATTGGGGATCAGCTCATGACCGATGTACTAGGCGGGAATCGTCATGGCTTCCATACGATTTTGGTCGTCCCTGTCGCTGCCTCGGACGGATTTTTCACCAAGTTTAACAGGCAGATTGAACGCAGAATTTTAGGAGCCTTAAAACGTAAGGGCCACATTCAGTGGGAGGAAGAGTAATAATGGAAAAGGTTGTTTGTATTGGCTGCGGTGTAGCCATTCAGACGGAAGATAAAGATCAATTAGGATATGCGCCGGCAACATCTCTATTGAAAGAAGATGTGATCTGTCAGCGCTGTTTTAGGTTAAAGAACTACAATGAAATACAAGATGTTTCTTTAACAGAAGACGACTTTTTAAATATATTGCACAGCATTGGAGAGACAGATTCTCTGATTGTAAAGGTCGTTGATATTTTTGACTTTAACGGAAGCTGGATCAATGGGCTGAGTCGTATTGTCGGTGGTAATCCGATTTTACTCGTCGGCAACAAAGTAGATATTTTACCGAAATCCGTGAAAAAAGATCGTCTGATTCATTGGATGAAACGGGAAGCGAAAGAAAACGGATTGAACCCGATCGATGTTTTCTTAATCAGTGCAAGCAGAGGTCAGGGCGTACCTGAGGTGATGGAAGCGATCGATCATTACCGCGAAGAAAGAAATGTCTATGTCGTCGGCTGTACGAATGTTGGAAAATCCACATTTATCAATCGAATCATCAAAGAAGTATCTGGCGAAGAGAACGTGATCACCACATCCCAATATCCAGGTACAACACTTGATGCCATTGAGATCCCGCTTGATGACGGATCTGCTCTATTTGATACGCCGGGCATTATCAACCGTCATCAGATGGCGCACTATGTCAGCAAAAATGACTTGAAGATCTTAGCGCCGAAAAAAGAATTGAAACCGAGAACGTTCCAATTAAATGAAGCACAAACACTTTATTTTGGCGGGCTTGCTCGATTTGATTATGTAAAAGGCGGCAGAACGTCATTTGTCTGTTATATGCCAAATGAGCTGAACATACACAGAACAAAGTTAGAGAACGCAGATGATTTATATGAAAAACATGCCGGGGAACTGCTATCACCGCCATCAAAAGAGGGGATGGAAGATTTCCCTCCGCTCGTTCCGCATACCTTTACGATTGATCAGCCGAAAATGGACATCGTCTTTTCAGGCTTAGGATGGGTAACGGCAAATGATGCAGGGAAGCAAATCAAAGTCTATGCGCCAAAAGGCGTTCATGTGTTTATGAGACGTTCGTTAATTTAAATGTTCAAAGGGGGAGAGACCTTGAAACCTTTATACGGATTAATCGGTAACCCTGTTGGTCATTCAATGTCTCCGGATATTCATAATGCAGCATTGAAGGATGCTGGGATTGATGGACATTATCATGGCTTTCAAGTAGAAGACGAAGACCTTAAAGATGCCATTCACGGTATGAAAGCCTTAGGAATAAGCGGCTTTAACGTCACTGTTCCGCACAAGGTAGACATTATGCAGTACCTTGATAAAATTGATGTGACAGCTGAACGCCTGCGTGCAGTCAATACGGTGCGGCTCGAAGGAGGTCAGCTCGTCGGGTACAACACAGATGGAGAGGGCTTTCTTCATTCATTGCTTGAAGCCTTGGATCAGCCATTATCAGAGCTGTCATTTCTTATGATTGGTGCTGGCGGAGCGGCAAGAGCGATTTATACGACAATCGCTGACTATGCACCGAAAAGCTTTGATATCACCAACCGCACCATTGAAAAAGCTGAGGCTTTAATTGAAAGTGCAGATGGGAACATCACATCTAGTGCCATTACTTTAAAGACAGCAGAAGAACGACTTGGGGAATATGATGTCATCATCCATACGACCTCAATCGGTATGTACCCGAATGTTGAAGAAACCCCGATTTCTTTAGCAAACGCAAAAAAAACAGCGGTCGTTTGTGATATTGTGTATAATCCAATAGAAACAAAGCTGCTCAAAGATGCAGCTGGGTTAGGTTTGAAAACAGTAGATGGTGTCGGCATGTTTGTTGGACAAGCAGCAAGAGCCTTTGAATTGTGGACAGGCATCACGCCTGACGCCAGAAAAATGAAGTCAATTGTGATAGAGAAATTAGGAGGAACACCATGTTAAAAGGGAAACAAAAACGTTTTTTACGTGCAAAAGCACATCATTTATCACCTATTTTTCAAGTAGGAAAAGGCGGGGTAAATGACAATATGATCAAGCAAATTTCCGAGGCGCTTGAAGTAAGAGAACTGTTAAAGGTCAGCGTATTACAAAACTGCGACGAGGACAAAACGGAAGTTGCGAAAGCACTTGTAAAAGGTGCAAAAGCTGAACTTGTTCAAACGATCGGAAATGTGATTGTCCTTTATAAAGAATCGAAGGAAAATAAACAAATTAAGCTGCCGTAAAGGTGGATGTGATATGAAAAAAATAGGGTTGTTTGGCGGTACGTTTGATCCTCCTCATAATGGGCATTTGCTGATGGCGAATGAGGTGCGTTTTCAAGTAGGGCTTGATGAAATGTGGTTTATCCCAAATCACAAGCCCCCTCATAAAACAGACCGGAAACGAGCAGATAGTCGTCACCGGGTGAAAATGGTGGAAGCGGCGATCCAGTCAAATCCACATTTTCGGCTGGAGCTCATTGAAATGGAGCGAGAGGGTCCATCTTATACAGTGGATACGGTGGAGCTTTTAAAGAAGCGTCATCCTGAAGATGAGTTCTTTTTTATGATTGGAGCTGACATGGTCGAGTATTTGCCAAAATGGCATCGGATTGATGATTTGCTTCAGATGATCACCTTTATTGGGATGAAAAGACCGGGTTATGCCGGAAGTACGGCATATCCTCTTTTATTTGCAGATGTTCCAGCTTTTGATGTATCATCGACTTTGATTAGGCAGCGAATAAAGCAGGAAAAACCTGTCGATTATTTGATACCGAAAGCTGTTGAGCGTTATATAAAGGAGCATCATTTATATGAATCGTGAAGAAGCATTGAACTGTGTCAAAGAGCAGTTAACAGAGCATAGATATACACATACACTCGGGGTCATGAGTGCAGCCATTTCATTAGCGGAACGGTTCGGTGCAGATGTGAAAAAAGCAGAGATCGCCGCTATTTTTCATGATTATGCGAAATTTAGACCAAAGGAAGAAATGAAGGGAATTATCCAGAAGGAACAGATGAACCCTCTATTGCTTGAATATTCGCCTGAGCTTTGGCATGCCCCGGTTGGTGCTTATCTGGTTAAAAAGGAAGCAGCTATTAACGACCAAGACATTTTAACTGCCATTGAATTTCATACATCAGGCAGGCCAAACATGACATTACTTGAAAAGGTCATTTATGTCGCTGATTATATCGAACCAGGACGTCATTTCCCTGGTGTTGAAGAAGTAAGAGAGTTAGCAGAGCATGATTTGGATAGCGCGCTGGTTCAGTCACTAAAAAACACCATCAGCTTCTTATTGAAAAAGAATCAGCCAGTCTTTCCAGATACATTGGCTACTTACAACTCGCTTGTGCATAAGAACAATTAAGGAGGAATTTGGATGGATTCATCATCAATTTTAAACGTCGCGGCAGGAGCATGCGATGATAAACGGGCTGAGGATATTATTGCCCTTAATATGCAAGGAATCTCACTTGTTGCCGATTATTTTCTCATTTGTCACGGGAACTCTGATAAGCAAGTGCAGGCCATTGCAAGAGAAGTAAAACATCTTGCAGAGGAAAGTGGAATCGAAGTGAAGAAGATGGAAGGCTTTGATGAAGCAAGATGGGTATTGATTGATCTTGGTGATGTCATTGCTCATGTGTTCCACAAAGAAGAAAGAGGATACTACAACCTAGAGAAGCTATGGGGAGATGCGCCGAGAGAAACGCTTTCACTTGGCATTAACTCATGATTTATCAAGGGTTTGCAGGTGTGTATGACGAGCTCATGACACATGCACCTTATGATGAATGGGTTCAGTGGATCCAGCAGAATATCAAACCGAATGCTGCCATTATTGATGTTGGCTGTGGAACTGGAGAGATTTCTCTTCGGTTAGCTGAAAAGGGCCACACAGTCACAGGAATTGACCTCAGTGAAGAAATGCTGGCCTTCGCGCAGCAAAAAGCACAGGCGAAAAGGCAGTCAATTCAATTTTTACACCAAGATATGAGAGAGCTTACGGGCTTTGAGCAAGTCTTTCAAGCAGCGGTTATTTGCTGTGATTCCTTGAATTACTTAAAAAACGAAAATGACGTCAAAAAAACCTTTAAAAACATGTTTCAGCTTTTAGAGGCAGATGGGGTTTTACTCTTTGATGTTCATACACCTTATAAAATGGAAGAGGTATTCCCAGGTTCGACTTATGCCGATCAGGATGAAGAGATCAGCTATATTTGGCAGAGTGATAAAGGGGATGACGTGTATTCGGTCATTCACGATTTAAGCTTTTTTGTAAAGGACGGAGACGTGTATCAGCGTTATGATGAGACACATGAACAGCGCACATTTCCATTTGAGACATATGCGGCGTTCCTTGAGTCCGCTGGCTTTGTACAGATAGAAGTGACTGCTGATTTTACTAATGAAGTCCCTGGGGAATTCGCCGAAAGATATTTCATTTCAGCTAAGAAACCAAAAACCATCGTTTAATGGAACGATGGTTTTTTAAAACCCTTTTTTCGCTTGTTGCAGAGATGATTAATTTCTGCGATCATCAGTAAACACACTTGGCGGGTATTGATGCGCAACCGCTTCAAGGTCTTCATCGAATTTTTCATGGGTGTTTTGAAAGAGGCGGTGAAACATATCTTGAACACCTGCTTCAAGTGCTTTAATCCCTTCACCAGTGACGCCGCCTTTAACACACACTTTGTCTTGCAGTGTCGGAAGGGTATAGACTCTTTTTTCAATCAAACGGCCAAGTCCTACAAGCATATCTTCTGATAAGGTGGTGGCTTCTTCTTTAGAAATATCTGTTTCTTCGACAGCTGCTTCAATCATTTTCTGAACGAGAAAGCTGATAAAGGCAGGACCGCAGCTGACGATATCTGACGCCGCTCTTGTAATCGAATGATGAATCTCAACGGGTGTTGAAATGCAGGAAGCTAACTGTCTTAACGCTGTTTTCGTCGCGACATTGCATGACGATCCAAATGTTAAAAGTGACGCCCCTGATAAAGCGCGGTTCGTAATGCTTGGAATCAGCCGTGCTGTTTGACAAGGAACGATATCCTGAAGCTGTTCAGGATGTACCGGGCTTGTGATGATGACAATGGTTTGGTGCTCTGTTAAAAGAGGGCTCAGCTCTTTTAAAAGTGGATAAATATCAAGCGGTTTGACACAAACAAAGATAAAATCTTTATTCGTGACAGCTCCTGTAAGCTGTTTCGTAACTTCAAGCTCTGGGTGGTTCTTTTTTATATTGAACGCTTTTTCAATGGTCCGGTTTGTGATGGTGATGGATGAGGGATTGACTGCCTTTGATTCAATAAATGCCTCAGTAAGTATGGTACCCATGTTTCCTGTACCGATTATCCCTATATTCAAACGTTCTCCCTCCTTAGACGCATAGGATCTGTTATCTTCTAAACAGTATGTTGAGCAATAGAAAAATATGATTGAAAGAAGCGTGAGCACGTGAAGCGACTCATTCCATTGAAAAAATACAGTCTTTATATCGGAGCTGGGCTCATGGTCGTGATCATCATCACTTTTTTCCTTTTCGCAGGAAATAGGGAGAGCAGCAGAGAGCCAAGTGTATTGAAGGAAGATAAAGACATACAAGTCACATTAGAAGACAAACAAGAAAAGACCGATCATGAATCATCTCCCATTTTTGTAGAGGTCAAAGGAGCTGTGAAAAAACCAGGTGTTTATAAGTTTCAATCTGATGCACGGGTAGAAGAAGCGATCCGGAGAGCAGGGGGCTTTACTAGTAAAGCAGACACGATTGAAATCAATCAAGCAGCAAAATTAGAGGACAGTATGATGATTTATGTCCGGAAGCAGGGAGAAGCGGAGAGGCAGACGCAAATAGCAGCTGCTGACGCTCCATCGGGTAATGAAAAGAGTCAAGGTGTCAATGTCAATCAGGCTGATGCGGCGGAATTGCAAACCATTAACGGAATAGGGCCAGCTAAAGCAGAAGCCATCATTACGTACAGAGAGGAACACGGGGAATTTCAACAAATTGAAGATTTGCGGAACATTTCAGGTTTTGGGGAGAAGACCATTGAACGGCTGAAAAGTGAATTGACCGTTAAGTAGAATTGACGGTATAGAAGAAAGGCATGTACACTTAATACCAACCATCATTCTGGAGGGATCAGCTCGTGGAAAGAATTTCATGGAATCAATATTTTATGGCACAAAGCCATTTGCTTGCTTTACGAAGCACCTGTGAGCGGTTAGCTGTTGGGGCGACCATCGTCAGAGACAAGCGTATCATTGCAGGGGGATATAATGGCTCAATTGCTGGTGATGTCCATTGTGCAGATGTGGGATGCTATGTCATTGATCATCACTGCGTTCGCACCATCCATGCGGAAATGAACGCTATTTTACAATGTGCCAAATTTGGTGCACCTACAGCGGATGCTGAAATATATGTCACGCATTTTCCTTGTTTGCAGTGCTGTAAAGCCATTATTCAAGCGGGTATTCGAACCGTGTACTATGCAAAGGATTATAAAAATCACCCATATGCCGTTGATTTATTTGAGCAGGCAGGTGTTCAAACGGAACAAGTTGAACTGGATGAAATGATCATCGACTTAAAAAATCAAGAAAAATTGGCCTTTGTTGCAGATTTAATTGGCAAGTTAAGTGAATCAGGACTTAGTGAAACAGAAATTCGCGTTATGCATGAGAAGGCGAATCAATTATTTACTTCCTATGTTTAATTATTTGCCGTTTGGGGCAATTTCAGCAGCTGTTGGAATTGCTCTGGCTGCATATCATCTTCATATGTATTTCCTTCTCTTTCTTCTCATCATATTACTTCTCAGCCTACTGAAAAAAATTCCCCGGCTCTTTCTAATGGTCAGCCTATGTGGAGCTGTTTATACTCTTATTTTTATGGTTCATGAGTTTTTTGAAACGGATCAACCTGTACAAGAAAAATTTCTTTCCGGCTCCGTTGTGATTGAAAGTATTCCGAAAACAGATGGCAATCGTTTTTCAGCAACTGTGTCAACAGAACATGAACGGCTAGCCGCTTTCTATACCATTCAAACAGAGCGTGAAAAAGAGGCGCTAAAAGATGTAGAGCCAGGTATGAGCTGTCATATGACAGGTGATGTTCGGCCGCCTAAACACGCAACCATTCCTAACGGGTTTCAATACGATCAATTTCTAAAATCAAAAGGCATTAGCGCCATTTTCTTACCGCAGTCAATCAAAGGCTGTACAAAAAAAGACAGACCTTCCTATTATCTTCAAGCGATGAGACAAAAGGGCTTAAAATTCTTAGAAGATCATGTGCCGAAAAACTCTGTAGGCATTGTACAGGCCCTTATTTTTGGTGATCGTGAGTTGATTGATCCTGACACATTAAGAGACTATCAAATGCTCGGCATTATTCATCTGTTAGCGATCTCAGGACTGCATGTCCAAACGCTTCTTGCCTGTTTATTTTGGTGTCTGCTTCGTGCCGGTGTGACAAGAGAGACAGCACGTATTCTTCTATTATTCTTTCTTCCTGTTTATGCTTGTTTGACAGGTGCTGCACCATCGGTTTTAAGAGCTTGTCTCATGGCAGGAATCTATTTAGTGATGACGAGCCTGCCGAAAGAAATGAAACAGCCTTCTGCTGTCGTATTAAGCACAACGTTTTTACTCTTATTAGCGATTCATCCTCTATATCTATTTGATATCGGATTTCAGCTTTCATTCGTGGTAACGTTCTTTATTTTGTTATCGACCAAAATCTTATCACAAGCGAAAAGTGCAGTGATGCAGTTATTCCTTATATCCTTTGTTGCGCAGCTTGCCTCGCTTCCTGTTCTTTTATATCATTTTCAGCAATTTTCTTTGCTGGGCATCCCATTGAATATGATGTTTGTCCCTTTTTATACGACGGTTGTCCTGCCTCTGTCCTTACTCTTTTTTCTTTTGTCCATCATTTATCTCCCTCTTGGACAAGCATTGTTCCAGCTGCTTGATTCGGTCATCCAGCTAAGTCATCAGTTGTCAGCACATATGGCAGTTTTTGATGGGTTTAACTTGATTTTTATGAAATCTACTTGGTGGCATATTCTTCTGGAAGTGAGTGCCATTGTTTTTCTGCTGTTTGTGATGGAGTGCAAAGCTTCTGTGAAATCCTATTCTGTGCCAATTCTTTTTTTCATTGGTGTTTTGAGTGTACACTTTTTTACTCAGAACTTTCTCCAAAAAGGGGAGGTCACGATGCTGGATGTAGGGCAGGGGGATAGTTTGTTTATTCAACTGCCCTATCGAAAGGGGCATCTGCTTGTGGATACAGGAGGTAGACTTTCTTTTGAAGAGGAACCGTGGAAAAAAAGACGTAAAGTATCTACGATCGGTGATCAAACGCTGATCCCGTTTCTGCATTCTAAAGGTATAGCAAAACTTGATGTGCTGATTCTCACGCATGCGGATCAAGATCACATGGGAGAAGCGGTTCGTTTAATCAACCGAAATAAAGTAAAGCGGCTGGCCATACCAAAAGGCTTTGCCCGAAGTCCAGAGGACGCAAAGCTGCTAAAAGAAGCAGCTAAAAAAGGGATATTTATTGATGAATTAGAAAGAGGAGATCAGCTCCGAGTTGGAGAGCACATATTTGAGGTTCTGCACCCTTCGCAAGACCGGGTGACAAGTAAGAACAATGATTCACTCGTTCTGGCTTTTACTCTTGGCGGAAAACGTTTTCTGTTCACTGGAGACCTTGAACAAGAAGGGGAACGAGACATCATAGAAGCCTATCCCCACCTGCGAGCGGATGTCTTAAAGGTTGGGCATCATGGGAGTAAAGGGTCAACAAGTGAGGAGTGGCTTCGACATCTGGAGCCGTCCTATGCACTCATTTCGGCTGGTGAACGCAATCGTTATCAGCATCCTCATCAGGAAGTTTTGAAAAAACTAAAGGATCATCAAATGGAGGTGTACCGCACAGATCGAGACGGGAGTGTGACCTATGAATTTCTTGAGAAGAAAGGAACGTTTTACACGCAACCTCCATATGATATCTTACAAAATCAATAAAAAAACTGCCAAAACGGCAGTCATTTAGCAATCATGAAGTTAAGATCCAACGAGGTGTATAATTGTTGCCAAAATAAACATTGAGGCGAAAAATCCGAATGTGACGATAAAACCAACGGCTGAGTCGGTCACATCATTCCGCTTGCTTTGAACATTTTTTTCAAATTCATTCATTTTCATCCCTCCTGGCTAATTTTAGTATACTTGAACTCATTTGGAATTGCTAGAAGGTAAAGTAACCGTTTTCCTTTTTCATGATCATTTTATGAATATCGTCTGACAGCGAGCTGACCCGGGAGCTTGCACCAGACGTTTACTATAAATGAGGAGGCGGCACTTTCAGCTTCCTCTTTACTAATGTCTTCACACACTTTAGGATAGAGGAGGAAGTGAAAGAGAGGGATTCAATTTATGGTCTTTGAAGTTTGGAACAATTTAAAAAGAGGGGATATCCATCCCGTTTATTGCTTATATGGAAAAGAAACGTATTTACTGCAAGAAACAGCAGCTAAATTAAGACAAGCTGTAGTAGACGAGGAGACGAAGGATTTTAATTACTCCGTCTTTGATATGGAAGAGGTGCCGCTTGAACAGGCTGTGACGGATGCAGAAACCTTTCCGTTTATGGGAGAAAGGCGGCTCGTTGTGATCAAGAACCCTTATTTTCTTACAGCGGAAAAGAAAAAGGAGAAGATTGAGCATGAGCTTTCTGTGTTAGAAGCTTATTTAGAAAAGCCGGCGCCTTATACTATTCTCGTGTTATTAGCACCATATGAAAAGCTGGATGAACGGAAGAAAATCACCAAATTGCTAAAAAAGAAAGCGGCTATGGTTGATGCAAAAGAGTTAAACCCAAAAGAAACAACGGATTTCACCATTACACTGGTGAAAACAGAAGGAAAGGCGATGACATCTGAAGCGGCTGAGCAGCTTGTGATGCTATGCGGTGGGAGTCTATCCTCATTGTTTCAAGAGGTCAGGAAGCTGAGTACATATATTGAAGAACGAGAAGAAATTGAATTAGCGGATGTCAATCAGCTCGTTGCAAGAAGCTTAGAGCAGAATATTTTCGAATTAATTAACCAAATTGTCAACAGACGCCGCTCTGAGGCCATGCAGATGTTTTATGATTTGCTGAAACAAAATGAGGAACCCATTAAAATATTAGCACTCATATCAACTCAATTTCGATTGATTTTGCAGACGAAGTATTTCGCTCAGCAAGGATATGGGCAAAAACAAATTGCTTCAAATCTAAAAGTCCACCCATTCCGCGTCAAACTTGCTATGGATCAGGCAAGGCTGTTTTCAGAAGAAGAGCTCAAGCAGATTGTCAAAGAGCTATCAACGATCGATTATGAAATGAAAACCGGTAAAAAGGACAAGCAGCTATTGTTAGAATTGTTCCTGCTTCGACTATTGGGCGCTTGAACATAAAAAAACGACCTTCTAAAAAGAGGGTCGTTTTTGTTTAGATGTATAATTGCCAGTCTGTCCTAATGGCTGAGCCGGTCAGGACGGACGTACAGTTAAACAGTTGCCTCATCACTGAGGCGTTGCAAGCATTATGCGGAAAGTCCGTTTACTTGTTTAGCAAGTCTTGACTTGTAACGCGCAGCTGCGTTTTTGTGTACAAGACCAGTTTTAACGGCTTTGTCAATGCGTTTTGCAGCAGAAGAAAGAGCAGCTTTTGCTTGCTCAGCATCGTTGTTAGCTACAGAAACTTCAACTTGTTTAATCGCAGTACGCATCGCAGACTTGATTGTTGCGTTGTGTGCACGGCGTTCGTTATTCGTTTTTGTACGTTTGATCGCTGATTTAATATTTGGCATGTGTTTCACCTCCTAAGATACAACCTAAACACAATTGTCTTAAGGTTAAATCTTCACAATAGAACAAGTTGTATTCTATCAAACACACCTTTAGAATGCAATATAAATGTAAAGTATTTTTCATTGATGAAGCGCTCGAATGTTTCTTTAAAGAGATGGAAAGACTACTGTTAATTACTTGGTGGAAGGAGTCTTTTTATGGAGAAACAGAAACTTGATTTAAGTGCTTATCAAATCCGGACAGACTTGGCTGTTGAAACAAAAGAGATACTAGAACAAGAGAACGATCCGAATGTCGTCAAAAAGGACGGAATTCAAGGGATTGTCGAAAAGGAAAAAGAGGAGCACGGCATCCGTATACGCACAGTGGAGATCACGAAAGAAGGGGAGGAGCTGACCAGCAAAAAGGCAGGAACATACTTGACGCTTGAGGCGCAGGGCATTCGGGAGAAAGATTCTGAGATGCAGGAAAAAGTCGTCGAAGTATTTGCGCGTCATTTTGCTCAGTTTTTAAAAGACCGAGGCATTCAGGCTGATGCGAGCTGTCTTGTAGTAGGACTAGGAAACTGGAATGTCACGCCAGATGCGCTAGGCCCGCTCACGGTTGAAAGCCTGCTTGTGACCCGGCATCTCTTTGAATTGCAGCCGGAAAATGTACAGGAAGGGTATCGCCCAGTGTCCTCTTTATCACCGGGAGTGATGGGACTGACCGGTATTGAAACAAGCGACATTATACAAGGTGTAATCGAGCGGTCCAAACCTGATTTTGTCATTGCAATCGATGCTCTTGCTGCTCGTGCAGTGGAACGGGTGAATACCACGATTCAAATCTCTGATACAGGCATCCATCCCGGTTCAGGTGTAGGGAATAAGCGGAAAGAATTAAGCAAAGAAACGTTGGGAATTCCAGTGATTGCGATTGGCGTTCCAACAGTGGTAGATGCAGTAACCATTGCAAGTGACACAATTGATTATGTCTTAAAGCATTTTGGTAGAGAACTGAAAGATGACCGGCCGTCCCGCTCTCTTGTGCCGGCTGGTTTGACTTTTGGGAAGAAAAAAGTGCTAAACGAAGAAGACTTACCAGATGAGGAAACGCGTCAATCATTTTTAGGTATCGTAGGGACTCTTCCGGAAGAAGAGAAACGGCAGCTGATCCATGAAGTACTTGCGCCGCTAGGGCAAAATTTAATGGTCACGCCTAAGGAAGTGGATACATTCATTGATGATATGGCAAACGTACTCGCCAATGGATTAAATACAGCACTCCATCAAAAAATCTCTCAAGATAACATGGGTTCTTATAATCATTAATCGGTTCTACTTTCTCTAGCTCGCTCATAGTGTAATTACTAGAAAGCGTGCTGGAGGGAGTAAATCATGAAAAAAAGACCCCGCCGTCCTCGACAGTTGGTCGTTGCGATTAATGGAACAAAAGTAGTGAAAAGCATTTTCTTATTTATAGCCTCGCTTGTTGTGGTGTTTGTGATGTCAGGGGCGTTGACATCTTTAAAGCCAGAGCTGAGGCCGCAAGCCTCACTATATGGTGTAGCAGATGAGCTTTCCGGAGCCTTCTTCGCTACATTAATGGGTATGGAAAATCAATATTTCGCCTCAGCAGTCCCGAAAGATCAAAAAGGGTTTCATTTCTCTGGACTGTCACTCAAGCTTGCGACTAGTATCAATTTAGAAGACCCGCGTAGTTTTCTAGGGAGAGAACTTCCAGGTTTTGAACATTTTGATACAAAAATCATCTTAGCGGGTGAAGGAACAGACTATACCAACATGCCAATGGAATCGCCGCCGCCAAGTGAAGTCATCCAAGATGAAAAAGAAGCAAATTTGGCAGAGCTGGACAAGCTCGACAAAGATGTGCCGAAAAAGCCTGCGAAAGAGCCGGACCGGTCGACAGGAAAACGAAAAGCCGTGTACATTTACCACACGCATAATACGGAATCATATTTACCATTTTTAAAAGGAGAAACGAATCCAAACAATGCACGGCACTCAAAAGTGAATGTCACCCTTGTCGGCGACATGTTCGGAAAGGCGCTTGATCAGCAAGGCATCGGGAATACGGTCGACAAAACGGAAGTTGAAAAAAGGCTTCTACAAAAAGGATTAAAGTATCCCCAGTCTTATAATGAATCAAGATTGGTCGTAAAAGAAGCCTTAGCGAAAAATGATGACCTCGAATATTTAATTGATATCCACCGTGACTCAAGAAGAAAGAAAGACACCACTGTCGAGATCAAAGGGAAAAAATATGCGAGAATTGCGTTTGTTGTAGGGAAGAAGAATCAAAGCTATGAGAAAAACCTCAAGCTTGCGACGGAGTTCCACCATTTGATGGAGAAAAAATATAAAGGTCTTAGTGTCGGTGTGTTTGCCAAAGGAGAAATTGGCGATAATGGAATTTATAATCAAGATTTATCCGACAAAGCCCTTCTTTTAGAATTTGGCGGAGTGGATAATAATATGGAAGAATTGAAAAATGCATCCAATGCAGCAGCTGATGTCTTCAGCGACATTTTCTGGGACGCGGAAAAGGTAAACGGCAAAGCAAAGGATGAGAAAAAACGCTCTTAAGGTGGTGACGGTGCATGGGATCATTTATTGGAAAAACCATTATTTTAGGACTAGTCTTGCTATTTGGCGTCTTTTTAGGAATGCAGCAGGCGAATAATGGCATGCTGCAAATGAAGGGTTACCATGACCCGCAATTAAAAGGCGCGTTCTCCATCCAAATGAACGAAGATGAAGAACGAGAAGCCTCTATCTTAGGAACGGCTGTTACAGAAAAGGATCTTGCCGAAAAACAAAAGCAGCTTGAGGAAATAGAGAGCTTTAATGCCTTCTCCAAGGCAGGAAAAGCGCTGTCTGATGGCATGACACATGCAGCCCGTTCTCTTTATGATTGGATGAATGGGAAATAAACAAATCAATACTATATGACTAAAGCCGCTGACCGATGAGCGGCTTTTCTTGATTTCGATTGAATCTTTACAGCCCTATTGATATAATCTAAGCTAGCGCAACCCGCGTTTTATAGTAGGAGTGATAGATTGTGACAGATAAAGAAAAACGATTAGAACGGCAATCAAGAATTCGAAATTTCTCTATTATCGCCCATATTGACCATGGGAAATCCACATTGGCGGACCGTATTTTGGAAAAAACAGCGGCGATTACTCAGCGAGAAATGAAAGAACAATTACTTGATTCCATGGACTTAGAGCGTGAACGCGGCATAACGATTAAATTAAACTCTGTCCAGCTGAAATATAAGGCGAAGGATGGAGAAGAATATATTATGCACCTGATTGATACACCAGGGCATGTCGACTTCACCTATGAGGTATCTCGAAGCCTTGCTGCCTGTGAAGGTGCGATTCTTGTAGTAGATGCAGCACAAGGAATTGAAGCACAGACACTTGCGAACGTTTATTTAGCTCTTGATAACAACTTAGAGATTCTTCCGATTATCAATAAAATCGATCTACCAAGTGCAGAGCCTGAGCGTGTAAGAGAAGAAATTGAAGATGTCATCGGGTTGGATGCGTCTGAAGCTGTTCTCACCTCTGCTAAGGCGGGTATTGGGATCGAAGATATTTTAGAACAAATCGTCGAAAAGGTCCCGGCACCTGCTGGAGACCCAGAAGCACCGCTTCAAGCTCTTATTTTTGATTCTCTCTACGATGCGTATCGCGGCGTTATTGCGTACATACGAATTGTTGAAGGAACCGTCAGACCAGGTCAGAAAATCAAAATGATGGCGACGGGCAAAGAATTTGAAGTGCTTGAAGTCGGCGTATTCACACCAAAAGCGATGCCGACAGATGAACTCACTGTTGGAGATGTTGGCTACTTAACAGCAGCGATTAAAAATGTCGGTGATACACGTGTGGGGGATACGATCACAAGTGCGGAGAACCCAGCGAAAGAAGCGCTGCCAGGATACAGAAAGCTGAACCCAATGGTGTACTGCGGACTTTATCCAATTGACACAGCGAAATATAATGACTTACGTGAAGCCTTAGAAAAGCTTGAATTAAATGATTCTTCCCTTCAATATGAGGCAGAGACGTCCCAAGCACTTGGCTTCGGTTTCCGCTGCGGCTTTCTTGGAATGCTTCATATGGAAATCATCCAAGAACGGATTGAACGTGAATTCAAAATCGATCTTATTACGACAGCACCAAGTGTTATTTACGATGTGTATATGACAGACGGAGAAAAAATCGTCGTAGATAACCCGTCGAATCTGCCTGATCCGCAAAAGATTGAGAAAATTGAAGAACCATACGTGAAAGCAACAATGATGGTGCCGAATGATTATGTAGGCTCTGTCATGGAGCTTTGCCAAGGAAAGCGCGGCAATTTCATTGATATGCAATACCTTGATGCAAACCGAGTGAGCATTGTGTACGAAATTCCTTTGGCGGAGATCGTGTACGAATTCTTTGATCAGCTCAAGTCCAACACAAAAGGCTATGCGTCCTTTGATTATGAGCTGATTGGCTACCGCCCATCTACTCTAGTGAAAATGGATATCATGCTGAATGGCGAAAAAATCGATGCCCTTTCCTTTATTGTTCACCGCGATTACGCATATGAACGAGGCAAAATCATCGTAGAAAAGCTGAAAGAACTCATTCCACGCCAGCATTTTGAAGTACCAGTTCAAGCAGCGATTGGACAAAAAATCGTGGCTCGTTCTACCATTAAAGCGATGCGTAAAAACGTACTTGCTAAATGTTATGGTGGAGACATTTCCCGGAAAAGGAAGCTTCTTGAGAAGCAAAAAGAAGGGAAAAAGCGCATGAAACAAGTGGGCTCTGTTGAAGTCCCGCAAGAGGCATTTATGGCTGTGCTGAAGATGGACGACAGCACACCAAAAAAATAACACCCTCAAGGCAACCTGCTTTACAATGTCAGCCTTGGCGTTTATAGTCGAAAACAAACAAAGGTGCCGCAGCGATAAACTGCGGCTCTTTACCTGTAAAGAAGGTGTCATCAAATGAAAGCAGCATACATTCATATTCCATTTTGTGAGCACATTTGCCACTATTGTGATTTTAATAAATTTTTCATTAAAACGCAGCCAGTCGATGAATACTTAGCGGCTCTTGAAAAAGAGATGCAGCACACGATCGAGCAAAAGGGCGAGCAAGAACTAAAGACGATCTTTATTGGCGGGGGAACGCCGACATCACTGACCGTCAGCCAGCTAGACCAGCTCATGAACAGCATTCACCGTGTGTTAAAACCGGCAAAGCATCTGGTTGAATTTGCAGTGGAAGCGAACCCAGATGAATTATCACTCGAGAAGCTGCATGTATTAAAAGCAGCCGGCGTCAATCGGCTAAGCTTTGGGGTGCAAACCTTTGAAGACGATTTACTCAAAAAAATCGGACGAGTTCATCAAAAGAAAGATGTCCTCACGTCTTTCCAGCGAGCAAGAGCGGTTGGGTTTGACAACATTAGCCTCGACCTCATGTTTGGATTGCCGCATCAAGAAAAGCATCATGTGATGAATTCACTTGAGACAGCTTTCTCATTAGGGGCAGAGCATTATTCTGTCTACTCACTGATTGTGGAGCCGAAAACAGTTTTTTACAACTTAATGCAAAAAGGCAAACTGCATTTACCGCCGCAAGAACGTGAGGCTGAAATGTATGAGCTTGTGATGGATGAAATGGAGCGACATGGATTAAAGCAATACGAAATTAGCAATTACGCAAAACCTGGCTTTGAAAGCCAGCATAACCTGACCTATTGGAGCAATGAAGACTACTTCGGTTTCGGTGCAGGAGCACACGGGTATGTAGATGGCATCCGAAATGTGAACGCAGGGCCTGTGAAGCATTACTTGGAACTGATTGAGCAAACTGGGTTCCCGTATAAGGAAACTCATCAGGTCACAAAAGCAGAGCAGATAGAAGAAGAAATGTTCTTAGGCCTTCGAAAGATCGAAGGGGTGAAAAGTGCCGACTTCCAAGCCAAATATGGTGTTGCACCAGAAGCTCTTTTTTCCACTGTTCTTGAAGAATTAGAAGAAAAAGGTCTCATTGTAAAAGATGACATCGGCATTCGTTTAACAAGAAAAGGGAAATTGTTAGGAAATGAAGTATTTCAAGCGTTTCTCGGTGAGTTATAATTGACATTTTAATTTGAGTTTGGTAATTTTGTTTATACAATTAGCACTCGTTGAAAGAGAGTGCTAACAGGGGTGATGATGATGTTAACAAATCGTCAGCTTTTGATTCTGCAAGTCATCATTAATGACTTTATTCGTTCGGCGCAGCCAGTTGGGTCAAGGACTCTTTCTAAAAAAGAGGACATCACATTCAGCTCTGCGACGATTAGAAACGAAATGGCTGATTTGGAGGAACTTGGTTTTATTGAAAAGACCCATTCTTCATCTGGAAGAATTCCTTCAGAAAAAGGATATCGTTATTATGTAGATCATTTGCTCTCTCCGCGAAAACTGTCGTCTAAAGAGCTTGTGCTCATCCAGTCGGCTTTTCAGGAGAAAATTTTTGAGCTGGAAAAAACAGTTCAAAAATCGGCGGAAATTTTATCAGATCTCACAAACTATACATCGATTGTGCTTGGTCCAAAGCTAAGTGAAAATCGATTAAAGCAAATTCAGCTTGTCCCCGTTCAGCCAAACAAAGCAGTAGCGATCATGATTACAGACAGCGGGCATGTTGAAAACAAAACCATTACCTTCTCTGAGCATCTCGATGTCTCCGATATTGAGAAGCTGATGAATATTTTGAACAGCAGATTAGCTGGCGTTCCAATGGACCAGCTGAAGGACAGGATGTATAAAGAAGTGGTCATGCTTCTGCGCACACATTTAAAAGATTATGATCACATTTTAGATGCGCTGGGCAGCACATTTACATCGACACAAAATGAATCAAAACTTTTCTTTGGCGGGAAGATTAATATGTTGAATCAGCCAGAGTTTCATGACATCGACCGCATTCGCTCACTCATGATGCTGATTGAGCAAAAGAATGATGTCATGCAGCTGTTTCATCCAAATCAGCAAGGAATCACCATTAAAATCGGTTCAGAAAACAATTTGGAAGCAATGGAGAACTGCAGTTTGATCACAGCCACTTATTCGATTGATCAAAAATCACTTGGCTCCATTGCCATCATCGGTCCAACCCGCATGGATTACGGGCGAGTCGTTAGTCTTTTGCATCATGTATCAAAAGACTTGTCAAACGCACTTTCCAATTTGTATGATGAGTAGGGTGATAAAAGATAGGGGCATTGCCCCTTCGTATTCTTGAATCTTTTGAGGGAGGTGAACACAATGTCAGAAGAAAAACAGACACCTGAGCAAGAAGCAGAGGTTGAAGCACAAGAAGAAGCAGTTCAAGCAGATACTGAGGAAGTAACACATGATGAACAGTCTGCCTTCCAAGAGAAAATCGATGAATTGCAGCAGCTTCTAGATGAAAAAGAAAACAAAATTCTGCGTGTTCAAGCAGATTTTGAAAACTATAAACGCCGTGCTCGAACTGAAGTGGAGACCGTGCAAAAATATCGTTCTCAACATGTTGTCAGCGATCTTCTCCCAGCTCTTGACAACTTTGAAAGAGCGCTTGGAATTGATCCAGACAATGAGCAGACGAAAAGTTTGTTAGAAGGAATGCAAATGGTTTACCGCCAGCTGGTAGAAGCGTTGAAAAATGAAGGCGTTGAACCGATTGAAGCTGTCGGCAAAGAGTTCGATCCAAACCTTCATCAAGCCGTCATGCAAGTTGAAGATGAAAATGTCGATTCAAATATCGTAGTAGAAGAATTGCAAAAGGGCTATAAACTCAAAGACCGAGTTATTCGTCCATCAATGGTAAAAGTAAATCAATAACTACATAATGGGAGGTCATCGATTATGAGTAAAATCATTGGGATTGACTTAGGAACAACAAACTCATGTGTTGCAGTACTTGAAGGCGGAGAGCCAAAAGTTATTGCAAACGCTGAAGGAGCACGTACAACACCATCAGTTGTCGCTTTTAAAAACGGAGAGCGCCAAGTTGGTGAAGTAGCGAAACGTCAATCAATTACAAACCCGAACACAATCATGTCTGTTAAAAGACATATGGGTACAGATTATAAAGTAGAAGTTGAAGGCAAGAACTATACACCGCAGGAAATCTCTGCAATCATTCTTCAACACCTTAAATCTTATGCTGAAGGCTATCTTGGCGAAGAAGTAACAAAAGCTGTAATCACAGTTCCTGCTTACTTCAACGATGCAGAACGCCAAGCGACAAAAGATGCTGGTAAAATTGCTGGTCTTGAAGTAGAACGTATCATCAACGAACCAACAGCAGCTGCACTTGCGTATGGTTTAGATAAAACAGAAGAAGATCAAACGATTCTTGTATACGACCTTGGCGGCGGTACATTTGACGTATCAATCCTTGAGCTTGGAGACGGGGTCTTTGAAGTACGCTCAACTGCTGGTGACAACCGTCTTGGTGGAGACGATTTTGACCAAGTCATCATTGATCACCTAGTAGCTGAATTCAAAAAAGAAAATGGTATTGACCTTTCTAAAGATAAAATGGCGCTTCAGCGTTTAAAAGATGCTGCTGAAAAAGCGAAAAAAGATCTTTCAGGTGTATCTTCTACACAAATCTCATTGCCATTTATCACAGCTGGAGAAGCAGGTCCTCTTCACCTTGAATTAACGCTGACGCGTGCTAAATTCGAAGAGCTTTCTGCAGATCTTGTAGAGCGCACAATGACACCTGTACGTCAATCTTTGAAAGATGCTGGTTTATCTGCTAGCGAGATTGATAAAGTCATCCTTGTTGGTGGATCAACTCGTATTCCTGCAGTACAAGAAGCAATCAAAAAAGAAACAGGCAAAGAGCCTCATAAAGGTGTAAACCCTGATGAAGTGGTTGCTCTTGGTGCGGCGATCCAAGGTGGAGTCATCACAGGAGATGTCAAAGACGTTGTTCTTCTTGACGTAACACCACTTTCTTTAGGAATTGAAACAATGGGCGGCGTATTCACGAAGCTGATTGAACGTAATACAACCATTCCAACAAGTAAATCTCAAGTATTCTCAACGGCTGCTGACAACCAAACAGCGGTAGACATTCATGTCCTGCAAGGTGAGCGCCCAATGGCATCAGATAACAAAACATTAGGCCGTTTCCAATTGACTGACATCCCGCCAGCACCACGCGGCGTACCACAAATCGAAGTATCTTTTGATATCGATAAAAACGGTATTGTCAACGTACGTGCGAAAGATATGGGTACAGGCAAAGAGCAAAACATCACAATCAAATCTTCTTCAGGTCTTTCTGATGATGAGATCGAAAAAATGGTAAAAGAAGCAGAAGAAAATGCTGAAGCAGATGCGAAGAAAAAAGAAGAAATCGAAGTGCGCAATGAAGCAGATCAATTAGTGTTTACAACTGAAAAAACATTAAAAGATCTAGAAGGCAAAATCGATGAAGAGCAAGTGAAAAAAGCAAACGACGCGAAAGATGCACTAAAAGCTGCGATCGAAAAAGGCGAGCTTGAAGACATCAAAGCGAAAAAAGATGAGCTGCAAACAATCGTTCAAGAACTAACGACAAAGCTCTATGAAGAAGCTGCAAAACAAGCACAAGCTCAGCAAGAAGGCGGCGCTGAAGGTGCTCAAAAAGCAGATGACAATGTAGTGGATGCAGAATACGAAGAAGTAAACGACGATCAAGAGAAAAAATAATCACCTTTACTTTTGAAAAAGACTGCTGAAACGTACTCGTCAGAAAGTCAAAGTCAGGATCTCTTGGCTTTGACTTTTTTTCTTTCCAATGATGAAAGCAATTGAAAAAGGTCAAATCAAAATGATACAATCGTATTTATGTGAGAAATCGGGAGTGTGAAGAGATGAGTAAGCGTGATTACTATGAAGTGCTTGGCGTGAGTAAGAGCGCCTCAAAAGACGAGATCAAAAAGGCATACCGCAAGCTTTCAAAAAAGTATCACCCTGATATTAATAAAGAAGCTGGCTCAGATGAGAAATTCAAAGAAGTAAAAGAAGCCTATGAAACCCTTTCTGACGATCAAAAACGTTCGCAATATGACCAGTTCGGTCATACCGATCCAAACCAAGGCTTTGGCGGCGGCGGTTTTGGCGGAGGAGGAGACTTTGGCGGCTTCGGCGGCTTTGATGACATTTTCTCTAGTATTTTTGGCGGCGGAGCCAGAAGAAGAGATCCAAATGCACCGCGTCAAGGAGCAGACTTGCAATATACAATGACGCTTTCATTTGAAGAAGCAGCATTTGGGAAAGAAGCAACGATTGAAATCCCTCGCGAGGAATCATGTGAAACATGTCATGGATCAGGGGCAAAGCCTGGGACAGAAGCAAAGACTTGTTCACATTGCGGCGGCTCTGGTCAATTAAATGTTGAGCAGTCAACTCCGTTTGGTAAAGTGGTCAACCGCAGAGTATGTAACTACTGTAGCGGAACAGGAAAACAAATCGATCACAAATGTTCTACATGTGGCGGCTCTGGTAAAGTGCGTAAGCGTAAGAAAATCAATGTGACGATTCCAGCAGGTGTTGACGATGGTCAGCAGCTCAGAGTGTCTGGTCAAGGGGAACCAGGTGTAAATGGAGGGCCTCCAGGCGATCTATTTGTTGTGTTCCATGTGCGTTCGCATGAATTCTTCGAACGTGACGGAGATGACATTTACTGCGAAATGCCGCTAACCTTTGCACAGGCTGCATTAGGTGACGAAATTGAAGTGCCGACATTACACGGTAAAGTAAAATTGAAAGTCCCTGCTGGCACGCAAACTGGCACGAAGTTTAGACTCAAAGGAAAAGGTGTGAAAAATGTACGCGGCTATGGCCAAGGCGATCAGCATATCGTTGTACGAGTCGTCACACCGACAAATTTAACGGATAATCAAAAAGATATCATTAGAAAATTTGCTGAAGTGAGCGGAAATAAACCGGACGAACAAGAAATGAGCTTCTTCGATAAGGTGAAACGCGCATTTAAAGGCGAGTAAGACGGATAAGGAGTTGGTAGTATTGAAGTGGTCAGAAATTAGCGTCCATACAACAAATGAAGCGGTGGAACCGATCACCAATATTTTGCATGAAGCAGGTGCAAGTGGTGTCGTGATTGAGGACCCGCTTGATTTAGTCAAGGAACGTGAAAATGTATACGGTGAGATCTACCAGCTCGATCCGAATGACTATCCTGATGAAGGGGTCATCGTCAAAGCCTATCTTCCAATGAACAGCTTTTTGATGGAAACGGTAGATGAGATCAAAGAAGCCATCAACAATCTTCTTCTATACGATATTGACCTTGGACGAAACACGCTGTCTATTTGTGAAGTAAATGAAGAGGAATGGGCCACCGCATGGAAGAAATACTATCATCCTGTGAAAATCTCTGAAAAATTCACCATCGTTCCAACATGGGAAGAATATACTCCGGTTCATTCTGATGAACTGATTATTGAAATGGACCCAGGAATGGCATTTGGAACAGGGACACATCCAACAACCGTTCTTTGTATTCAGGCGCTTGAGCGCTATGTGAAGGAAAACGATACGGTGATTGATGTTGGAACAGGCTCCGGGATTTTAAGTGTGGCAGCAGCGATGGTTGGTGCAAAGGACATTCAAGCCTTTGATCTCGACACCGTTGCGGTTGAAAGTGCGAAGCAAAACATCGAACTAAATGGTGTAAGCGAACAAGTGACGGTCAAGCAAAACAACTTACTTGATGGGATTTCAGGTGAACGTGATGTGATCGTCGCCAACATTCTCGCAGAAGTGATTTTGCGCTTTACAGATCAAGCCTATGACTTATTGAAGAAAGATGGCTATTTCATTACATCAGGCATCATTGGACAAAAGAAATTACAAGTCAAAACAGCACTAGAAGAAGCAGGTTTTGACATTGTTGAAGTGCTGTCAATGGAAGATTGGGTCAGCATTATAGCGAAAAAATAAAGCGAGTAGGTGTCAGGACACGTATGCAACGATATTTTATCGACCTCACGAAAGAAGAAGTGATCGCAAAGGGATCTATCGTCATAAAAGGTGAAGATGTACATCACCTTTCCAACGTCATGCGCATGAAAGCAGGGCAGGAAATCCTTTGCTTAACGACAGACGGCTTTGAAGCGCTCAGTAAAATTGATACAATAACAAAGGAAGAAGTCATTTGTCACGTTGAAGGCTGGACAAATCAGGACAGAGAGCTTCCGGTAAAAGTAACAATTGCGAGCGGTCTCCCAAAAGGAGATAAGCTTGAGCTGATTATCCAAAAAGGCACAGAGCTTGGCGCAAGTGCATTTATCCCGTTTCAAGCGGCTCGTTCCATTACAAAGCTTGACCAAAAGAAGTCACATAAAAAACGAGAACGCTGGGAGAAAATCGCGAAAGAAGCAGCTGAGCAGTCCTACCGGAATATCATTCCTCGTGTTGATCCAGTATCAACGTTTAAAGAGCTGACTCAATTAGCTGGTGAATTCGATAAATGTGTCGTTGCATACGAAGAATCATCGAAAGAAGGAGAGCAAAGCCGCTTTCAAACTGTGCTCCAACAGATGAAAGGCGGACAAACCTTGCTCGTGGTTTTTGGCCCTGAAGGCGGTTTGGCAGAAAAGGAGATTGACGAGCTTGAAACGCTTGGTGCAGTCATTTGCGGGCTCGGACCACGCATTTTAAGAACGGAAACAGCTCCTCTTTACGCGCTTTCTGCTATATCTTATCAAACAGAGTTATTAAGAGGTGAATCATGATGGGAACAGTAGCGTTCCATACACTTGGCTGTAAGGTCAATCACTATGAAACAGAAGCGATCTGGCAGCTGTTTAAAGAAGCAGGCTATGAAAGAAAAGAGTATGAATCAAAAGCAGACGTATATGTCATTAATACATGTACGGTCACGAATACAGGCGATAAGAAAAGCCGCCAAGTTATTAGAAGAGCCATTCGTCATAACCCGGATGGTGTCATTTGTGTAACAGGCTGTTATGCGCAAACATCTCCAGCAGAAATTATGGCGATTCCTGGTGTTGATATTGTCGTTGGAACACAAGACAGACATAAATTACTCGGTTACATTGAAGAATATCGCAGAGAAAGACAGCCGATTAATGGGGTTGGCAATATCATGAAAGCACGTGTGTTTGAAGAACTCGATGTTCCTGCATTTACAGACAGAACACGCGCTTCATTAAAAATCCAAGAAGGCTGTAACAATTTCTGTACATTCTGCATTATTCCTTGGGCTCGCGGACTTCTTCGTTCTCGTAATCCAGAAGAGGTCATCAACCAAGCGCAGCAGCTTGTGGATGCCGGCTATAAAGAAATTGTATTAACAGGTATTCACACAGGCGGATACGGAGAAGACTTAAAGGATTATAACTTTGCAAAGCTTCTGAAAGAATTAGATGAACGTGTCATCGGTTTAAAACGAATCCGTATTTCATCTATCGAAGCAAGCCAAATTACAGATGAAGTGATTGAAGTGCTTGATCAGTCAGATAAGATTGTCAGACACTTGCACATCCCGCTTCAATCTGGCTCGAATACAGTCCTGAAAAGAATGCGCCGTAAATATACGATGGAATTCTTTGCAGAGCGTTTAACAAAGCTGAAAAAAGCATTGCCAGGCCTTGCTGTCACCTCTGATGTGATTGTTGGATTCCCTGGGGAAACAGAGGAAGAGTTTTTGGAAACGTACAATTTTGTCAAAGACCATCAATTCTCTGAACTACACGTATTCCCTTACAGCAAACGTACAGGTACGCCAGCTGCAAGAATGGAAGATCAAGTGGATGAAAATGTGAAAAACGAACGCGTCCACCGCTTGATTGCTCTTTCTGACCAGCTTGCGAAAGAATATGCATCAGCTTATGAAGGAGATGTCCTAGAGATTATTCCGGAAGAATCCTTCAAAGAACAAGAAGGAAAGCACAATCTTTATGTGGGATATACAGATAACTATATGAAGGTTGTTTTTGAAGGAACAGAGGACATGATCGGCCGTTTGGTCAAAGTGAAAATCATGAAAGCGGGTTATCCTTATAACGAAGGACAATTCGTTCGTATCAGTGATGATGTGCAAACAGACAAAGTGAGAATGACCTCATAATAGATAAAAAAACCGGCTGCCAAAAGGGCAAGCTGGTTTTTTTATTTTGACTGATTTGGTAAAAGACATAAGATCAATGTGTGAAATGGATGAATGAACGGGAAGAAAAGCAAAGAGCTTGCCACATTAAACAGCAGGCTGAAGTGCGCAATTTGCTGGGCTGGAGCGTTTGCAAGAAGGGCGACGAATTCCGTCATCATGGCGAGAAATGGGAGACATAAAAGCACGCCGAGCACATTAAACAAAACGTGTGCATAAGCGGTTTGACGTGCTGCATAGCCGCCAGATATGGCAGCCATTACGGCTGTAATACATGTCCCGATATTTGACCCTAACACAAAGCTTATGCCTTCCTGAAGCCCAACAGTTCCTTCATTCATAAACCCCATTAAAATGCCGATACAGACGGAGCTCGAATGAACAATCGCTGTGAAAATGGTACCCGAAAGCAGCGCCGTCCAGTCAGAATGCTGCATCATTTCAAGAAAGCGCAATGTCTCAGGCTGACTTGTCATCATACCTGCAATTTTAGAAAAGCCTTGAATACAAAAAAAGATCATCCCGAGCCCAAATATACTTTTTCCTGCATGCCTAAAAGATTTCCTGCCTAACATGATGCATATCAGACCAGCTAGGATTAAGACCCACATGAAAACATCCATTTTAATGGCAATAAATTCTGTTGTAAACGTGGAGCCAATATTGGTGCCAAGAATCATTGGAATGGATTTTTTAAAAGAGAGAATGCCTGTACTGACAAAGCCGATCACGATGACCATAAACGCTGAACTGCTTTGAAGAATCCCTGTAAATACGATGCTGACCAAGAATGCTTTTATTGGGTGATCTGTAAAGAGAAGAAGTGATTTCTCAATACGAGACGACGCAAGCGCCATTAATCCTTTTCTCAGCAAACCCATTGACCATAAAAAAATGAAAATAAGTGCACAAAAATAAATGATCGCCATCATAGAAAAGTCCTCCTCTTACCAATGAATATATGGACTTGTCTACCTGCTCATGACGAAAATATATTTCCAAATCACTTAGTTGACCTCACACTAGGCTTATATTATAATGTCTAGGTACATGTTTTGCATGTATATCTTTTTTTAATGCAGTCGATTGGTGTATTCGGAGGGAGGGAAAGAGAATGTCAAAAACGGTCGTTAGAAAAAACGAATCGCTTGAAGATGCTCTTCGTCGCTTTAAACGCAGTGTATCCAAAACTGGAACATTGCAAGAAGCAAGAAAGCGTGAATTTTATGAAAAGCCTAGCGTAAAGCGCAAGAAAAAGTCTGAAGCTGCTAGAAAACGTAAATTCTAAAGAGGGTGGATTTTATGAGTCTTCTTGAGCAATTAAATACTGATATGAAGCTTTTTATGAAAAACCGTGAGAAAGACAAGCTTGTTGTCATTCGTATGGTAAAGGCTTCGCTCCAAAATGAAGCAATTAAGCTTAAGAAAGACAGTTTGACCGGCGATGAGGAACTAACCGTCCTTTCCCGCGAGATTAAGCAACGTAAAGACTCCCTCCATGAATTTTCGAAAGCTAATCGCTTAGATTTAGTAGATAAAGTTCAAAAAGAGATTGACATCTTAGACGTTTATTTACCTGAACAGTTTTCTGAAGAAGAACTGCAAACGATCGTGAAAGAAACGATCGCTGAAACAGGTGCTTCATCGAAGGCTGATATGGGTAAAGTCATGAGCGCTATTATGCCAAAAGTAAAAGGTAAAGCTGATGGTGCTGTCATTAACAGACTTGTCAGCGAGCAACTGTCTCAATAAAAAAGTATCCTTCTATTGTTAGAAGGGTACTTTTTTTATACCTTCATCATTCTGTCATATAAAAATGAAACCTATGATACATTTGTAACGTATGTAAAGGAACGGTAAAATGGAAGATAGAGAGGAGGGATCACCAAATAGATGAAAAAAATAAAAATTTCTATTGCTCTCTTCAGTTGTTTTATAATATGCTTGTTATTAGGGGTTCAATTGACCGCGAAATCAGTAGATCAGAAAGTTCATGTTATCCCAATTGAAGATACAGTAGAAAAAGGACTTTCTAAATTTATTGAACGATCATTTGAGCAGGCAAAGTCCGAACGAGCGAAACATATCATTCTAGACATCAATACACCAGGTGGTGCAGTCGATGCGGCGCTTGAGATTGCAGATACCATTCGTGCGTCTGATATCCCTGTGACAGCATTTGTGAATCATAGAGCGCTTTCAGCCGGGGCATTCCTTGCACTAAATGCCGACGAGATTTATATGACCCCAAATGGAAAGATGGGAGCTGCTGCGATCATTGATGGGGAAGGCAATGCTGCCGATCAAAAATCTGAATCGCTATGGCTTGCTGAAATGAGTGATGCTGCCGAAAAGCAGGGGCGTGATCCGAAATATGCGCTTGCGATGGCTGATCCAGACATAGATGCGAAGGATGCTGGTGCACCAAAAGGAGAACTGCTCACCTTTAATACGGATCGAGCGCTTCAATTTGGTTACGCAGAAGGTGAAGTGAAGAATTTAGATGACTTGCTTCAGAAGCTGAAATTAGCAGACGCTTCTGTTCAATACGATGAAGTGAGCTTTGCTGAAAAGGTTGCGCGCTTTCTCACGCACCCAATCGTCATTCCAATCCTTTTATCCATCGCAAGCTTAGGGTTAATTGTTGAGCTCTATTCTCCTGGCTTTGGGGTTCCAGGCACCATGGGAGTGACAGCGCTTCTTTTATTCTTTTATGGACATCTCGTGGCTGGTTTTGCAGGATATGAGACGTTGTTCCTGTTCTTAGCAGGGATATTGCTCATTATTCTGGAATTGTTTTTGCCGGGGGGAATCGTAGGTGTCATTGGACTGATCTGTGTTGTTGCCAGCTTATTTTTAGCAGCTGGAAGCTTTACAGAAATGGCGATTTCCATCTTGATTGCCACTGCTGTTTCAATCATAGCAGTTATTTTATTGACAAAGGTGTTGGGGAAACGTATGAAATTTTTTAAAAAGTTCATTTTAACCGATTCAACCAATAAAGAAAGCGGTTATGTCTCAAATGAAACAAGAGAGGATCTTGTTGGACAGATCGCTGTTACATTAACAGCGCTTCGCCCATCTGGGACGGCTGTACTCGGAGATGAGCGCATTGACGTTGTGTCAGAAGGTGCGTTTATTGACAAGGATGAACAGGTTAAAATCGTCAAAGCGGAAGGCTCACGCATTGTCGTGAGGAAAGTATAGATAACTGATTTTATAGGAGGAATAAAATGGATCCATCTACTTTACTATTATTTGTGATTATCGCAGCAGGTCTGATCGTTCTATCGATCTTCTTCACCTTTGTACCGGTGATGCTGTGGATTTCTGCCTTAGCGGCTGGCGTAAGAGTGAGCATTTTTACACTTGTAGGAATGAGACTTCGTCGAGTCATTCCAAACCGAGTGGTCAATCCGCTCATCAAAGCACATAAAGCAGGTCTTGATGTGACGATTAACCAATTAGAAAGTCACTACCTGGCAGGTGGTAACGTTGACCGTGTTGTGAACGCATTAATCGCGGCTCAACGTGCGAATATCGAATTGAACTTTGCACGTTGTGCAGCGATCGACCTAGCAGGCCGTGACGTACTTGAAGCTGTACAAATGAGTGTAAATCCTAAAGTCATTGAAACACCATTTATCTCTGGTGTGGCAATGGACGGGATTGAAGTAAAAGCCAAAGCACGTATTACAGTTCGCGCAAACATCGAACGACTTGTCGGTGGTGCAGGGGAAGAAACAATCATTGCTCGTGTAGGTGAAGGAATTGTCTCTACAATCGGTTCATCAAATAATCATAAAAAGGTTTTAGAAAATCCAGATATGATTTCTCAAACGGTTCTTGGTAAAGGATTAGATTCAGGTACTGCGTTTGAAATTCTCTCGATTGATATCGCAGATGTGGATATCGGTAAGAACATCGGGGCGATTCTGCAAACGGACCAAGCAGAAGCAGACAAAAACATCGCACAAGCGAAAGCGGAAGAACGCCGCGCAATGGCTGTTGCCCAAGAACAAGAAATGCGTGCAAGAGTTGAAGAAATGCGCGCGAAAGTCGTAGAAGCAGAGGCTGAAGTACCACTTGCAATGGCTGAAGCATTACGCGAAGGTAATATTGGAGTCATGGACTACATGAACATTAAGAATATCGATGCTGATACGGATATGAGAGATTCATTTGGTAAAATGACAAAAGGTCCATCTGATAATGAAAACAAATAAGCATCCTCTCACGCTTTAAGGAGGGAGCCCAATGGACATTCTATTTGAAAATCCGTTACTAATTGCGATTATCATCGGTATCATCTCTGCTGTATTTGGGAAAATCGGCAAACAAGAGGAGAAGGAACAAAACAACCAGCAACATAAGCCGGCTCCTCAGAATAAGCCTATGCCTCAAAAGAAAGCAGAACAAACCAGCCCGAACCCAGTCAAAACAGACCAGTTGGACGATTTCGGCGATGTACATGATCATGGCGGGATGAAGAAACAAGGTTCACAGTCCTTACAGGATCGTTATACCGCTACACTAGCTGAAATGGAAGAAAGAAAAAGCGAGCTGAATAAAGAGTTCAAATCTCTTGAAAGGCAGCTGACCAGACCGAAAGCTTCTGCTGCGGAAATGAAGCCGCACGTCATTAACAGGCTTAACCAAAATACTGTTGTTCAAGGCATGCTTCTTGGAGAAGTATTTGGAGAGCCGCGCGCGAAAAAGCCGCACAGAACGATGAAACGGCCATATAAAAGATAAAGAAGAAAGTCCCTTTATATAAAGGGGCTTTTTTGTTTTTCCTGATGGAGATTTCTCGCAGTAAAAATGATGAAACGGCTGTTTTGCGGGATTCATTAGCATGATCTGAACCGCTGAGGAATAGGATGATATAGAGGCTTTCTCATCAGTCTCACCATCTTTCAGTTTGATCTCATACACATGGGGCGGGAAGGGGTTCTTATTGAATGGGAAAAAGAAAAAATCGACTTAAAGCATGGCTGACAAGAACACTTGAAATCCCTCCAGACGTCATGATGGATCTTCCCCGTATTACGATGGTTGGCAGACTCCACATTTACATAGAGAACCATAAAGGGCTTTTGCTTTTCAGTGATCAAGAGGTAAGGCTGATGCTCAAACAAGGACAATGCATTATTTCAGGGAAAGATTTTGTGATTAAAACGATTTTGCCAGAAGAGATCTTATTAGAAGGGAAAATCGATGAGGTCCGTTATATTGATTCTTAACTGACGGAGGGGAGAAGTGTGAAGAATAAATGGTTCGCCTATTTTATTGGTAGAGTGGAAGTGGAGATCAAGGGAAACGGCATTGAGCGGCTCATCAATGAGTGCACGAGACAGGGGATCACAATGTTTCAAGTGAGCCGCCGTCAAGACAGCGTGCGCTTATTTATTCGCTTATCAGATGTACATGCCTTCAGAAAAGTACAAAGACATCATGAAGTGACATGTTCATTTCATCAAAAGAAGGGATTTCCGTTTCTTCTCCTATGGTCAAGGAAGAATATTGGGTTTACCCTTGGGATTGTGTGTTTTCTAGCGACGATATTGGCGCTTTCAAACATGGTGTGGAAAATTGATATTAAAGGAGCCAATCCAGAAACTGAACATCAGATGAGAAAGCATTTAGACGAGATTGGAGTGCAAAAAGGCCGTTTTCAGTTTCTAATGGGAACACCTGAGAAAATTCAAAAATCACTGACCGCCAATATTCAAAGCATTACATGGGTCGGCGTTGAACTAAACGGTACAACATTTCAAATGAAAGTTGTGGAAAAAAATGAGCCGGAAGAAGAGAAATATACGAGTCCTCAGCACATCGTTGCCAAGAAGAAGGCTGTCATCACGAGAATGTATGTGGAAAAAGGGGAGCCGCTTGCCGCGGTTGACGAACATGTGAAGAAAGGGCAGATGCTCGTCTCTGGCCTCATCGGCAGCGAAGACCAGCAAAAAACGGTGGGTGCTAGAGCGAAAATTTATGGTGAAACGTGGTACCGTTCTGAAGTTTCTGTCCCTCTTCGAACATCTTTTGATGTCTTTACGGGTAAAATGAAGACAAAGCACAAGCTCTCCGCATTTGGAGGTTCAATGCCATTTTGGGGCATTTCCTTTAAAAAGGATGATTTTAAGCAGCCAAAAACAGAAACAGAAGTTCACCCACTACATTTCTTAAACTTCCAGCTCCCATTTTCCTATGAAAAAGAAATGACACGCGAAAGTGAAAAAATAAATCGGACATACACAAATAAAGAAGCGGTTCAAGCAGGGATTAAAATGGGTAAAAAAGAATTAGAAGAGAAGCTAGGTCAAACAGGAGAGGTGAAAAGTGAAAAAGTTTTGCACGAGACAACAGGGAATGGTAAAGTTAAGTTAATCATCCTTTACCAAGTAATAGAAGATATTGTTCAACCAACACCTATTGTTCAGGGAGACTAGAGAATGACAGAACATTTACTTGAAATTCAACAAAAATTAGATAGCCCAAACGAAGCGATTGCTTTATTTGGAAATCAAGATGCTTATCTGAAACTGATGGAAAACGAGCTGAATGTCTCCATTATTACGCGCGGAGAAAAAGTGTATGTTTCTGGTCAGGAAGCATCAAGAGAAACAGCGAGCCGTCTGATTACATCTCTCTTACATCTCATCCGAAAAGGAATTGAGATTTCTGAACGGGATGTCGTCTATGCCATTAAAATGGCGCAAAAAGACAAGCTCAATTATTTTGAAAATATGTATGAAGATGAAATTACGAAAAATGCTAAAGGGAAGTCAATCAGGGTAAAAACCATTGGCCAGCGGGAATATGCTGCGGCGATGAAAAAAGATGACCTGGTCTTTGGAATTGGACCAGCTGGAACAGGGAAGACGTATTTGGCAGTCGTCAACGCGGTACATGCACTGAAAAATGGACATGTGAAACGGATTATCCTGACAAGACCAGCTGTTGAAGCAGGAGAGAGTCTTGGCTTTTTACCAGGTGATCTAAAGGAAAAAGTAGATCCTTATTTAAGACCACTATATGATGCCTTGCATGATGTGCTTGGCAGTGATCATACGGAACGTTTAATCGAGCGCGGCGTGATTGAAATAGCGCCTCTTGCCTACATGAGAGGGCGGACACTCGATGATGCATTTGTTATTTTAGATGAAGCGCAGAATACAACGCCTGCCCAAATGAAAATGTTTTTGACGAGACTTGGGTTTGGCTCTAAAATGGTCATTACAGGAGATATTACACAGATTGATCTGCCGAAAGGCATGCAGTCTGGTCTTGCAGCTGCAAAGGACATGCTTGCAGAGATCAAGGGCATTTCATTTATTGAGTTAGACCAGACAGATGTGGTCAGACACCCGCTTGTGGCGAAGATCATCGGAGCATACGAAAAGCAAAAATGAACTTAGTGACCCGATCGTCTTCATCGGGTCATTTTGTTTCGATCGTGGTTTAAAGTAAAAAAGGAGGTACTTTCCTTGAGAAAGAATCAGAAAGACAGTCAGCGCAAAAGACTACTGTCTAAAAAAGAACCTCAGAAAATGGAGCGCTCACGTTATTTAAATGTTTTGCTATACGCAGGTTTAGCAGCCATTCTATTCGTGGTGCTCTTCTTCCATGTAAAGCCTGAATCGCTCGACTTAGATTTATTTTCAGTGAGCGAACAGACCATCTATTCTCCATCAACCGTCGATGATCAAGAAGCGACAGAAGAAAAGAAGCAAGAAGCAACAGATCAAGTAGAGGATCAATATACACTCAAAAAAGCGTATTCTGACAATCGTGTTGACCTCATCTCCTCCCTTTTTGAAGCCATTAAAGAAGAGAAGAAAGCAGCTGATGAAAAAGAGAATCCGCCATCAGATAAAGAAATGGTCAAGCGTGTCAAAGAAAAACTCACATCAGATATGCAGGAGGCTGTTTCAGACCAATCCATCAAAGCACTGCTTCAGGCAAGTGACGAAAATCTCTCTTTTACTAAGGATTCCATCATCACAGTGGTGAATTCACTGATGAGTAAAGAAATCACAGCAGCGAAATTACAAGATGAGAAAAAACAAGTGAAAACAGAGCTTGAAAATAATTCAATTCCATCAAAATACTTAAATGCAGCAAAAGAAATTGGTGAATTTGCGATCATTCCAAACTATGTATTTGATCCAGTGGCTACAGAGAAGAAAAGACAAGAAGCCGCTGATAATATTCAGCCGGTTCAGATTAAGCAAGGGCAAATTTTAGTCGAAGAAGGAGAACTTATCGACCGGGAAGTGTATCGTAAATTAGAACTGACAGGCCTCTTAAACAGCTCCAATTTGATTAAGCCTGTAAGCGGTCTTATGATATTGATTGGTCTGTTTTTAGCAGCGATTATTCATTCACTTGAAACGAGGAAAAAATCGCTTGTTCATAAGAATAAGTCGTTGCTGCTCTACTCGCTTATTTTCACCATTATTTTAGTCATCATGGAAGTATTCAGTCTCTTCCAGGAAACGAAGTATACGACGATAGGTTATGTGGTACCAGTGGCACTTGGCACGATGCTGATCAAGCTGCTTATCAATGAGCGGCTAGCGATCTTCTCTGGCCTTGTATTTGCTCTTTGCGGCAGTATGATGTTTAATCAAGGAGTAACCGGCGTCTTTAACTATGTGATCTGTGCTTATTACCTTGTGAACGGGATGGCGGGCATTTTATTTTTGAGAAAGCATAATGCACGTTCAAAAATATTGCAGGCAGGGCTTTGGGTCGCTTTAATGAATGTCCTTGTGGTTCTATCCATTACGCTGATCCAAAACTCCTCACCATCAGGGCTTGAAATCGGTGTGAACCTCATGATGGCGTTTGTGTCAGGGTTTGCATCATCTATTTTGGTCATTGGGTTAATGCCTGTGTTTGAGAGTATGTTCGGCATCCTTTCAACAATGAAGCTGATTGAATTATCAAACCCAAATCATCCGCTGCTCAAAAAGATTTTAACAGAGACACCAGGTACATATCATCATAGTGTCATGGTGGCAAATTTAGCGGATGCTGCATGTGAAGCAGTCGGCGCAAACGGTCTTTTAGCAAGGGTTGGCGCTTATTATCATGACATTGGGAAAACGAAAAGACCGCAATACTTTATCGAAAACCAAATGAATATTGATAATCCGCATGACAAGCTTTCTCCTCAGCTAAGTAAAAATATCATTATTGCCCATACGACAGATGGAGCTGATATGCTGAGAGAAAAGAAGTTTCCTGAAGAGCTTGTCGATATTGCAGAACAGCATCACGGGAAGTCACTGTTAAAGTTCTTTTACTATAAGGCAAAAGAGCGTGATGATCAGGTGACAGAGGAAGAATTCCGTTATCCTGGTCCAAAACCGCAATCAAAAGAAGCGGCAATTATTTCTGTAGCGGACAGCGTTGAAGCGGCAGTACGATCGATGCATAATCCAAATCCAGAGCGAATCGAAAAGCTCGTCAAAGGCATTATTTCAGATAAAATGCAGGATGGGCAATTTAGTGAATGTGATCTGACATTTAAAGAATTAAATATTATTGGTCAAACGATTTGTACAACATTAAAGGGGATTTTTCATTCTCGGATTGAATATCCAGATGCCCCGAAGCAGAAGGTGAAGTAAATGACATTGTTAATCGATTTAATAGATGAAACAGGACAAGTATCAAAAGAGCAGCTTGAAGAAGTGGAAAAGCTTCTTCAGTTCGCTGCAGATGCCCTTGAGGTCAAAGATCAAGCGGAGGTATCAGTGACGATCGTCTCGAATGAAGAGATTCATCAAATCAATAAAGAATACCGCGGGAAAGACGCACCAACGGATGTCATCTCCTTTGCACTTGAGGAAGAAGGAGAAGGGGAAATTGAAATCATTGGTGCTGATGATATTCCGCCTGTACTCGGCGACATCATCATTAGTGTGGACCGTACGAAAGAGCAGGCAGAGGAATATGGACATTCCTTTATGAGAGAGCTTGGATTCCTCACCATTCATGGGTTCCTTCATTTGCTCGGGTTTGATCATATGACAGAAGAAGATGAAAAAGAAATGTTCGCCAAACAGACAAAGATCTTGGATGATTATGGCCTTTCAAGATCTTCGTAAGAAAAGAAGGCCGCTTGCCCGTTTTTTTCGGAGTTTTTATTATGCATTTAGAGGAATATGGCGAACTTTCTTGAATGAACGGAATTTTCGATTTCACACAGTCGCAGCCATCATCGTGGTGATCTGCGGCTTTTGGTTTCACATTGAACCATACGAATGGATGATCGTTTTGCTTTTATGCGGGGGGATGTTTGCGCTTGAACTTGTCAATACAGCCATTGAACATACAGTGGACCTGATGACAGAAGATAAGCACCTTCTTGCAGAGAGAGCGAAGGACGCTGCAGCAGGCGCTGTTTGCGTTTACGCCGCGATTTCGGTTATGATTGGGATGATCATCTTCTTACCGAAGATCATGCAATAGAACAATATTACTATTTATTAACATTTTTAGAAATGGGCGTGAAAATGTCACGTGAATTATGTAAAATATAAATGTGACAGTGGGTCCATTTCTTCTGAAAGTGGGAACTAGGAATGAACAAACAAGAGTTGATTTCAGAAGCAGTTAAAGCAAGAGATTTTGCATATGTACCCTATTCAAAATTCAAAGTCGGTGCAGCATTATTGTCGAATGATGGAAAAGTGTATGGCGGCTGCAACATTGAAAATGCAGCATATGGCATGTGTAATTGTGCGGAAAGAACAGCACTTTTTAAAGCCTATTCAGAAGGCATCACATCGTTTCAAATGCTAGCGGTAGTGGCTGATACAGACCGGCCTGTTTCGCCGTGCGGCGCATGCAGACAGGTCATTTCAGAGCTGTGTGCACCTGATATGCCAGTGATTCTAACGAACTTAAAAGGACATATATACGAAACAACAGTAAACGAACTATTGCCAGGCGCATTTTCACCGGAGGATTTAAATGACTAACGAAAGCTTCAAATCAGGATTTGTATCAATTATTGGAAGACCAAATGTAGGAAAATCAACCTTTCTTAATCGTGTGATTGGACAAAAGATCGCCATCATGAGTGATAAGCCCCAAACGACACGAAACAAAGTGCAAGGTGTCTTGACAACAAACACGTCACAAACGATCTTTATCGATACACCAGGGATTCATAAACCTAAGCATAAGCTTGGTGACTTTATGATGAGAGTGGCTACAAATACACTGAAGGAAGTCGACCTGATCTTGTTTATGATCAATGCACAGGAAGGCTATGGCAAGGGTGATGAATTCATCATTGAACGACTCAAGCAAACATCTACACCGGTATTCCTAGTCGTCAATAAAATCGACCAAATTCACCCAGATGAGCTGTTCCTTTTAATTGATGAATACCGCACACGTTATCCATTTAAGGAAATTGTGCCAATTTCAGCTCTTGAAGGAAACAACATTGACACGCTTCTTCAGCAGATTGAAGGTTATCTTCCTGAGGGCCCTCAATTTTATCCGGCAGATCAAGTAACAGATCATCCAGAGCGGTTTATTATTTCTGAATTAATTCGTGAAAAAGTGCTGCATTTAACGAGAGAAGAGATCCCGCACAGTATTGCAGTTGCGATCGAATCCATTAAGCCAGATGAAAATGGCAAGATCCATGTTGCGGCGACCATTGTCGTAGAACGTGATTCACAAAAAGGGATCGTCATTGGTAAACGAGGCAGCTTATTAAAAGAAGTGGGACAAAAAGCGCGCAGAGATATTGAAGCACTTCTCGGTTCAAAAGTGTATCTGGAGCTTTGGGTAAAGGTTCAGAAGGACTGGCGTAATAAATCCACTCACCTTCGTGACTTCGGATTTAGAGAAGACGAATATTAAAAAATCGCTGCTGTTGTCATAAAATTTGACAATGGTGCGGTTCGATTAGTAAAAATTGTTTATCATGAAATGGAGGTAGCTTGGTCAAGATAAAATTAATATGTTGGATGTAGCGTTGCTGCTTCTAATAAAGAAAGGTGGGGTTTTTATGTTGAATTTTACATGGAACGTATTTTCACAAACAGGAAGCGTTGACACGTATCTGCTTTTCAAAGAGTTAGAAAAGGAGAACCTGGAAAGACCCGATGTACTTGAAGAAGAGATAGCACGATTTGATTTTCCAATCTTATAATTCTTGACCCCCTCCAATGCTCGGAGTGTAGACAAATGCTCATTAAAAGTGAAGGAATCGTCCTTAGAACAACAGATTATGGCGAAACAAACAAAATTGTCACGCTGCTCACTAGAGAACATGGGAAAATTGGCGTGATGGCAAGAGGTGCAAAAAAATCAAACAGCCGCCTGTCAGCCATAAGCCAGCCGTTTTTATACGGAACCTTTCTGATCCAATCATCAACAGGACTTGGAACGCTCCAGCAAGGCGAAATGATTGAAAGTATGCGAACCATTCGGGAGGATTTATTTTTGACCGCATATGCCGCATATATGACAGAGTTACTCGATAAAGGCACAGAAGAAAAAAAGCCAAACCCTTATTTGTTTGAGCTCCTGCTTCAATCTCTGCGTCATCTGAATGAAGGCACAGATGCTGATATTATCTTATTTATCGTAGAGGTCAAAATGTTATCAGTAATGGGAATGAAGCCTGAACTTGATCAATGTGTCCATTGTGGTCAAAAAGAAGGGCAGTTTCATTTCTCTATTAGAGATAACGGCTTCATTTGCCAAAATTGCTTTTCTAAAGATCCGTATAAACTGCCCTTATCCCCAGCAGCTGCAAGGCTGCTCCGTTTATTTCATTATTTTGATTTATCAAGGCTCGGTCAGGTTGATGTGAAACCGCAGACGAAACAAGAAATTCGTCAAGTGCTCGATCACTACTATGAAGAGTATTCAGGCCTTTATTTGAAATCAAAAAAATTCATGAATCAGATGGAATCCATGAAAAAGCTCATGGGCGGGGAAAACAAAAGTTGACATCTCCCATGACTTTTTGTAAGATCATCTAAGATAAAATATGTTGCATTGACAGAAAGAAGTACTTACGCAGAATTCATTAAAAGCGACCTTAGGGCGGTGTGAGCTAAGGATGGAGGCGTAACGAAAGGCATTCTTGAGCAACGTAAAACAAAGCGGCTGGATGCTACGACACCAGCAAATAGGGTGGAACCGCGGGAAAAACTCTCGTCCCTATGTTTGCAAGGAGCCTTGCGAGCATAGAGACGGGAGTTTTTGTGTTCTTTTGCGGGGTTCTCATCCCCACCCGCCATATCATAGCGGATGGTGTAGAAAAGATGGAGGTGCGATCATTGAATATTCAAGACATGATTTTGACGCTGCAAAAGCATTGGTCAAATGAAGGCTGCGTATTAATGCAGGCGTATGACACAGAAAAAGGTGCCGGAACGATGAGTCCATACACGTTCCTGCGAAGCATTGGCCCAGAGCCGTGGAAGGTAGCGTACGTTGAGCCTTCAAGACGCCCAGCTGATGGCAGATATGGAGAAAACCCAAATAGATTGTATCAGCATCATCAATTCCAAGTGATCATTAAGCCGTCACCTGACAATATTCAAGAACTGTATCTTGAATCATTGAAAGCGCTTGGTATTGACCCGCTGAAACATGATATTCGTTTTGTCGAAGACAACTGGGAAAACCCATCTCTTGGCTGTGCAGGACTTGGCTGGGAAGTATGGCTTGATGGAATGGAAATCACCCAATTCACGTATTTCCAGCAAGTCGGCGGCTTGGAATGTAAGCCTGTTTCCGTTGAAATCACATACGGTATTGAACGTCTTGCTTCCTACATTCAGGACAAAGAAAATGTCTTCGATCTTGAATGGACAGAGGGATTTACGGTCAGAGATTTATTCTTAATGGCTGAATATGAGCACTCTGTTTATACATTTGAAACATCTAATACTGACATGCTGTTTGAGTTATTTACGACCTATGAGAAGGAAGCGCATAGCCAAATGGACAAAGGGCTTGTTCACCCAGCATACGATTATGTGCTCAAATGCTCTCATACGTTTAACCTGCTCGATGCAAAAGGCGCGATTTCTGTTACTGAGCGAACTGGCTATATCGGAAGAGTGCGCCAGTTAGCCAGAAAAGTAGCCAAAACATATTATGAAGAACGAGAAAAATTGGGATTCCCTATGCTAAAAGAGGAGGCGGCTTCTCATGAATAAACAAGATGTATTACTCGAAATTGGCTTAGAAGAGATGCCGGCTCGTTTCATGCCGGAAAGCACAAAGCAGCTAGGTGAGAAAGTAAAAGCATGGTTTGAAACGCAAAATATTTCATTTGAAGATGTTGCTTTATTCAACTCACCAAGACGTCTTGCTGTACTCGTGAAAGGTGTCGCAGAAAAACAAGAAGACATCAAAGAAGAAGCAAAAGGTCCAGCTAAAAAGATTGCGCAAGATGCTGAAGGCAATTGGACAAAAGCAGCAGAAGGCTTTGCCCGCGGACAAGGTGCCTCAACAGCTGATCTCTATTTTAAAGAGATCAAAGGAGTGGACTACGTTCATGTTCAAAAGTTTCAAGAAGGAAAGCAAGTCAAAGACCTTCTGCCAGCGTTAGGTGAGATTGCTGCCTCATTAAGTTTTCCAAAGAACATGAGATGGGGAAGCAAAGATTTACGCTATATCCGTCCGATTAAATGGATTGTTTGTTTATTTGGAGAGGAGATTGTACCTGTTGAAATTGCCGGGGTGAAAAGCGGCCGTGAGACAAGAGGACACCGTTTCCTTGGTAGGGGAGCCACCATCGACTCGCCTGCTTCTTATGAGCAAACATTGCGCGATCAATTTGTCATTGCAGATTCAGATAAAAGAAAACAATCCATTACTGAGCAGCTAAATGCTCTATCTTCAGAAAAAGGCTGGGTCATTCCTGTTGATCCTGAGCTTCTAGAAGAAGTCAATGATCTTGTAGAATACCCAACGGTACTATCTGGTTCCTTTGAAGAAGAATTCCTTGCATTGCCGGAAGAAGTATTAGTGACCACAATGAAAGAGCATCAGCGCTACTTCCCTGTGAAAAATGAGCAAGGGGAATTATTGCCGCACTTTATTACGGTCAGAAATGGAAACAGTGAGGCGCTTGAAAATGTCGCAAGAGGGAACGAAAAAGTACTTCGTGCACGTTTATCAGATGCTGCATTCTTCTATAAAGAAGACGAAAAACTAGTCATTGATGACAATATTAAGAAGCTTGATAAAGTTGTATTCCATGAGAAACTTGGCACAATTGGCGACAAGCTAAAGAGAGTGACAGACATTGCGACCCGCCTAGCAGCGCATGTCGATGCAGATGACGAAACGACAAAACGAGTGGCAAGAGCAGCAAGTATTTCGAAGTTTGATCTTGTGACTCAAATGGTCTATGAATTCCCAGAATTACAAGGAATCATGGGCGAGAAATATGCAAAAGCACTTGGCGAACATGAAGAAGTGGCAAAGAGCATCAACGAGCACTATATGCCGCGCTTTGCCGGTGATGAGGCGCCCTCCACTTTGATTGGTGCGATTGTGGCAGTAGCAGATAAGCTGGATTCTATTTGTTCCTTCTTCTCAATTGATGTCATTCCAACAGGCTCTCAAGACCCTTATGGACTGAGAAGACAAGCGAGCGGTATCGTTCAAATCCTGCTCGATCGTCATTGGAATATTTCATTTAAAGAGCTTTTGGCACTTGCTCAAGTAGAAGCAGAACATGAAGCTGCTCTGATTGAATTTTTGACACACCGTTTAAAATATGTCCTCCAAGCAGAGCATATCCGTCATGATGTTGTCGATGCAGTGCTGGATGTTGAAAATATTGAACCTTATGCAGTCGTGAAAAAAGCAGCTGTTCTTGAAGAGAGCGTGAAACAAGAAAGCTTCAAAGAAACGGCAGAAGCATTAGGACGCGTCATTTCAATCAGTAAAAAAGGGGAAGATGCAGAGATTCAGCCTGAGCTGTTTGAAAATGAGCATGAGCAAAAGCTATATGAGGCGTATCAACAAGTAGAGACAGCTGTCAAGGAACATGTAGCAGCAGGGCAATACAGCGCAGCACTTGAGGCGCTAGATACGTTAAAAACACCGATTGTTCATTATTTCGATCACACAATGGTACATGCGGATGATGAAAAGCTGAAGCGAAATCGTTTGGCGCAAATGGTCAAACTAGCCAAAGTCATTCAATCATTTGCGAATATGAACAATTTAATTGTAAAATAAATACCTAAGAACGGTTGCCTTTTTCGAAGGGCAATCGTTTTTTACTCATTTAATTCACGGTTTTTGAGTGGATTTTTGTTTCATTCGGACAAAGATGCGCTATAATATGATGAGTTATGAAAATGATATACATAAAGTAAAGATTCGCTCTCTCTATTTAAAGGTGGTGAGTACAATCGAGTTAAATAAACGGCAAGAGCAGATTTTACAGATTGTCAAAGAGAATGGTCCGATCACTGGAGAGCATATCGCCGATCGGCTGAACTTAACTAGGGCGACCCTCAGACCGGATTTAGCCATATTAACGATGTCAGGCTTTTTAGAAGCAAGACCAAGGGTCGGCTACTTTTTCACAGGAAAAACAGGCACGCAGCTTCTAGCAGATAAGCTGAAAAAACTTCAAGTAAAAGATTTTCAATCCATTCCAGTGGTGATACATGAGAATGTTTCAGTTTATGATGCGATTTGTACGATGTTTTTAGAGGATGTGGGCACATTATTCGTTGTGGATGATCACTCTATTTTAACAGGCGTGTTGTCAAGGAAAGACCTCCTTCGCGCAAGTATAGGAAAACAGGAGCTTCCATCTATCCCTGTCCATATTATTATGACAAGAATGCCGAACATCACCGTTTGCCGCAAGGAAGATTTCATTATGGATGTGGCGAAGCACTTGATTGAAAAGCAGATAGATGCACTTCCTGTTATAAAAGATACGGATAAAGGCTTTGAAGTGGTCGGCAGAATTACGAAAACAAACATGACGAAAATACTTGTTAGCTTATCGGAGAATGAAATAATCTAATTAAAGAAGACTGCGAGGGGATGTTATGAGTAATCGCGTAATTTTTGTGGTATCAGATTCAGTAGGAGAAACGGCAGAGCTCGTGGTCAAAGCGGCACTTAGCCAATTTGATGGCGGCTCATCAGACCATTCAAATATTAGAAGAATTCCGTATGTAGAGGATGTCGGTACGATTAAAGAAGTCATTTCACTGGCGAAAGCAGATAACGGAATCGTCTGCTTTACTCTTGTTGTGCCAGAAATGCGCCAATTCTTAATTGAAGAGGCAGAAGCAAACGGAGTCGTTTATTATGACATCATCGGACCACTCATCGATAAAATGGAGACTGCTTATGGAAATGAAGCGAAACATGAGCCGGGGCGTGTACGTCAATTAGATGAGGACTATTTTAAAAAGGTTGAAGCCATTGAGTTCGCAGTGAAGTATGATGACGGCAGAGACCCAAGAGGCATTCTAAAGGCTGATATTGTGCTCATCGGTGTATCACGCACATCTAAGACACCACTATCTCAATACTTGGCGCATAAACGGCTGAAGGTAGCGAACGTTCCAATTGTTCCTGAAGTAGATCCGCCAGAGGAGTTATTTTCAGTTGATCCAAAAAAATGCATCGGTCTAAAAATCAGTCCAGACAAACTAAATCATATTCGTAAAGAGCGTTTGAAATCTCTAGGTTTAAATGATCGCGCAATTTATGCGAACATTGAGCGGATTAAAGAAGAACTAGAGTATTTTGAAAAAGTGGTGGACCGCATTAACTGTCAAGTCGTTGATGTATCGAATAAAGCAGTTGAGGAAACGGCAAATGTCATTCATCAAATGCTGACCAAAAGAGGTTCCGAATAAACTCAGGATGCTCCTCCTGGGTTTTTCCTATGGTGGGAAACGGGTAAACAAAAACAATGGCATATTTGCTGCATTTGTATTATAATAAAAAATTGTGATAAAATGATTGATTTTAGGTTTAAGTTAAGTCAAGAACGAATAAACTAATATTGGCAGAAGTCAAGTGATTCTGAACATAACTTTTCGACAAAATGAGTTTTACTGTTGTTTGCTATATGGGGGGAAAGTATGGTCTTTTTGCTTCTCTAAAGCAGGAATAAGGTGGAGGGATGGAGAATTAGTCACCTGAATGAACATAAACAAGAGAGGACGATTTATGTCGATGCAGATGCTTGTCCTGTAAAAGACGAAATCCTTTCTGTCGCATCTCAATTTCAAGTACCTGTGACGTTCATTGCTTCATATGAGCATTTTCAAACCAAAAGATCTCCACTTGAAGATTGGCGGTTTGTAGATACACATAAGGAAGCAGCGGATTTAGTCATTGCGAACTCAACTGCCGCGCATGATATTGTCGTCACCCAAGACATTGGTCTTGCCTCCTTACTGCTTCCAAGACAGGTCATTGTACTGTCTGAAAGAGGACGGATGTACACAAACGAAACAATTGATTTTGATTTGGAACGCAGACATGTTTCCAGTAAACAGCGAAGAAAAGGTGTATATGGAAAAGGTCCCAAAAAGCTTTTAGAAGAGGATAAAAAGCGATTTATTGCGCAGCTACAAAAAATCCTGTCGAATCATGAAGGATTTTTGAATTAAAAGGCGAATAATGTACGACGGAGTGTTATAGGATGAGCAAACGTATACCAGATGAACTTTTGGAGCAAATCCAAAAAAACGCAGACATTGTCGAAGTGATTGGAGAATACGTACAGCTTAGAAAGCAAGGTCGAAATTACTTCGGTCTTTGTCCATTCCATGGTGAAAATACTCCTTCATTCTCTGTTTCAGCAGATAAGCAAATCTTCCATTGTTTTGGCTGTGGTGCAGGAGGTAATGTATTTTCGTTCCTCAGACAAATGGAAGGCTACTCATTTATTGAAGCCGTTTCACATGTTGCTGATAAGTACCATATTGATTTGCCTGATCATGTAGCAAATGCTCAGGTCAGCTCCTCACAGCAAGAGGACACTGCAGATCATAAAATGATTGAAGCGCATGAGCTTCTTAAGAAATTTTACCACCATTTGCTGGTAAATACAAAGGAAGGTCAAAACGCACTCGATTATTTACGGGCGAGAGGCTTTACGGATGAAACAATTGCCAAGTTTGAGATCGGATATGCTCTTGACTCTTGGGATTTCGTGACCAAGTTTTTAGAAAAACGAGGGTTTGATCCTGTGATGATGGAGAAGGCTGGTCTTTTGATTCAACGTGAAAACGGAACAGGCTTTTTTGACCGCTTTAGGGATCGTGTGATGTTTCCCATTCATGATCATCATGGGACAGTCGTCGCTTTTTCCGGAAGATCGCTTGGTGATCAGCAGCCTAAGTATATGAATAGTCCTGAAACGCCACTTTTTCATAAAAGTAAGCTGCTTTATCACTTTCATGACGCGCGTATGCATATACGAAAACGCGAACGGGCGGTTCTTTTCGAAGGATTTGCTGACGTCATTTCGGCTGTCACATCAGGTGTCGGCGAAAGTGTTGCAACGATGGGTACGTCTCTAACAGAAGAGCACGTAAAACTTCTCAGACGTAACGTAGAAGAGATCATTCTTTGCTATGACTCTGACACGGCCGGTTATGAAGCCACCATGAAAGCATCAGATTTGCTTGGAAAAAGAGGATGTAAAGTTCGCGTTGCCATGATACCAGATGGACTTGATCCAGATGATTACATTCGTAAATATGGCGGCGAGAAATTTAGGAATGACATCATAGATGCAAGTGTGACATTAATGACTTTTAAGATGAACTTTTTCCGTAGGGGAAAGAATTTATCTGACGAAGGAGACCGGCTTACTTATATGAAGCAGGTACTCCGAGAAATTAGCCGGTTAAACGGTTCCTTGGAACAAGAGATTTACATGAAACAGCTTGCTGGAGAGTTCTCGATCTCACTTGATTCATTAAAAGAACAACTGGAGCTGTTTGAAAAACAGCAGCGGCAAGAAGCCAAAAGCACACAGGAAGAAAGCGGGCTTGAAAAACGGCGTGCATATCTGTCAACACAGGTAAGAAGAAAGCGTCTGCGGCCAGCATATGAAAATGCAGAGCGAATGCTGCTTGCTCATATGTTAAAAAGTGATGACGTGATCCGAAAAGTACTTGACAGAGTAGGTATTGAATTTAATATAGATTCTCACAGGGCGCTGGCCACGTACATTTATGCTTTGTATGAAGAAGGCAAAGAACCAACGCCGCAGCATCTGATGAACCGTATAGAAGATGATATTATCAATCAGCTTCTGACGGATATATTCATGATTCAAGTTGGAGACGAACTAAGTGAAGCTGAATTAAGTGATTATGTAAAAAAAGTGTTGAATCATCGGAATTTGTCAATGATAAAGGAAAAAGAACTAGAACGTGCAGAAGCGGAGAGGCAAAAAGATTTCTTCAAAGCGGCAACACTTGCAAAAGAAATTATTCAGTTGAACCGTTCGCTGAAGTAATACGTCTAATATTTATGACAAGACTTACGGCTGGCAATGAATCCTTTACGGGAGGAGCATAAGACCGCAAGCATCTTGCCTTCATCATTATTTATTTTATTCCTATTTGCTCATCTGTTTGATAAAGAGAGAAAAGCAGAGCGAAAGCAAATCGCAAGTTACTTTAGAATTCGTTGCAAGCTTTGGAAGGAGGGATCCATAATGGCTGATAAACAAGCCCACGAAACCGAAACTGAATTAACCTTTGAACAGGTGAGAGATAAGCTCACTGAAACGGGTAAAAAACGGGGCGTTTTAACATACGAAGAAATTGCAGAGCGTATGTCTAGCTTTGAAATTGAATCAGACCAAATGGATGAATACTATGAATACTTAGGCGAACAGGGTGTAGAGCTCATCAGTGAAAACGAAGAGACAGAAGACCCAAATGTTCAGCAGCTGGCTAAAGCAGAAGAGGAATTTGACCTGAATGATTTAAGCGTACCACCAGGTGTCAAAATTAATGATCCTGTTCGTATGTATTTAAAAGAAATCGGACGCGTCAATTTGTTATCTGCTAAAGAAGAAATTACGTATGCTCAAAAGATCGAAGAAGGCGATGAGGAATCAAAAAGAAGATTAGCGGAAGCAAACCTTCGTCTCGTTGTCAGCATCGCGAAACGCTACGTCGGTCGTGGTATGCTGTTCCTTGACTTGATTCAAGAAGGAAACATGGGTCTTATGAAGGCAGTTGAGAAGTTTGATTACCGCAAAGGATACAAATTCTCAACATATGCAACCTGGTGGATTAGACAGGCGATCACGCGTGCGATTGCCGATCAGGCCAGAACAATCAGGATCCCGGTTCATATGGTGGAAACCATTAATAAATTGATCCGTGTTCAAAGACAGCTTCTGCAAGACCTAGGCAGAGAACCAACGCCAGAGGAAATTGCTGAAGACATGGATTTAACTCCAGAAAAGGTAAGAGAAATTCTTAAAATTGCGCAAGAGCCTGTATCTTTAGAAACACCTATTGGTGAAGAAGATGACTCGCATCTTGGTGATTTTATTGAAGACCAAGAGGCGACATCTCCATCTGACCATGCTGCATACGAATTGTTAAAAGAGCAGCTTGAAGATGTATTAGACACGCTAACGGACCGTGAAGAAAATGTACTGAGACTACGCTTCGGACTAGATGACGGAAGAACACGTACGTTAGAAGAGGTTGGAAAGGTGTTCGGCGTCACAAGAGAGCGTATCCGCCAAATTGAAGCGAAAGCTCTGCGTAAATTAAGACACCCAAGCAGAAGTAAACGATTAAAAGACTTCTTAGAGTAGAAACTGGACGGATCTTGAAAGAGATCCGTTCTTTCTTCATCAAAAATGAAAACGCTTTTTTCAATCTGATTATATTTTACTGAATAACAAATGAATTTGCAACGTTCTTAGAGAAAAGATGTATAAAAAATACATCAAAATGTGCTGAAGGCTTCATTTCTCATCTTGCATCATTTTTGTCTAATCTGTGAACTTGACCAAAGTTTTGTATCATAATTCGTTTACTTTTTGTAAAATTAAAGTAGAATTAGAATTGTTTGCATAGTCTCAAAGGGGTTTTCACAAAGGGGAGGATGAAAGAAATGAAACGGAATCCACTTATACCATTCTTATTGATTGCCATTTTAGGTATTGGACTCACTTTTTTCTTATCAATGAAGGGGTTGAAAGATGAAGACAAAATCGCCTCTGGAGGCGAGGAGCAAAAACAAGAAGAGACAGCGAATGCGACGCCGGAAGAATTGTATAAGCAAAACTGTCTGAGCTGTCACGGGGAAAACTATGAAGGCGGCGCAGGTCCTGCATTAAAAGGCGTTGGAGACAAGCTTGAAGTGGCAGACATCAAGAAGAAAATTCAAGAAGGCGGCAACGGGATGCCAGGCGGGCTGATCCCGAATGAAAAGCTCGATGAAATGTCGGAATGGGTATCCAAAATTAAATAATGTTACGCAAAAAGCTCTTTTTCATCAGAAGAGCTTTTTTCATTTGAAAACGACTTTTAAAAAGTCCATAATTTATATAAGATAGACAAGTATGAACATTAAAGAAAAGTAGTGATACGTATGAATGAAATGAATTTATCAAAACGATTAAAAAGAGTCGCAGACTTTTTACCGCATGAGGCCGTCTTTGCTGATATCGGCTCAGATCATGCCTATTTGCCATGCTATGCGATCCTGCATCAAAAAGCAGTAAAAGCCATTGCTGGTGAAATTACTGAGGGACCGCTTCAATCGGCGAAGCAGCAAGTACATAGACTTGAATTAGATGACCAGATCTCGGTCAGAAAAGGCAATGGCCTTGAAGTTATTGAAAAGGGCGAAGTGAATGCTATCACGATTGCAGGTATGGGCGGAGCACTCATCGCAAGCATTTTAAATGATGGCAAGCATAAGCTCGCAGGCCATGAGAGGCTCATTCTTCAGCCAAATATCCATGCTCACCACATTCGTTTATGGCTCTATCAAGAGGGGTATGAATTGATGGATGAAGTCATTTTAGAAGAGGATGGCAAAATATACGAAATCATGATCGCAGAAAAAGGCGACAAAGATAAAGCCTATGAAGGGATGTCGATTGAAACAGGCATGCTAGTTGGTCCGTTTCTTGCGAAAGAGCAAAACGACGTCTTCCGGCGCAAGTGGATGCAAGAGCTTCAGCATATGGAGAAAATAGAAAGTCAAATTCAGCAGGCAGCGCGGGCAGAAGAGAATAAGGAGCGCCTTGAAGAGCTGCATGTAAAAATAAAGATTCTAAAGGAGGTTTTGACTGTTGGCTAAAACAGTAAACGGACATGAAATCATCCAATTATTTGAACAATTTTCACCAAAGGCATATGCCGTAGAAGGTGACAAAATCGGTCTCCAGATTGGGACGTTAAATAAAAAGGTAAACAATGTCATGATCACCTTGGATGTATTAGAGAATGTGGTAGATGAGGCGATCGAAAGAAATGTGGATCTCATTATTGCTCACCATCCACCGATCTTCCGTCCGTTAAAACATGTAGCGACAGATCAGCCAGCTGGACGGATCATTGAGAAATGCATCAAACATGATATTGCGGTATATGTGGCACATACGAATTTAGATGTGGCTGATGGAGGAGTCAATGACTTGCTTGCGGAGGCTTTAGAGCTTGAAGAAACAAGTGTGTTAGTCCCGACATATGAAGATCAAATCAAACAGCTTGCCCTGTATGTCCCGCAGGAATTTGAAGAAGCCATCCGTACAGCTTTAGGAAATGCAGGCGCAGGCCATATTGGCAACTACAGCCATTGCGCGTTTTCAAATCAGGGGACAGGCAGCTTTTTGCCATCAGAAGATGCGGATCCGTTCATTGGTGAGAGCGGTCAATTGGAATTTGTCAAAGAAGTGCGGATTGAAACCATTTTCCCGGCAAGTATAGAAAAACAAGTGATTCGTGAAATGATCAAAGCACATCCTTATGAAGAAGTCGCTTATAGTGTACACACGACAGATCTTCCTCCTATTCAAAAAGGCCTTGGCCGTATAGGGGAGCTAAGAGAGCCTATGACCCTTGGAGATTTTACACGATTTGTGAAGACAAAGCTGGATGTAAATGGTGCTCGCTTTGTAGGTGATCAGGACGCTGTTGTGAAAAAAGTGGCTGTGCTTGGCGGAGACGGAAATAAATACATTCATCAAGCGAAAAGAATGGGTGCTGATGTGTATGTGACAGGGGATCTTTATTTCCATGTCGCCCATGATGCCATGATGCTCGGGCTGAACGTAGTGGACCCAGGGCATTATGCAGAAAAGATTATGAAAGAGGGCGTAAAGGCGAAGCTTCAATCGCTATGTTCAGATAAAAAGTATGATGTACAGCTCTTTGTTTCTGAATCGAACACAAACCCATTTCAATTTATGTAAACAAAAAAACGTCAGAGCTGCTATGCTCTGACGTTTTCTTTATTTCTTTGTTTTCACGCGCGGTAGTATTTTCGAAAGAGGAACCGACCGTTCAATCTTCCAAGTTGCTTCATCATCCGGCTCGTAGTTTTCTAAGAAACGTATGACTTCCTTTGTAATAGGTGTTGGTGTTGAAGCACCAGCAGTAACGGCAACGGTATTTACGCCTTGCAGCCACTCCAGCTTGAGCTCACTTAGGTCACCAATACGGTAAGCCTGCGTTCCAGCAATCTCCATGGACACTTGTGCCAGACGGTTGGAGTTATTACTTTTTGGATCGCCGACAACAATGGTAAGATCAGCTTGGCCAGCTTGCTCGGAAACAGCTTCCTGACGTACCTGTGTCGCAAGACAAATTTCTTGATGGTACTCGACGTGAGGGTATTTCTCTTTAATCAGCTCCATTAGATCGTGAACATCCCACTGAGACATCGTCGTCTGATTGGTGATGAGCAGTTTATCTGATGTTAAATCGAGCGCCTCAATGTCGGCTTCTGTTTCGACAAGATGCACCTTGTCAGGAGCTACTCCGACAGCTCCCTCTGGCTCAGGATGACCCTTTTTCCCAATATAAATAATGTCATATCCATCGGCTGTTTTCTCTGAAATGAGTTCATGTGTTTTCGTTACATCGGGACAGGTTGCATCAATGGTGATAAGGCCTTTTTCTTCTGCAATTTGACGAACCTCAGGTGAAACGCCGTGAGCGGTGAAAATGACTGTTCCGCTTTCAACCTGCTTTAAAATGTCCATGCGGTTTGGTCCGTCCAGTGTGTAGATCCCATCTTCTTCGAAGGCATCTGTCACGTGCTTGTTGTGCACAATCATACCTAATATATAAATTGGGCGTGGCAAGTTTTTATCAAGTGCGGCATTTTTAGCAATGACCATTGCATCCACAACGCCATAGCAATAGCCACGCGGCGAAATTTTAATTACATTCATTTATTCGTCCTCCTGTAGGGAAGTGCTTCTAGAGAAGAACAATATAAAAAGCCGTAAAAAACGGCTTTTTATCATTCTCTAGCTTCCATTATAGCCAAAGTAAGCGCATATATCAAAGATTGTTATACGCAGTGAACACTTCGCCGTTAAAAGATCACTAGACATATAGTTTTGGAACAGAACTGCCAGGTCTTTTTTTCGGTTTTGCTTCAGGAGCAGATGATGTGTGAGGAGCTGCTTTTTTGACGAGGATGTCCTCTGGTTCTTTGTTTTCTTCTATTTCATCATCTCGTGCTGCTTCTTCTTGCGGCACTTCTGTTTCCTCGCCGATCTCTTTAGGTTCTTCATCTTCGCCTGTTTCATCATCCGCACTGCCGAGCTGACTGTACAGCTTAATCATCGCAGGCAGATTTCTTACTAAAGGACCGTATTGCTGAATCATTGGCGTAAATTGCTGCGCCATACCGAGCACTTTTTGTACATTTCCTAACATGCTTGAGAGGGTCGCAGGATTTGTGAAGCTCTGGATTCCTTGTAATCCCGCACCACCTCCAGAGACCCCTGCTCCCCCTGCGCCAGGAAGAAATTTAGCGAGCATGCCTTTCATTCCTGTGCCGCCGCCTAGTGCACGGCTTTCGCCTCCTGGCATTCCGCCCATTCCGCGTATACCGCCTCCCTGTACAGACGGGGAGCGAGGTATCATTTGCTGAAATTGATTGCCTTGCCCTTGAAAAGGCTGTTCGATAGGAGGCTGCTGCCCTCTTTGAAAAATCCCGGGTTGTCCGCCATTTCCAAGATGCCGGCGTGAGGGACGGTGCGGCTGAAAATCGCCCATAGGCTTTTGCCCTAACATACTTGTACCTCCCTTACTGCATTCTCTTTCTCTTCATAGGTTATGCAAGGAAGCATCAATTGGTTTCCTGTAAGAAAAGCGGACATGGTTTTTTTGCTGAAAATCAGCTATAATGAGGAGATGAGCAAAAAGGCATTGCCTTAAGGAGTGAAAACATGAACGAAACAAAATTTACGACATATGAATTAAAGCCTTTTATTATAGATGCTATTCATGAACTGGGCTTTTATGAGCCAACTGATATTCAAAAAAGAATCATCCCTGCTGTGTTAAAAGGAGAAAGCGTGATTGGTCAATCACAAACAGGAACAGGAAAAACTCACGCGTACTTATTGCCGCTTATTCATTCAATTGATCCAAGCAAAGAGCAAGTACAAGTTGTGATTACTGCACCTACAAGAGAATTAGCCAATCAAATTTTCAAAGAAGCCCAAACGATTTTAAAGAATGCCTCTCCAGAAGAAGAGATGAAAGCAAAGCTTTACATTGGCGGAACGGACAAGCAGAAATCCATTCAAAAGCTAAAAACCCAGCCGCATTTGGTCGTCGGTACACCTGGACGTATTGCTGACCTCATTCATGAGCAGGCGCTGAATGTTTACAAAGCGACATCTCTTGTCATTGATGAAGCGGATTTAATGCTGGATATGGGATTTTTAGAAGATGTGGACCGTATTGGTTCACAAATGCCAGAACAGCTGCAAATGCTTGTGTTCTCAGCAACTATTCCAGAAAAACTAAAGCCGTTCCTGAAAAAATATATGGACAATCCAAAATATGCCCATGTTGAACCAAAACGAATTACAGCTGAAAACATTCAGCATATTTTAGTCCCATCTAAACAGCGTGACAAGCTAAAATTGCTTCATGAAATGGTGACGAATGTACAGCCTTATTTAGGCATCATTTTTGCCAATACAAAAACAACCGTTGATGAAATCGCATTATTCCTACAAGAAAAAGGAATGAAAGTTGGAGTGCTTCATGGCGGATTAACGCCGCGCGAACGTAAAAAAGTAATGAAACAAATTGATGATTTAGAGTTCACTTATATTGTGGCATCTGATCTTGCAGCCCGCGGAATTGATATTAAAGGCGTCAGCCACGTGATCAACTATGAACTTCCATCTGATCTTGATTTTTATGTTCACCGTGTTGGTAGAACAGCTCGAGCTGGTTCATCTGGAATTGCGATGACTATTTATGAGCTTGCTGATGAGGATGCACTCATTCAAATCGAGAAAATGGGCGTTGTGTTTGAAAACAAAACCATTGTTCATGGCGAATGGCGAGATGCAGATGACCGCTTGAAGCGTCAAAGACGTAAAAAAGCACCTAATGAAATTGAAGAAAAAGCAAAGCGTCTTGTGAGAAAACCGAAAGCCGTCAAACCTGGATATAAAAAGAAAATGACACGTGAGATGGACAAAATCAAGAGACAGGAACGTAGAAAGTCAAAGCGTAATGGAAAGTAGGGGGAAACATTGTTGAAGATTGGTTCACATGTATCCATGAGCGGAAAACATATGCTTCTTGCAGCGAGTCAAGAAGCTGCCTCTTATGGTTCGAATACGTTTATGATTTATACAGGTGCACCGCAAAATACGCGCCGCAAAAAAATTGAAGACCTCAATATTGAAGCTGGACAAGCGCATATGAAAGAGCATGGTATGACAGATATCGTCGTACATGCACCGTATATTATTAATATTGGGAACACCGTCAATCCAGCGACATTTGAGCTTGGCGTGGACTTCCTTCGCTCTGAGATTGAACGTACAGAAGCGCTAGGTGCAGGGCAGATTGTTCTCCACCCAGGTGCACATGTCGGAGCAGGACCAGAAGCAGGAATCCAAAAAATCATTGAAGGTTTAAACGAAGTCATCGTAAAAGGGCAAAAGGTTCAAATTGCACTTGAAACAATGGCAGGCAAAGGATCAGAGTGCGGAAGAAGCTTTGAAGAGCTTGCCCAAATTATCGACGGAGTGACACATAACGAAGCACTTTCTGTCTGCTTTGATACGTGTCACACACACGATGCTGGTTATCCGATTGTAACTGACTTTGATGGGGTGTTAGAAGAATTTGATCGAATCGTCGGTATTGACCGAATCAAGGTTCTTCATATTAATGACAGTAAAAATGTACAAGGCGCAAGAAAAGACCGACATGAAAATATCGGCTTTGGTGAAATTGGCTTCGATGCACTGAACTATATTGTGCATCACCCGCAGCTTCAAGATGTGCCCAAAATCTTAGAAACGCCTTATGTAGGTGAAGATAAAAAGAACAAAAAACCACCTTACAAATTCGAAATTGCGATGCTGAAAGAAAAGCAATTTGACGAAGGCTTACTAGATAAAATTAAGGGTCAGTAAAAAAGCATACAACATCATGAGGTGCCGCTAATGCGGCCCTTTTTTGCTTAACTTGTAAACTGATTAAACAGATCATTGACAGTCTGAGCTGTCTGTTTAGAAGTAATCGCTTCCACTTGCTTAAGAAGCCGGTTACGCTCTGCATCATTAAAAATATTGACGTTTTTCCCATTCATGAGTTTGGCCACCTCGGCAGCTTGGTTTGACGTTAAACTGACACCATACTGTTTCGCATACCTTAACAGATCATTTGCTGTGATCTGATTGAGCCGCTGCAGGACAATTTTTTGAATTAAAATCAATTCCATTCCTCCCCTCTGTAACAATGTATGGGCGAAAACGGAAAATGTGCAAAAAATTTTATTTTATCCTGTGAAATGATAAAATAGTAAAGTGAATAAAATGTTCATTGAAAATTTAACATGTGTAGAAGGGAGAACGTATGGCAAATAGTAAACAGCATAGAAAGGAATCAGTGCCTCATTTTATTTTGAGAATTTTCCTGATTCTAGTAGGAGCTGCATGCGCAGCAGTCAGCATTGAATTATTTTTAGTGCCAAACAATATTATTGATGGAGGCATCATCGGTATTTCGCTTATTTTGGATTATCTCTTTACAGATAACCCATTCATCAATTTTGCGACGATTGTTGTCATTTTAAATATTCCATTTATGATATCAGGATACAAACATATTGGGAAAACCTTTCTGGTTTCCACAATGATTGGGATTGTCAGCTTAGCCGTGATTGAATCTTCACTCCATCATGTAGAGGCATTTACAAATCAGCCGATCTTAGCTACTGTATTTGGCGGGCTATTACTTGGTTTTGGTGTTGGACTTGTCATCCGTAATGGAGGCTCAATGGATGGAACAGAGATCTTAGGAATTCTTCTGACGAAAAAAATTCCTTTCTCCGTCGGTGAGTTTGTCATGATCGTCAATGTGTTCATTTTTATTTGGGCAGGCTTTGTCTTCGGACCAGAGCAGGCTATGTATTCTGTCATGACATATTATTTGGCAATGAAAACAATTGATGCTGTCATTCAAGGGCTTGATGAAACAAAAGCTGTCATTATCGTGTCAGATTATTATGATGAAATTTCAGATGCGATTCTTCATCGACTTGGCAGGGGAACGACAAAGCTGAGAGGGAAAGGCGGCTATACAGATGAAGAAAAGGATGTCATCTACGCCGTTGTCACAAGACTTGAAATTACAAAGCTAAAATCCATTGTATTTGAAATTGATGGTCAAGCATTTATTACGATTATGGATACGCATGAAACAAAAGGCGGTAAGTTCAAAACAGCCATTCATTAGCTTTTATTTTACTTTTTAATCTTTCTTTTATATAATGAAATGTATGTATGGACAGAGAAAATGGCAAAAGCCATTTTCTTTTTGTTGTATAAATCGTAATCATTCTTTTTATATTGATTAAAGGTGGAAAGATTCATGGCAAAGCCAATTATTGAAATGAAGGACATTTCGTACTCGTATGGACAGCGAAATGTCATTGATCACATTCATTTAACAGTAGAGGAAGGGAACTTTCTAGCACTTGTTGGACCGAATGGATCTGGTAAAACAACCTTATTGAAATGCCTGCTTGGGCTCATTAAACCACAGCAAGGTGAATTAAAGCTATTTGGCACGCCTGCGTCAAAATTTAGAGACTGGGATCAAATTGGATTTGTTTCTCAAAAGGCGAATAGTTTTAATACGGGTTTCCCTGCTTCTGTTTACGAGGTCGTTGCAAGTGGATTGACGGCGAAAATTGGTTTATTCAAACGAATGAGCAAGCAGGACAAATGGCAAGTTGAGGATGCCATTCGCTCAGTTGGCATACAAGATTTAAAGCACCAAAACATCGGTGAACTTTCAGGCGGTCAGCAGCAACGTGCTTTTATTGCCCGTGCGCTCGTCAGTCAGCCAAAGCTGCTCATTTTAGATGAACCGACGGTTGGGGTAGATCAGCGGACAGTAGAAGGCTTTTATCAGCTGCTTGAAACATTGAACAAAGAAAAAGGAATGTCTTTAATTCTCGTCACACACGACGTTGGCACCGTTTCTGATAAAGTCACCCATGTGGCTTGCTTAAATCAGACACTTCATTTCCACGGGGATGCAGAAACGTTTGATTCAATGGATGATCAAGCGTTATCTCAATTTTACGGACATGACATTCAAGTGATTCATCACGACCATCATCATCATGGGGGACATGAATAATGCTATTTCCATTTTTTCATTATGAATTTTTACAAAATGCGTTTATCGCAGGAATGCTGATCGGCTTTATTGCGCCCTTACTTGGTGTATTTATCGTCGTGAGAAGGCTCTCGCTGATTGCAGATGCCCTCAGTCACGTATCACTTGCCGGTATTGCAGCAAGCTTATTCCTTGATAAAAAGTTTGGCCTCTTGACAGGGGTGAGCCCGCTGTACTTAGGGATGGCGTTTTCTGTTGCCGGTTCATTGTTTATTGAACGTCTGCGCTCCGTGTATAAGCATTATCAGGAGCTTGCGATTCCTATTATTTTATCAGGTGGTATCGGGATTTCCGTCATCTTCATTTCACTAGCGAATGGCTTTAATACCGATTTGTTTAGTTATTTGTTCGGAAGTGTCAGTGCGGTTTCGAGATTAGATCTTTGGATTATTGTTGGGATTTCACTCGTTGTTGTGTTAGTTGTCGTGCTTTTATATAAAGAATTGTTTTTACTTTCTTTTGATGAAGAGCATGCAAAGGCTTCTGGTATTTCAGCGAAATGGATTCATTTTATTTTTATCTTAGTCGTCGCACTTGTCATTGCGGCATCAATGCGTATCGTAGGCACACTGCTTGTCTCCGCGCTCATGACACTTCCTGTTGCGGCAAGTATCCGCATTGCCAAAGGATTTAAACAGGCGATCTTCCTTTCGATCTTGTTCGGTGAATTGTCTGTATTGGCCGGATTAATCTTAAGCTATTATCTAGATTTAGCGCCAGGCGGAACCATTGTGATGCTGTCCATTTTGATTTTAATCGGATGTATTAGTATTGGAAAATTCAGAAGGGGGAATCATCATGAACGTACAAGAAGCGCTTGATTTATTAAAGGAAAAAGGCTACAAATATACAAGCAAACGTGAAGATATGCTTCAATTGTTTTCTGATTCTGATAAATATTTGACCGCTAAAAATGTGCTAACGGCACTAAGTGAAGACTACCCAGGTCTTAGCTTTGATACGATATATCGAAACTTATCGCTATATGAAGACTTAGGTATATTAGAAACAACGGAATTGTCAGGGGAGAAGCTTTTTCGTTTTAAATGCTCATTTTCTCATCACCACCATCACTTTATTTGTCTTGCATGCGGTAAAACAAAGGAGATCGATGCCTGTCCTATGGACAAGCTAGACGCCGATTTAGAGGATTATCACATTAGCGGACATAAATTCGAAATCTACGGAACGTGTCCTTCCTGCGAACCGAAGGAAGTGCACTCATGAAAAAGCCAGCCGCAGAGCTGGCTTTTTCTTTTGTCTTTTTGAAAACGTTTTACAAAGGGCGGCTGTTTCATTAAAATGAGAACAAGGTACGATGCAGCAATTTGCGTCTTTTGGAGTAAAGGGAGGGGTCAAAAGTGGCGTATTATGTCGTGTTCGATGTAGGCGGGACGAGAACAAAACATGGATTAATGGATCAGGATGGGGAGCTGGTCACGAGCGGTGACTATCAAACGAACTGCCGGCAGCTTGAACCGTTTTTAGAAGCTATGGCGGATGTGGTCAAGCAATATCAAAGAACGTCGGATGTCAGCGGAATCGCTATTAGTCTTCCGGGTTTTGTGGACAGTGAAACAGGTTATACAGAATTTGCAGGAGCCATCATCGCCTTAAATGGTCAAAATGTAAAAACACTGCTAGAAGAGAAAACATCTCTTCGTGTTGAAGTTGAAAATGATGCGAATTGTGCAGCTCTTGCAGAAAAATATAGTGGCCATGCGAAAGATTGTGACAGCTTTATTTGTATGACGATTGGGACAGGTGTTGGCGGTGGTCTTTTCGCTGGCGGTCAGCTTGTGCGCGGGGCTTCCTTCCGCGGCGGTGAATTTGGCATGATGCTGACAGAGACAGAAAATGGACAATTTACAACACTCAACAGCAGTGCTTCAACGGCTGGATTAATTCGCAGCTATAAAGAAAAGCAAGGAATTCCGCAAAGTACTCAAATAGACGGTCAAGAAATTTTTGAAAAGGCAAAGCACGATCCGTCCATTGAGAAGCTGGTGGATCAGTGGTATAAGCGAATCGCCATTGGCATTTACAATGTAGCAACTGTCCTTAATCCAGAGAAAATCCTCATAGGCGGCGGCGTAAGTGCAAGACCGGATTTACTATCAAGCATTGAGAAACATTTACATGCACTGCATGCATGGAAGAACATTCAGGTGAAGCTGGAAACGTGCTACTACTTGAATCAGGCAGGCATGAAGGGAGCACTGTACCATTTTCTCATGAAAGAAGGTCAGCTTGTTCCATCAAAAAAGCCGATACATTAAACGTATCGGTTTCAGCATGTAGACAAACCCTTGCATTCTTTGTCCACAATCAAAAGCCGATATATTAAAGTATCGGCTTTTCTACATTAATAAGCAGTTTCCAAACGCTGCTCGTATTGTTTGATCCATTGAGATGCTTCCTGCCAGTTGTTGACGCGTATAATCCTGTCGTCAAGGGGCATTTGATTATAAGGGGAGTTAAAAAGAATAACCGGAATGTCAGCCTCTTTTGCAATCATCGTAGCATTCCCATGATGATCCTCGAAAAACACATCAATCTTGTGCTTTTGAACAGCTTCGAGCTTATGATGACCGCCAACCAGCTCAATGTCATCATAGTGCACGTGGTGTTTGTGAAACCACTCGTAGGTGATATCCGCGTGATGCTGCCTTCTTGCTGTAATATAAATCAGCCTGTGTTGATGTTTCATTTGATCAAGAATCTCTTTTGCATCCTTAGCAGGCTTTGCCTGTTTATATATAAGAGGCTCATGCTCATTCATCCAGCCCCAAAATTCTTCTTGAGAAATATTTAAAAGCTTCGTCAAATCATATTCTGTCATATCATCTAGTGTCATGGCACATCGAAACGACTTATTTAAATAGGGAACAAAGGTGTCCTGCGCCGTCACTGTGCCATCTATATCAATTCCTAAACGTAACATGCCCACACTCCTCATTTTTATACTCTTAAAGTGTAACATAATCAATTCACAATTCCAGCAAGTTTTAGCAAACATGAAACAGACATTTTTGCTCATACTAAAAAAGCTCCTTTCTATTAACCAAAAGGGGGAATTGATCATGGAAAGAGACGAAGATTTCAGAAGAAATGATCGTGAAATCGACACAAACTTTAGTAATGATGATGGCTATCTAGAGGAAACAGCTGCTGAAATTGCAGAGCCATATCAGGCTTCAAGAGATCGAGTAGACAGACGAGAACGTGACCAAGCAGGTGACGATTCAGGCAGTAAGGGGATAGGCTATACAGCACTCGCAATTGCGATTATCTCACTATTTGTCTTGCCGGTGCTATTAGGAGTAGCGGCAATCGTCGTTGGTTATATTGCAAGAAGAAAAGGAGCACATGCGCTTGGCGCATGGTCAATCGGGATCGGAATTGTTTCCGTCATCCTTGGCATATTTATCACCCCGTTCTTTTAACAAGAACAGGAAAACGCCTGACAGTGACGTCAGGCGTTTTTTGTTATGCGTTCGCTTTTTCTTTTTCAGCTTCCATTTTTGCATAATGCTCTTCAGCGATTTTATCGATTTCTTTTTTCAGTTCTTCAACCATTGTTTCTTCTGGCACTTTACGAACAATTTCACCTTTACGGAACAATAGGCCTTCGCCTCTAGCTCCAGCAATTCCGATATCAGCTTCGCGCGCTTCACCTGGACCGTTTACAGCGCAACCAAGAACAGCTACTTTAATCGGTGCTTTAATCGTGGAGATATATTCTTCGACTTCATTTGCAATGCTTATGAGGTCGATTTCAATTCGGCCGCAAGTTGGGCAAGAGATCAGTGTGGCTGCATTTGCTGCAAGACCAAATGATTTCAACAGTTCACGTGCTACTTTTACTTCCTCAACTGGATCAGCACTTAATGAAATGCGGAGTGTATTCCCAATCCCCATATTCAAAATAGCGCCGAGACCAGCTGCACTTTTGACTGTACCTGCAAATAATGTACCTGATTCAGTAATCCCAAGGTGAAGAGGGTAATCAAACGCTTTTGCCGCTTTTTCGTACGCCTCAATTGCTAGGTTAACATCAGATGCTTTCATGCTGACGATGATATCATGAAAATCTAGATCTTCTAGAATTTTAATGTGGTGCAGTGCACTTTCGACCATACCATCTGCTGTTGGGTAGCCGTATTTATCAAGAATTTTTTTCTCTAATGAACCGGCGTTTACCCCAATACGGATTGGAATGCCTTTTTCTTTTGCTGCTTTCACAACAGCTTCGACTTTTTCTCGTCTTCCGATGTTCCCTGGGTTGATTCGAATTTTGTCTGCACCTGCTTCAATGGCTTTCAGTGCAAGCTTGTAGTCAAAATGAATATCGACAACAAGCGGGATGTTGATTCGTTTTTTAATATCCGCAATCGCATTTGCTGCACGCTCGTCTGGGCATGCGACACGCACGATTTGACAGCCTGCTTCTTCAAGACGCTTAATTTCAGCTACTGTCGCTTCGACATCATGTGTTTTGGTTGTTGCCATACTTTGGATGACAACTTCATTATTTCCACCTATAGTTAAAGGTCCCACTTTGACGGGACGCGTTTTAGTACGATGTGTGACTTCACTCACTTGTCAATCGCTCCTTAGTGTACAAGCAATCATTTGCCATGTACGTCTTGTTTTACAGTTCATATTGTAACAGTCTCTTTGTATGAATGACAAGGAATTAACGTTTTATCTCTTATACACCGGAAACTTATATGTGCTGCCTGCCCGAATTTCGTTTGCTTTGACGCCTTGATTCAGCTCTTCAAAATCTTCAATGACTTCATCAAGTGGCTTGCTTGTATGGACGATAGAGACGACGGTTTCACCTTGTTTCACAGTCACATTCTTATATGCTTTTTTCTCAGGTGTTTGAAAGGCATTTGCAGGGACAGCTGGACCTTCTTCAACAGGGATGGTGCCATTTTTTAAATCAAAAAAGATAATAAAAAGGACAAACAAACTGATTAGCAAAAAAATAATACGCCGCATTTCACTCACCGCTTTTAAGAGTTTACTTCAGTCTATGCATGTCCTGAAATGATAGAACCAAAATGAGGAGAAAAGCTGGAAAGCGTGGTTCTAGTTAGTTCTAGTGAGTCTTGTAATGAATTGAAAAAACACTTTGTTTTACGCTTGGCGGTGCTTTTTTCAAGCTTCTATGACCATTATGATAAAATAAAAGAAGGGGGAGTTTATGAAGAAACTAAGTCAGCATATATATGTGAGAACGCTAACAGAAAATGATGCACAATCACTATTCACACTTGAACTTGAGAATCGCTCATATTTTCAGCAATTTACACCTTTGGTCAAAGATGATTTTTTCACGTTATCTCGTCAAATTGAACGAATTCAGCGCAGTGTGGAAAGATGTGCACGGGATGAAGCTTACATGCATGGTATTTTCTTAAATGAAACAGATGCCTTAATTGGGACGATCTCATTAAGTTCTGTCGTAAGAGGCCCAATAGAAGGAGCTTGGCTGGGGTATGTACTTGATGAAAAGCATGGCGGGAAAGGGTATATGACAGAAGCCATTCGTTTAATCATCGATTATGCCTTTGATGAACTGCACCTTCATCGTATTGAGGCTGGAGTAAAGCCGGGTAATATAGGTTCCATTCGTGTGCTTGAAAAGACAGGTTTTGAAAATGAGGGACTGAACCGTAAAAAAGTAAAGATTAATGGCGTGTGGGAGGATCATTATTTGTTTGCGATGATTCATCCAGATGAATCATAGAGCATGAACATACATAAAAAGCTCCTCCAAGTTGGGGGAGCTTTCATTTACTCATTAACTTTTGACAAGTGGTTTATGTTTAGCGGGTATTTCCTTTACGACAAGGTATAAGAAGATAAAGTTAATGACCCAATTTAATAAAAATGAATTCGCAACAGGCGTGTTTAATGCACTCATGATGGCGAAAAAGACCGTTGTTAATGTGAGTGAATAAGCAGAGAGTTTCCAAAGCATTTGGAAAGACAGCTCTTTTTGCTGCATGCGTTTAATAAATGTACCAAGCATCGCAAGGAAAGTTGCGCTAATGAACATGAGAGCCGCAGTTGATAGATATAGCAGCACACAGATGACTGGGATAATAATCGCTTGATTCTGATTTGTGACGCGGGCAAGTTCGTCTTTTGTCAGCGTCCCACCAAGCAGCTGATACGGGATATCTGTCATTTGGCCATCAATGGCAATCACTGCTTTTTCTTTTAATAATGCGATGGCTGTTTGCTTTGATTCAAGCTCACTTGCTTTTATTTTTTCAGCAGGATCAAAAATGATCGTAATGCCGTTTTCTTCTTTTTCTATCGGTTCACTTTGATCCGCTTGAAGCTTTCCTTTTTCGATTGAGAAATCAGGTAAATCTTTTTTGATCACATGCTGAAATCCTGACATCGCATTCGAGATCTCCTGACTCATATGATAACCCTGAGGAACTGCTGCGATAATCGAAAGGATAAAAATGAATAAAATCGCTTTGCCAATCCCTGTAAACCGTGCTTTAGCAATATCTTTTGGAGAATAAATGCCTTTTAACAATAGTTTAAATACGTTCAATCAATTCACTTCCTACATTCTTTTCTATTTCTCATATTGTATCAATGTCTATCTATCAAGTACAAGTATGGCCTTCATCGCTGGTTAAGATAGATGGAATGAGGCATAATGTATACAGCATATAAAAAGGAGGCGGCAGTGACTTGGACGTGCTGTATTGGATTCTGGTTATCTGTGCATTTATCATTGCGTTTGTTGGACTTGTTTATCCAATTATCCCTAGCGTGGTCTTTATGGTTCTCGGATTTATTCTATATGGTTTCTTTTTCAGCTTCGAGCCGCTTACACTGACGTTCTGGCTCATTCAAGCCGTGTTTACCGCGGTATTATTTGCGGCAGATTATGTCTCAAACCTCATTGGGGTCAAGCGTTTTGGCGGCAGTCGTGCAGCTATTTGGGGAAGCACCATTGGGTTATTAGTCGGTCCTTTTGTGATTCCCGTTGCAGGAATTATCATTGGTCCATTTATCGGAAGTGTCATTGCAGAGCTCCTTGTTCATCAAAAAGATGTGAAGACGAGTGTGAAAGTGGGATTAGGCTCATTAATCGGGTTTATATCAGGTGTATTTGCCAAAGGATTGATTCAAGCGCTGATGCTGGGCATCTTTTTATTTTATGTCCTTCGCTAAATAGAAAAAGGGAGTTTAAAACTTTTTCTAAAGGGCTAAATACAAAATAAACACTGAAATGTTTCAGATCATGAGCAATAACATTGAAACAAGCCAATTCTTTTGATACTCTTTGAGTAGGTTGAATTGCTTGCTTACGACCTAAGGAAGCATTTCAGTACATACATTTCTAAGGAGGAATTTAACCATGGCTTTTAAACTTCCAGAATTACCATATGCTTACGATGCATTAGAACCACATATCGACAAGGAAACAATGACGATTCACCACACAAAACACCACAACACATACGTAACAAACTTAAACAAAGCAATCGAAGGTGTATCAGCTCTTGAAGATCAATCAATCGAAGAGCTAGTGGCTAACCTAAACTCTGTGCCTGAAAACATCCGTACAGCTGTACGTAACAATGGCGGAGGACATGCTAACCACTCATTATTCTGGACGCTTCTTTCACCAAACGGTGGCGGCGCACCAACTGGTGAACTTGCAGATGCAATCGAAAAAGAATTAGGCGGATTTGAAAAATTCAAATCTGATTTCGCTGCAGCAGCTGCAGGACGCTTTGGTTCTGGGTGGGCATGGCTTGTTGTGAACAATGGCAAACTTGAAATCACAAGCACGCCAAACCAAGATTCTCCTTTAACTGAAGGAAAAACACCAATTCTAGGACTTGACGTTTGGGAGCATGCTTACTACCTAAACTACCAAAACCGTCGTCCTGATTACATTTCAGCTTTCTGGAATGTTGTGAACTGGGATGAAGTGGCTCGCCTTTACAGCGAAGCTAAATAAATCATTCGATTTGAAAAGACCTGCTCTTTAGAGAAGCAGGTCTTTTTATATTTTCCCTCCTTTTTTTACATATCTGTCTTTTGATGAGACAGACTATTGTGTAGAAAAGGAGAATGAAATATATGAGCAGATTAAAGAAAATGTTCGGGGACATGGATGTTACAAGAGATTTAATGCTCCTCCTCACGATTGGCGGATTATATGCACTTGCCATTGCGCTTTCAAATACGTTTGTAAACGTGTATTTATGGAAACAGTCTGGGAAATTCACGGATCTTGCAATTTACAATCTGGCTATTGTTGTGCTTCAGCCCATTACATTTTTATTCGCAGGCCGGCTCGCTAAAAAAATAGACCGGGCGTTTGTCCTTCGTTTCGGCGTTATCTTTTTAGCCGCTTTTTACTTAATTGTCTTAATGGCAGGAGAGCAAGCGGCCGCGCGGCTTGTTTTATTAGGGAGTGTCCTTGGGATCGGCTATGGTTTTTACTGGCTTGCTTTTAACGTACTTACCTTTGAGATCACTGAGCCTGAAACAAGAGATTTCTTTAATGGGTTTCTCGGAGTGCTGTCATCTACTGCTGGCATGATCGGTCCTCTCATTGCGGGGATTGTCATTTCTCAATTAACGGATGATACAGGCTATACGGTGATTTTCACGTTATCGCTTTTTTTGTTTTCACTGGCGGTTGTGATGAGCTTTTTCCTCAAGAGAAGGCAGTCAAAAGGGAAATTTATCATCAAGCAAATATGGAAAGAACGCCATGCCGACGAGAATTGGCGTAAGATTACAACAGCTCACTTTTTTCAAGGGCTTCGTGAAGGGGTATTTGTCTTCTTAATCAGTGTCTTTGTGTTTATCGCAACAAACAGTGAGCTTGCTCTCGGGACGTTTGGTTTAGTGAACTCCGGTGTTGCCTTTTTCGCTTATTTCTTCGCTACACGTTTGATTAAGAAAAAGTGGCGAAAGAAAGCCATTATGCTTGGCGGGCTGATTTTATATGGCGCTTTGTTTTTAATCGTCTTTCACTTGTCCTATGTATCACTTCTCATGTATGCGGTAGCCATTGCGATAGGATACCCGCTTCTGCTTGTTCCATATGTATCCTTAACATACGATGTCATCGGCCATGCAAGGTATGCAAGGAAAGCCCGAATTGAATATATTGTGGTCAGAGAGCTGTTTTTAAATGCTGGCCGTATTTGTTCCATTGTGTTGTTTCTTCTGTCTGTCACCTTACTAGGTGATGAGCTCGGAATTCCTGCTTCTCTTGTTGTGCTTGGAGCGGGACACACACTCATTTATTATTTTGTAAAAGATATTCATTTAAAAGAAAAAACAGCTGATATGAAAGAGACTGACGGTCAAAAGCCAGTTTCTCACACGAACCTTATTAAGGGAGAAAGGTAAAATTTCTTACCAATGGAACATCAAATTTCTAGATAAATAATAGAAAAACCGCTAAAATGATGATGGCACCTTTTATACACAAAAAGGGGTGCCATTTCTTTCTTGATAGAAAAGGTGATGTGATGAGAAACAAGAAAAACAAAAAAGACGCAAAGGAAGGGCGCAAAACACTTCCACTCCGGCTGAATTTACTATTTTTAGCTGCGTTTATTATTTTTACCGGTGTTGTTGTGAGACTCGGATTTGTACAAATTGTCAATGGAGAAGATTATAAAAAGCAGGCAGAAAAACAAGAAGATGTGAATGTCAGCTCATCTGCTCCGCGCGGAAAAATTTACGATCGAAACTATAATACGATTGTCAGCAATAAAGCGCTAAATGCCATTACATATACGAGAACCTCGACAACTTCACAAGAAGAGCGGCTCAAAGTGGCAACAAAATTAGCGGATATGATTCATGTGAGTACGAAAAAAATCACAGATCGTGACAAAAAAGATTTCTGGATCTTAACGCATCCGAATGAAGCGAAAAAGCTTGTTCAAAAGGAATCGGAATTAAAGGGTGACGATAAGGTCTCTGATGATAAACTATATGAGCTTCAACTAAAACGCATCACGGACAAGGAATTAAATCAACTGACGAAAAAAGACTTACAAGTGCTTGCCATTAAAAGACAAATGGATGCAGGCTATGCACTTACGCCTCAGTTTATTAAAAATGAAGATGTGAAGCCAAGCGAAATTGCTTACGTCTCTGAGCATTTGGACGAGCTGCCAGGTGTGGATGTCACGACAGACTGGTCACGCAGCTATCCGTATAAAGGACTGCTCCGCAGTATGCTCGGCAGTGTGTCCTCAAGTGATGAAGGACTTCCGCAGTCACTTCTTGAACATTATTTATCGCTCGGCTACAGCCGAAATGACCGTGTAGGAAAAAGCTATCTAGAATATCAATATGAAGATGTCCTGCAAGGCCAAAAGGAAAAAGAACAGAGCACAACCGATAAAGAGGGCAATGTGACAAGCTCTAAAGTGCTAACAGAAGGAAAGAGCGGGAAAGATCTTGTGCTCACCATTGATATTCAGCTGCAAAAAGCGGTTGAAAAAATCGTTGAAAAGAACTTGAGAAGTGCGAAACAAAGAGGCGGAACAGAGCTTCTTGATCGCGCGTTTGTTGTCATGATGGACCCGAGAAATGGAGAGGTTCTCTCAGTTGCGGGGAAACAGATTTCAAACAAAAACGGAAAATACAAATTTGATGACTACGCATTAGGAACGATGACATCATCTTATGCGATGGGCTCAGCTGTCAAAGGGGCAACTGTACTGACGGGATATAAAACAGGCGTGCTTCACATAGGAAGTACCCAGTACGATGAACCGCTATATATCGCGCAGTCACCGCCCAAGAAATCCTATCAAAATATGGGACTCATTAATGATTTAACGGCACTCGAGCGTTCATCTAACGTGTATATGTTTAAAACAGCGATTGCCGTTGGAAAAGGGGAGTATCGTAAGAACCAACCGCTCCCAATCGATCCGAAAGCTTTTGATACATTCCGCTATAATTTCAGTAAATTTGGTCTTGGGGTCAAAACAGGGATTGACCTGCCAAACGAAGCGACAGGCTACCGGGGAACGTCTACACAATCTGGTCTCCTGCTTGACTATGCAATTGGACAGTATGATACGTTTACACCGCTGCAAATGGCGCAATACGTTTCAACAGTTGCCAATGGCGGATATCGTTTACGTCCGCAGCTTGTTAAAGAAGTGAGAGAGCCAGATCCGCAGCGCGGCATTGGTGCTGTGACAGAATCCGTCAAACCGGACGTATTGAATAAGCTAGACATGACGAGTGATGAGATCAAGCGTGTTCAGCAAGGCTTCAAGCTTGTTATGCAGAACCCACGAGGGACAGCCTATTCGAACTTTGGCAACAAAAAATACAACCCGGCTGGCAAAACAGGGACCGCTCAATCATTCTATGACGGCCCAATTAAAAGCAAACGCGGCACACCGACGTATAACACCACTCTTGTTGCGTATGCGCCTGCTGATAATCCAGAAGTGGCCATTTCCGTCGTTGTACCGTGGGTGTATCAAGACTACAATCAGCGCTATCCAATTACAAATGATATCGGTGAACAAGTACTAGACAAGTACTTTGAGCTGAAATCAAAACAGGAAAGCAATGATACACAAGCGAAGAACAAAAATAAAATTGAAAATGAAGCAGAAACAAATGACTAGACCTTTTCTAGGTAAAAACGCTCACTTTTTGTGGGCGTTTTTTTACGTTTTCTTCAAATTTTTCGAGATAAATTGACAAAATTCATAAAAAACATCGCAAGAATTCTACAAAACTTCGACATTTACAAAACCTTAACATTTCATTTAAACGAAATTAATAAAGAACCTTTAATGTATTACTCGTAGGACAAATTATTCAGGGGGTATTCTTGAAATGAAAAAGAACAAATTATGGCTGCTTACTTTCCTTACTATCGCATTGTTAGCATTCGTCACAGCATGCGGAAACAGCAGCTCAAGCGGAGATTCAAAAGACAGTAAAGGAAATGCTTCAAACAAAGATGAGGCATCAGGTTCCATTACCATCTCAGGATCATCTGCGATGCAGCCTTTAGTTCTTGCGGCAGCAGAAAAATTCATGGATAAACATCCAAAAGCCGATATTCAAGTGCAAGCCGGCGGTTCAGGAACTGGACTTTCTCAAGTGTCAGAAGGATCTGTACAAATTGGTAACTCAGATGTATTCGCAGAAGAGAAAGATGGAATCGACGCAAAAGCTTTAACAGACCACAAAGTAGCAGTTGTTGGAATGGCCGCAGCTGTAAACCCTGAAGTGGGTGTCAAAGACATCACAAAGGACGAATTGAAAAAAATCTTCACTGGTAAAATCAAAAACTGGAAAGAGCTTGGCGGGAAAGACCAAAAAATCACTCTTGTGAACAGACCTGACTCTTCAGGAACTCGTGCAACATTTGTGAAGTATGCACTTGATGGTGCAACACCTGCAGAAGGAATCACAGAAGATTCTTCAAACACAGTGAAAAAACTGATTGCAGAAACACCAGGTGCGATTGGATACCTAGCATTCTCCTATTTAACAGATGACAAAATTACACCGCTTAGCATTGATGGTGTGAAACCGGAAGAAAGCAATGTAGAAAGCGGTAAATATACAATTTGGGCTTACGAGCATTCTTATACAAAAGGTGAGCCGGATGGTCTAGCAAAACAATTCTTAGATTACCTCATGAGTGATGAAGTACAAAAAGAAATCGTCAAAGACCAAGGTTACATCTCAGTTTCTAATATGAAAGTAGAAAGAGACGCAACAGGCAAACAAACAGATAAGTAAGAGGTCTTGAATTGCTGATGAAGGAAAAGTGGAGCTTTTCACTTTTCCTTTTATGACATTCATAGGAGTGTAGAAAAAGATGAAGCAGATAGAACATACAGAAGCGAGCGATCGACTGATCAGCTCGAAGAAAAATAGGCAAATGGATGAAGTAAGAGGAAGTATTTTGGTGAGATTCTGCGCATTCTTAATGATTGCTGTATCAATCGCCATTACCATCTTCCTTGGCATTAAGGGTTTACAATCTTTCATCGTAAATGGTGTAAGCCCAATTGAGTTCTTAACCAGTATCAATTGGAACCCAACAGCAGAAAACCCGCAGTACGGTGCATTTCCGTTTATCTTTGGATCAATCGCCGTCACGCTCCTATCGGCACTCATTGCAGCGCCGCTAGGCATCGCTGGCGCCATCTTTATGACAGAAATTGCACCTGCTTGGGGACGTAAAATCCTCCAGCCAGTCATTGAATTGCTTGTAGGGATTCCATCCGTTGTTTACGGATTCATAGGTCTTACAGTATTGGTGCCGTTTATCGGACATTTCAAGTCAAGCGGCTCAGGACATAGCGTGCTAGCAGGAACGATTGTCCTGTCTATTATGATACTGCCAACCGTTACATCCATTGCGACTGATGCAATGGCTTCACTACCAAAAAGTTTACGTGAGGGATCGTATGCACTAGGCGCAACAAGATGGCAAACGATTAGACGTGTGCTTGTCCCGGCAGCTCTGCCAACATTAATGACAGCGGTCGTGCTCGGCATGGCTAGAGCATTTGGAGAAGCCCTTGCTGTACAGATGGTCATTGGAAACACGCGTAATTTACCAGAGAGCATTATGGATACAGCTGGTACATTAACAACCATTATTACGTTAAACATGGGTCACACAACGTATGGAAGTGTTGAGAACAATACACTTTGGTCAATGGGACTTGTCCTTCTAGTTGTATCATTTATGTTCATACTCATTATCAGATACTTGTCGTCTAGGAGGAAGATTTAATGAATAGCAAAATGACCGATCGTTTTGCCACATTTATATTTGGATTATGTGCTGCCATTATTACGGCGATTCTCGTTGGTTTGTTTTCTTATATCATTTTCAACGGTGCAAAAGAATTAAATTTCGACTTTTTGACAACCCGCTCAAGTGCGATTGGCTCTGGCGGCGGCATCAGGGATCAGCTGTTTAACTCGTTTTATATTTTGTTTATTACGATGCTGATCACAGTCCCGCTTGGCGTCGGCGGGGGAGTGTATATGGCAGAGTATGCACCTCAAAACAAAGTCACAGATTTTATTCGTACATGTATTGAAGTGCTGTCTTCACTTCCGTCTATCGTCATTGGGATGTTTGGTTTACTCATGTTTGTGAATTTAACAGGCTGGGGCTATACGATCATTGGAGGAGCTCTGGCGCTCACTGTGTTTAACCTGCCGGTGATGGTCAGGGTGACAGAAGATGCACTGCGCTCTGTACCGAAGGATCAAAAGGAAGCATCACTTGCGCTTGGTGTAACGAAGTGGCATACAGTCAAGACGGTTCTTATTCCAGGTGCGCTCCCGTCTATTATCACCGGTGCGATTTTAGCATCAGGAAGAGTCTTTGGTGAGGCGGCTGCCCTTCTTTTTACAGCAGGTCTCTCAACACCGCGCCTTGATTTCACAAACTGGAGTCCTTTTTCTGATACGTCACCGCTGAATGTTTTTAGACCGGCTGAAACATTAGCCGTTCATATATGGAACGTCAATACACAAGGAATCATTCCAGATGCAGAAGCCATTGCAAATGGTGCATCAGCCGTACTTGTGCTTTCAGTCTTATTGTTCAACTTAGCAGCTAGATGGCTTGGTTCATTTATTCATAAAAAGCTTACGTCAAAATAATGTGAGAGAGGTGTGAAGGGGATATGGTTCAAATGCTGGCAGAAAAAAAAGAGATTGCAGCGAAAAAGGCTCCACTTCAAGCGGAACAGATTTTACAGGTGCAGGATTTAAGCATTTATTATGGTGAAAAAAGAGCGGTCAATCACATTTCATTCGAGATCGAGAAGAATGCGATTACCGCATTAATCGGCCCATCTGGCTGCGGTAAGTCTACCTTTTTACGCAGCATTAACCGCATGAACGACTTAATTCCAGGTGCGAGAAGTGAAGGGGCGATCATGTACGAAGGGTTAAATATTTTGGATGACCGCATTAATGTGGTGAATTTAAGAAGAGAAATCGGCATGGTCTTCCAAAAGCCAAATCCATTTCCTAAATCGATCTACAATAACATCACCCATGCGTTAAAGTATGCCGGGGAAAAAAGAAAATCTGTGCTTGATGATGCGGTTGAGGAAAGCTTAACAAAGGCGGCGCTATGGGATGAGGTCAAAGATCGTTTGCACAGATCTGCTTTGTCATTGTCAGGCGGTCAGCAGCAGCGCCTTTGTATTGCACGTACACTTGCGATGAAACCTAGTGTTCTGCTATTAGATGAACCGGCTTCTGCCCTAGACCCCATCTCAAATGCGAAAATTGAAGAACTATTAGGGGAATTGAAAAATGATTATTCAATCGTCATTGTGACACACAACATGCAGCAAGCACTCCGTGTATCTGATCGTACGGCCTTTTTCTTAAACGGAGATCTAGTAGAATATGATGCCACAGAACGTATCTTTACACGTCCTGCGCAGCAAAAAACAGAAGACTATATCAATGGTCGATTTGGATAAGGCGGGTGGATTTTGATGAATGCAGTAGCAACTGAAACAGCAAAAAAAGAAGTGTTTCGTGTGAATGATATGAATCTTTGGTATGGACAGCATCATGCACTGAAGCATATTGACTTAGCTATAAGAGAGCATGAAGTCACAGCGATTATCGGCCCGTCCGGCTGCGGAAAGTCAACCTTTATTAAAACGTTAAATCTTATGGTCAAAACAGTGCCAGGTGTGAAAATCACCGGGGATATGATGTATAACGGTGACAACATTTTAAAAGGCCGTGTCGATTTAGTGGAGCTGCGTAAAAATGTCGGGATGGTGTTTCAAAAAGGGAATCCATTCCCTCAGTCTATCTTTGATAATGTCGTATACGGACCAAGAATTCACGGAGTAAAGAGCAAGCAGCAATTGAAAGAAATCGCTGAAAAAGCGCTTCGAGATGTTGCCCTTTGGGATGAAGTGAAAGATCGATTAAGTGCGCCCGCTCTAGGTCTTTCTGGCGGTCAGCAGCAGCGTCTTTGTATCGCAAGAGCCATTGCCACAAGCCCAGACATCTTATTAATGGATGAACCAACATCAGCGCTTGATCCTGTCTCAACATTAAAGATTGAAGAATTGATTATGAAATTGAAAGAGAAATATACAATTGCCATTGTGACGCATAACATGCAGCAAGCGGCTAGGGTATCAGACCGAACGGCATTCTTCTTAATGGGGGAGCTTGTTGAGGTTAATGATACGAATGTGATGTTTTCTGAGCCAAACGATCAAAGAACGAATGATTATATATCTGGTCGATTTGGATAAGAAAAGCCCCCTGGAGGTCAGTGCCGCCAGGGGGCTTTTGTTGTTATTTTGTTAAGGCTTTGACAATCTGTTTGAACGTCATCCCTGTTTTTAAATTGAACTTGCCTGCACGAATTTCTTTATGGTAGCCGGCGTCAATTACGTAATCATTAAAATCTTTAGACGAGTTGATGATGCCGTCCTTTTCAAGCATGTCTGAAACATCACTTGTACTCATACCGTTTTTAATCACGAATTTGATCGATTTGCCTTTAGGCTTTTGTTTATCACTCTTAGAATCGCCGTCTTCATTTGCCTTCAGCGCTTTTTCTTTATAGTCAAGAAGCTGCTGGTACGTTTCACGGCTGACAGTGACTTCTTTTTTGGAGTCTAAATAGTTTTTCACGTCAGTGTCTGTTACTTTCTGTGCGAGGGTTTCTTTTGTTGTTGTATCAGCTGCTGCCTCGTCTTTCCCAGTGAGAAAAAAGACAATCGCAAGAACCCCAGTTGCAAGAATCATACCTGCTGCAAACGTTTGGATGCTTTTTTTCGTCATACAAGCACCCTCTCGTTGTCTTTAATGATCATGTTGACATCTTCTACAGATACATGCTCAGCGCGCGCAATGGCCTCAGGAGACATGCCATTTTGGTGCTTTGAAATGATCTGTCTTGCGATGGATGGATCAATTTCTGAATGCTTGCGAACGACGATGTTTGTTTCAAGTAATTCTTCTTCAAGCACTTTCATTTTCTTTTTCAGTTTATAGATTTCTTGCATTGCAGATAGTTGAAGTGTTTCAAGTTCCTGCTCGACTTCTTTAATCGGCTCTCTTTGAAAATATGAGAATGCGATCAGTACAATACTGACAACAAGCAATCCGATAATTGCAATTTCCATGTTTCATCACCTTTTATTCATATTTTTATGCTGAAAGCCATAAAAGGCTTTCAAGATTGTTTCAGACAGTTTTCGACCCTTCTTTTTTATACCATAAAAAAGCTAGTTTCAAAAGGAATTGCTGAAGAAAATCACCTTTTTTTCATCTTTTTTCTTTTTATATGTAAAACGGGTATGAAACCTTGCTTCGCTGTCAAAATAAATGAAAGAGGCGGGGAGAAGAGGGGTCTCATGTATACAGTACGACAAAGGATAAGGTTTTATAGGGGAGCAGACGATTTTTCATGACATAACCATGCGATATGTAAGTGAATGCACTCAAAATGAAATTGGTGAAAAAACATTCTAGCATTCCTAAGCTAGAAGTGGTATTATAGTTAGGTCTGAATGTGAATTGATTTTAGTTTGGAGGGAAAAATATGCGCGTAAATATTACTCTAGCTTGCACTGAATGCGGTGAGCGTAACTATATTACTAAAAAGAATAAGCGAAACAATCCAGATCGCGTTGAATTCAAAAAGTATTGCTCACGTGATAAAAAACAAACTTTACATCGTGAAACAAAGTAAGCAGCAGGGAATTTTCCTGCTGTTTTTTTATGATGGGAGATGATCTTTATGAAAAAGGAGCTTCGCCTTCAAACATTAGCCAAGCTGGATCAGATAAGCGCTGAAGAGTTTGAGCGCAGCACGGCTTTACTTCATGAGTACTTATTGCAGCTGCCAGCATGGAAACAGGCGAAAACGATCGCTTTGACGATGTCTAGAGGAAAAGAGATACCGACAATGCCTCTGATTGAAAAAGCGTGGGAAGAAGGAAAAACAGTATGTATCCCTACCTGTTTTCCGAAAACAAAAGAGATGATGTTTTATGAATATACACCGCAAACAAAGATGACATCTAGCTACTTTGGGCTATTGGAACCAGACCCTCAAGTATCAACAGCTGTACATAAAGAAACCATTGATTTAATCATTGTGCCTGGGGTATGCTTCGATCAAAAAGGCTACCGGATTGGATTTGGGGGCGGCTATTATGACCGCTACTTAGCTGACTATCACGGTGTAACCATTGCACTTTGTCTGTCTTTACAGCAAATCAGCCATGTGCCGTCTGAAGCACACGACATACCGGTGTCTATGATTGTCAGTGAAAAAGGTATATTATATCAAAAGTAAAAGTCCGCTGATTGTCCAAAGAACGGGCTTTTTGTGTTGAGATCCTTTCATCAGAGTTGCAGTAACGGTAGGGTGAAACGCAATATGATTTCACATTGATCAACAAATCTGCATGTAGTGGCATTTTGCTAAGAGGTCCGTTTTGAAAAAATTTCGTGGAAAGAAAAGATACTTCCGTAATATGTGGGAGGAAGTGAATAATGACGTTTCTTATGATCAATCAGAGTGTGAAGAGGTCTATTATATTCAATCAAAAGAACAAGGGATTAGATTGTGAAAGCCGGCTAATGAAAAGAACCATTGTAAGCGATAAAAATGATCGTTCATGCATAAACAAATCCTATTTAAGCCACGATACGAACATAGGAGGGAATATGATGAATAAAATGATTTGGAGCATTGTGTTCACATTGTTTGCATTCGTTCTCGTGCAAAATCGTTATCGGCTGATGAATTTGATCTTAGGTCAAAATCAAGTGCGTCACTTTTTTATTAAGTGGCTGATGAAAATCCCATATTTTCGGACGAAATTTATTCGCCAAGCATTCTAATCCCGCAGAAGCCGGGATTTTTTTGTTCAGAAATGCGGATAAGAACGATTCTTGTTATAATAATGTAAAAAATGGAGCGCGAATGAATGAATGTCATAGATAGTCTATTTTGGCGAGTTGTTGATGAATTAAGGCAAAAAGGGTACGAGATGATTCAAAGTCCGTATCCAGAAGATGAAATATTTTTTGAAGCACCAAGAAACTCAGGGTATGATCTCATCCGTCTATATAGAAAAGATGTGAATTTTAGACAGGAGATTGTTCGAGATATCGAAGAGCAGACGTATCGGGTGAATCAGCTGAGAGAGGCGATGCGTAAACGGTCTCTTCATCTCTTGCAGCTCCAATTTACAGCTGACGATCCTGTAGATGATTGGGAAGACTTAAACGGTCAGCCGCAGAAAAAACAAAAGGTGACGGTTACACCTGTATTACTGAACGCAGACACTCTTCAGCACGATGTAAACGAGCTGCAAAAATGGCTGAACACCTCGGTAACATTGGATGTAGAAGAGGCGAAGAGAGACACAGCTGAGGATGTCATGCAGCTTAAAATGAATGTACTTCAAGCATTTAATGATCAGGAAAAGCAGCGTGAACGAGAACGGGCCGTTTTTCAAAATGGCAGACCGATTTTCACCTACTTGCTCATCGCTGTTCAAGTGGTGATGTTTCTTTTGCTTGAACTATCTGGCGGAAGTACCAATACCGCGACTTTAACAGCGTTTGGTGCTAAAAATAATGGGCTGATCTTAGATGGAGAATGGTGGCGCCTCATTACACCAATGTTTTTGCACATTGGCTTGACGCACTTACTCTTTAATACATTTGCTCTTTGGTCTGTCGGAGCGGCTGTTGAGAGAATTTATGGCTCAGGGAGATTTTTGCTCATCTATTTCATTTCCGGCATTTTTGGCTCCATTGCGAGCTTTGTCTTTAATACGGCCATCGCAGCCGGTGCATCAGGTGCGATCTTTGGCTGCTTAGGTGCGCTATTATATTTAGCAATTTCTAACCGCAAGCTATTCTTTCGAACGATGGGGACAAATATTATTGTGATCATCCTAATCAATTTAGGGATAGGCTTCACCGTATCAGGTATTGATAACGCAGGGCACCTTGGCGGTCTGGTTGGCGGTTTTTTAGCCGCTTTAGCTGTCCGGCTCCCTAAACAGGTGCAGCCTGTCAAAATGTTTGTTGCTAGTGTTGTTTTGCTGTTGATTGGCAGTTTTGGACTGTATACAGGGTTTCATTCAGACGATCAAAAGGAAGCGGCGGCAGTAAGTGAGGCGGCAAGTCTATTTGATGAGAAGAACTATAACGAAGCAAGTAAACGGTTAGAGGAACATGTACACCAAAAGGATGCATCAGCTGATGCTCTCCATATATATGCACTATCTGAAGCGCAGCTCGGCCACCTTGACAAAGCGATTGAATTTTTACAAAAGTCGCTTAAAAAAGATCCTGATGATCCAAATAAACTGTATCATTTATCGTTGTTGTACGTAGAAAAAGGAGAGACAGCGAAAGCGGAGGATCTAATCGAGAAAGGGTTAGACCAAGATCCAAAAAATGATCAATTTTTAAAACTGAAACAATATATTGAAAGCACGTAAACACATTGAATGACTTGACTGAAAGCGCATTTATGAATACGCTTATCCTATCTGTTGATGAGAAGAAATGGTGGAAATAATGAAAACGTTATATGATGTACAGCAGCTGCTCATGAGATTTGGAAATTATGTGTATTTCGGAGATCGTGAAGTGGAATTAGAATTTATGGCAGATGAACTGAAGGAAATGTATACATCGGGCATTATTGACCGGACCGAATGGTCAAACGCAATGACTATTCTTCAAATGGAACTAGCCAAATTAAATCGAAAAACAATGTGAAGGTGGAGGGCATATGATAGGGGATTGGTTTGTAGGAGTTGATCTTGGCGGTACGACAATTAAGCTTGCGTTCATTAATCTATATGGTGAAATTCAGCATAAGTGGGAGATTCCTACGGATAAATCAGGGCAGACGATCACAGTCGATATTGCCAAATCAATTGACCACAAACTGGTCGAAATCAGTATGCCAAAATCAGCGCTTATTGGGATTGGAATGGGTGCACCTGGGCCTGTAGATAAAGTATCTGGGATTGTCTATAAAACAACGAATCTCGGCTGGACAAACTATCCACTCAAAGATCACCTGGAGGCAGAGACAGGACTTCCATCTGTCATAGAAAATGATGCGAATATTGCTGCACTCGGTGAAATGTGGAAGGGGGCAGGAGATGGCGCAAAAAATATCCTGATGGTCACACTTGGCACGGGTGTTGGCGGCGGTATTATTGTAAATGGTGAAGTTGTTCAAGGTGAGACTGGGGCTGGCGGAGAAATTGGCCATATTTGTGCCGTTCCATTCCAAGGAGCACCGTGTAACTGCGGAAGAACAGGCTGTATTGAAACCATTGCTTCTGCGACTGGCATCGTTCGGCTTGCAAAGGATAAATTAGAAACGGAGCAGCATACATCTTCACTTGGCACGCTCACTTCGCTGTCTGCAAAGGATGTGTTTAGGGCCGCTGAAAGTGGAGATGATCTTGCCATACGTGTCGTAGAAGAAGTGACGACTCATCTTGGACTAGTCTTAGCGAATCTTGCCAGTGCGTTAAACCCAACAAAAATCGTCATTGGCGGCGGTGTTTCAAAAGCAGGGGAGCTTCTTCGCAGTAAAGTAGAGCGCGTTGTTAAACATCACGCATTTCCGCCTTGCGCTGATGATGTCGAAGTCGTGATTGCTTCACTCGGAAACGATGCAGGAGTCATCGGTGGTGCATGGATGGCAAAAAACAAATGGCTGTCTTAAACAAAAAAGTCATCATGATGTCATTTTTATTAAAAAAAGCGATAGATGGGCATGAAATGAAATGTTTAGCATATTCATAAGTTTGTCATGAGGAAAAAGACATTGATTTTCCAGCACATACAGGATAAGATATAGTTTAGTTATTTTTGAAGAAGCACCAATAATTAGGGTATTCCCTAACTTGAGTGCATGCTTAGAGCATAAGGAGGTTACAATGCGAAAGAAAAGATTAAAGGCGATTTCATTTTTACTGATTGCGACATTGTTAATGTGGGTCAAAACCTATGTTATCTATAAATCTAGCTTTAATATTAAAATAGAAAATTTCATGCAGGAGTTTATCCTGTTTATTAATCCACTTAGCTTTCTCTTGTTTATCTTCGGTATCGGTTTATTTATGAAAGAAAAAAATCGCAATCGATATATCATCGTGATGAGTTTTATCCTGACATTCATTTTGTTAGCTAACATTGTGTTTTATCGATTCTATAGTGACTTTCTAACCATCCCCGTCCTATTTCAAACAAACAATATGGGTGACCTCGGGTCAAGTATTACCTCTTTAATTGAACCAGTCGATTTTCTGATGTTCGTTGATATTATGATTTTAATGTGGCTCTATAAAAAGCAGCCTTCCTTTAGAACGGATGTCACCATTTCACGAAAAGAACGAGCAGCTTATTATTTATTTGTGGCAGCCACTTTCTTCTTTAACCTTGGTTTGGCTGAAACAGAAAGACCAGAACTGCTCACTCGCTCATTTGACCGTGAGATGCTGGTGAAAAATATTAGCTTATATAATTTCCATATTTATGATGGAGTGTTGCAATCGAAGCAGTCTGCTCAACGAGCCCTTGCCGACAGCAATAGCTTAACGGAAATTGAAAACTATGTAAGCGCAAATCAAACCGACCGTAATGAAAAAACGTTTGGTCAAGCGAAAGGGCGAAATGTCATTCTTGTCTCCCTAGAGTCTACTCAGAGCTTTGTGGTCAATGAAAAATTAAATGGGAAAGAAATTACCCCATTTTTAAACAAACTAATCAAGAAAAGCTACAACTTTACTAATTTCTATCATCAAACAGGTCAAGGGAAAACATCGGACTCAGAGTTTATTGTTGATAACTCTCTCTATCCACTTGGAAGAGGGGCTGTGTTCTTCACAAACCCAAGCAATGAGTATACAGCCACACCTGAGTTGTTAAAGGATGAGGGGTATCACTCTTCTGTTATTCATGCGAATAACAAAAGTTTCTGGAATCGTGACCTGATCTACGATAGCTTTGGCTACGATAAGTTTTTTGATATTAAATCATTTGATGTGAATGAAGAGAACTCAGTTGGCTGGGGCTTGAAAGATGGTCCGTTCTTTGAACAGTCAGCGGAATTGATGAAATCGATCCCGCAGCCTTTCTATACGAGATTGATTACATTAACGAATCACTTTCCATTTGATCTAGATGAAGAAGATAAGCTCATTGATGAATATGATTCTAAGAGCAAAACGTTAAACAAGTTCTTTCCTACAGTGCGTTATCAAGATGAGGCGCTGAAGATTTTCTTTGAAAAGATGAAGGAAACAGGTTTGTACGAAAATTCCATCTTTGTTTTATATGGAGATCACTATGGAATTTCAGAAAACCATAACGAAGCAATGGGACAATTTTTAAATAAAAAGATTACGCCATTTGAAGAAGTGCAGCTTCAAAAAGTCCCGTTTGTTGTACACATTCCAGGGATCACAGATCAACATCCAAAAGAAATTGATACGGTAGGCGGTCAAGTCGATATCCGTCCAACTATACTCAATCTTTTAGGAATTGATACAAGTAAACAGATTCAATTTGGTCATGATCTTTTATCAAAAGATAAGAATGACTTTACCGTGCTTCGTGATGGCAGCTTTATTACGAAGGACAGTGTTTTCACAGATGGAGTTTGCTACAATAAAGAAACGGGTGAGCCAAGAGATGATGAGACCGTTTGTCAGTCTTATGAAGAGAAGGCAAAGCAAGAGCTTCAATTCTCTGATCAAATCATCTACGGTGATCTCCTTAGATTTTATGACCGGAACAGCCCGGACCATTCTCCATCCAAAAAAGAAGATGAAACGAAGCTGAAAAAGGCGTCCTAACATATGAGAAAACCTCTGCTATTTTTAGATGCAGAGGTTTTCTTTTTTTGTCTGCCGGCTCATATAGTATGAGAGGAGGGATGTAAATGAAGACAACGTCGTTTGGGAAAATTGAATGGCAGCTGGATGAAGCGGGAAAGGATAATGTGGCAAAACAGTTAGGGATAGGGAATGCGGCTTTTCATTTATCCAATCAAACAAGCACTGATCACCTTCTTTTACCGGGATATAGACTTCCGGAAGGCATCCATTCATTTTCTTCCATAGGTGAGCTGCAGAAATTTATTGCGCCTTACAGGCTGCAGCAATCCGATGATTGGATCAATGGAACCTTTGAATATGATAGTGCTCAATTAGAAGAAGAGCTGAGCCGCTTGAAAGCCGCATTTCCTTTTCTTCAAATCAGCATAATAGGTCATTCAGTGCTTGATACACCTATTTATGAAATCCGAACAGAGCCTGTTCAGCATTTACATTCTATTCATTTGAATGCCTCTTTTCATGCAAATGAATGGATCACGACGTCTGTTTTAATAAAATGGCTGAAATCGCTGTGTTTAGCCGCATCTGACCCGGTGCAAGCAAGACATCATGAAGCCGTTCATATTCTGCGAACCACAGCTCTCTCCATCGTGCCAATGGTGAATCCAGATGGCGTAGACCTCGTACGGAATGGACCTGAGTCGCTAGGTCTCAGCAGTGAAGAATTCACACCGCTACATGGTAGATATGCTGATTATCAGGAGTGGAAAGCAAATATTCGAGGGGTGGATTTGAACAATCAATTTCCAGCTTATTGGGAGATCGAATACTACCGTCATCAGCCTAAGGCACCGTCCAATCGGGGTTTTCCAGGGCGCGAGCCGCTAACAGAACCAGAAGCGAAAGCGATGGCAAATCTAGCGTTACGAAAACGCTTTGACCGGCTGATCGCTCTCCATACACAAGGAGAAGAGATATACTGGGGCTTTCTTGGCCACGAACCTGCCATCTCAAAAGAAACGGTCAAACGATTCGAGCAAGTAAGCGGCTATAAACCGGTTCGATATCTTGACAGCTATGCAGGCTATCGCGATTGGTTTATTTATCAATTTCACAATGAGGGCTATACAGTCGAGCTTGGTCTAGGAAAAAATCCTCTTTCCATGAATCAATTTGACACCATCTATGAGAAAACAAAGCGGCTGTTATGGGAAGCATGTAAGTGTTAAAAAGCACCTGTCAGGTGCTTTTTACATTTGAACGTGAATCAATTTCTTATTGTCAATAAAAATAATGTTAGAGCAATTGACGAAGGCCGCCTTGTGAGCTATTGTGAAAAGTACGGATGTAAAAAAAAGGATATGTTTTAGGGAGATGTCGAACATTGAGTGCTCAAAGCCTGTGGAAAAGGAATTTCACTTACTTATTTATTTCTAAAATGTGCAAAATAACAGCTGATAGTTTATCTTTCAACACCATCTTGTGGCTTTTAGTACTAGGCGGGAAAGGGGCAATTGGAACAGCTTTTTTTATTGCGGTCAGCTTTGTTCCGCAAGCCATTGTTGGGCCGCTGATTACCCCAATGATGAAGCCGCATCAATTGAAATTTTGGATGTGTTTTGCTGATTTAACAAGAGGAGCGATAATCCTTGTGATCGTGGTCAGTTACTTTTATGATTTCACGCCATTAGCACTTGTGATTGGCTGTATGCTGCTTCATTCGGCGACTGGTGGCTCCTACGAACCGGCGTCCGTATCAATTATTCCAAAGCTTGTCCATGAGGACCTCATACAAAAAGCGAATGCAACTATCCAATCAGCAAGTCATGTGGTCAGGCTTGTGACGGTAACGATTTGTGGTGTCATGATTGCGTTTGTAGGGGTAGGGTATACAATGCTTGTGATCATTCCTCTTTATCTCTTCTCCGCTTTATTGGTATTAATGATTACATATGAAACAGAAGTCATCATCGATAAAGCCAAAAAAGGGTTATCATACGGCAAAAGATTAATTCGGGGATTTTCACTTGTTAAAAGGCATCATATTTTGTTTCCATTGGCGATTTTTTGTGTCTGTTCAAACTTCGCTGCAGCACCATGGGAAGCATTGTCTGTTATTTATTTAACAGAGGATTTACATAGTGGACCAGTTATCTATTCATTTATTAAAGTCACAACGGCACTAGGTGCCTTCTTGATGGGGTTTGTTTTGACAAAGGTAAAAGTGAACCGGTATGGGCTGCTGTTTATAGGTGCCGGGATCGTTGATGGAATCTCGTTCTTCATCACAGGCATGAACGCATTTTTACCACTTGTGTTTATATCAGCCTTTGCTTTAGGGGCTGCCATCAGTGCAGTCAACGTACCTGAACATACAATGATTCAATTGTCAGTAAAAGCAGAGGATCAGCCGCAAGTGTATGCGATTATCAACATGATCTCCTTCTTCATGATTCCGTTAGGTGCTCTCATTGGCGGCTATATGGCGACACTATTTGGGTCTGGGTATGTCATTGCGGCTGGCGGCATCATTGAAGCTGTGTCAGGGATATGCCTGCTTCTATTCACAAAGATTGGGAAGGTAGAGAGGGCGGATTTGACGATAGAACGAGACAAACCTTCTTTAAATGCAACGTGAGCATGGCATGATTGATTGTGAATAGGTTACAATGAGGACGAGAAAACATGAGGATTCAATGGAAAGGGGCAAGAAACATGGCCATAGCAGATGTGACCATCATTCCAATAGGTACTGAAACACCAAGTGTCAGTGCTTATGTAGCAGATGTACAAAGAATTTTAGAAGGCTTTCAAAAAGAAGGGAAAATTAATTATCAATTAACACCAATGAATACGTTAATTGAAGGTGAATTATCTGTTTTATTTGAAGTCATTCAGCGCATTCATGAAGCACCTTTTGAAAAGGGATTGCACCGCGTAGCCACCAATATCCGCATTGATGACAGGCGGGATCAAACCACAACGCTTACAAGTAAAATAGAAAGCGTGAATAAGCACTTGAATCAATAAAAAAAGCCTGCTATTTGCAGGCTTTTAATGTGCGGTTGGATAACCGCTATAGATGATGGTCATGACAGTAAACCATCCAAAAACCAAAAATGTCGCGCCAGCAAAAGCGATGGCAAGTACGTTCACTTTTTTAAGTGAGCGATAGATCCCGAGTGCAGCTAAAATCGTGACTAGACCAAAAATAATGACGAGCATCATGTGAAAGTCCCCCTTTGTCATCAATCCCCTTGATTTCCTTTATTTTCATTTTAACCGTTTTCATAAAGCTTGTCGAGTAGATTCCAGTTGACGATTGTTTGAATTTTTATTGTGTAGCCTTCATAATAAAAAAGAATGAATAAAGTAGGTGATGAAAATGAATTGGAGAAGAATGCCACTAGGCTATGTACAAGCGAATGCGTATATTTGGAAAAATGAGCACGGAGAATGCTTAATCTTTGATCCAGGCGGTGAAGCACAAAAGCTGATTTCCTATATAAAAGAAAAACAGCTCACACCGCTTGCTGTCTTACTGACACATGCTCATTTTGATCATATCGGTGCGGCAGATGAGGTGCGTGCAGAGTGGGGAGTGCCACTCTATGTACACGAGAATGAAAAGGAATGGCTGACGAACGCTGAATTAAACGGTTCAGCTCGATTGATTGGGAATGGAATTACGGTCAAAGAAGCAGAAAAATTAATTACGTCAGAAGGAACTCTTCAAATTGGATCGTTTACATTAGAGATGTTCCATACACCTGGGCATTCACCAGGCAGTGTGTCTTACTATTCGGCGGAAGAAGGATTTGTGATTTCTGGTGACACGTTATTCGAAGGTGGCATCGGGAGAACAGATTTAGTAGGGGGCAGTCAAGAAGTGCTGCTTCAATCGATTCATAACAAATTGTTGTCATTACCAGAATCAACTCTTGTTTTAAGTGGACATGGCGGTGAAACCACTGTACTCACAGAGCAGGAGCAAAATCCGTTTATCAATGGTTTTTCTCTTTAAACACAGGTATGAAAAAAGCATCTCTTTTTAAAGAGACGCTTTTTTCAATTAATGTCCGGTACCGGGAACCATGATGAAGATCGAATAATATGTAAATCCGGCAAAGAAAATCGTCAAGTACGCTCCGAAAATGTAAATATACATTCTTTCGGATAAATTCAAGTAGGATAAAAATACAAAAAGAACGGTTTGACCGAAGAACAGCAGCGATGCATCTTTCATATGCCCTAAATAGAACATGACAGCAAAAATACCCGTCCAAAAGCCAAGCACGCGGAACATGCGATTCATTTCTTTCCCTCCCCTTAAAAACCCCTTTGATTCATATTATAGCTGATCACCACTTGTTATGTAAACATTTACATTTTTGACAACGTGTGAACATTTATTTTACAAGTAGAAAAAATTTTTTTGAAAAAGTGATCAAAACGTGTTTATGCCGAAATACATGAGGGTACTTACTCCATAAGAGAAAAGGTTAACGACCTAAGGAGGAAGACTAATGAGTGACATTACTTTTTATTCATACCCGAGCTGCACGTCTTGCCGCAAAACAAAACATTGGCTAAAGGCGAATCAAATTGATTTTAAAGAGCGTCACCTTTTCAGAGAAACGCCAACCCTAGATGAATTAAAAAAGATTCTTTCCTTAACAACAGAAGGAATGGATGAAATTTTAGCCACACGAAGCCAGGCTTTTAAAAGCTTAAATTTAAATATTAATGATTTAAAAGTAAACGAGGTTCTTCAGCTTCTCATTGAAAAACCAAAACTGCTCCGGAGGCCAATTATCATTGATGGAAATAAATTAGTAGTAGGCTATAATCCCGGAGAACTCATGAAAATATCAAAAAAGAAAGCGATTCATCAATCAGTTTCCTAATAAAAACGAAGATCAGCTGAAACATTCTTCAGCCGTCTTCGTTTTTGTGCTGAACTGGGCTAGCTGGGTTCGAACCAACGATCACGGAGTCAAAGTCCATTGCCTTACCACTTGGCTATAGCCCAATATCAAACGTGTAATGATATTGTTCACCATCTGCGGTCATTTATACATAAAAGTTGTATGTCACTAGTTTTAAGTGAAAAAGGAGCGGAAGAAGTAAATGAAAAATGAAAAATCTAAGCAATTATATGAATTTATCCTAAAAGAAGCCCCTGTCATGACCGAAGAATGGCTGAAAACAAGAACAGAAGAAGGCTCATTATATTCCAAACATGCTTCAGAGGAAACGGAAATGAAGCTGAAGGAACAGAACACAGCGTTTATTCAAACCATTGCAGCAACGCTTGTGACGCTGTCAGACAAAGTAGAAAATCATTTAAAAAAATGGTCTGTTGATATTGCACGTGATCGAGCCGTTCACGAGGTGCCTTTATATGAAATCATTGGACAATTTAAGATATTCCGTCAGATTTTCTGTTCGAGAATCGAGAAATTCATAATAGAAACCGAGCTTGAAGTGACGCTCCAAGATGTGTGCGGGTGGAATCAGCATTTTCATTCCACGTTTGATAATATGATCGAGCGTTTATCAGAAGAATACGACCGTGTGACACTGAGTCAGCTAAATGCACAAAGAGAGATGATTCAGGAACTGAGTGCTCCTGTTATTCCAGTTTCAAAGGAAATTGGGATTTTGCCGCTCATCGGAGAGATTGATACGTACCGGGCCAAAATTATTCTAGAATCCGTACTAGAACAGGCTTCAAGACTGCGTCTAACGCATTTGTTTATTGATATATCAGGCGTACCGGTCGTTGATACGATGGTTGCTTATCAGCTCTTTAAAGTGGTGGATAGTGCGAAGCTTCTAGGAATCGAGACGATTATTTCAGGCATCCGCCCAGAAATTGCTCAAACCGTCGTGAAATTGGGCATTGATTTCTCAAAAGTAAATACTGAACACAGCCTTGCAAAAGCTTTAGAAAAAAGAGGATTTCGTATTTTTGAAGAACAGCCGCAAGAAGCCACATGACCAAAAAACCTGCACTTGTAAAAGTCAGGTTTTTTTATATGCTCTTTTTTAAAAAACCACGTTTTCCATCGCAAGCTGATGATTTTTTCGCATGCTTAGTCGTTAAAATGATAAAATGCTCTTTTGTCAGACAGGTTCCTCCAACTTACAATATGGTCAGAGAAGGGAGTGAACCATTTGTATGATATTGAATATTTGGGACAAGAGCTGCTAGAAGAAGCATGCCGCATGAGAGCATCTGATGTGCATATTGTTCCAAAAGAAAAGGAAGCGTCGGTATCTTTCCGCGTAGACTCAGATTTAATTCAGCAGCGAACCATTGATAAAAAAAGCGGCGAGCGGCTCATTGCTCATTTTAAATTTTTATCATCCATGGATATCGGGGAAAAAAGGAGGCCGCAAAATGGGTCACTAGCTGTGATGCTAAGAAGCGGCCAGGTGTTTATTCGGATGTCTACCTTACCAACTGTAAATGATGAGAGTTTAGTGATTAGAATATTGCCGCAGGATCATGTTCCAAAAATAAAACATCTGTCACTATTTCCGAAAGCCTCCATCAGATTATTATCATTTTTGAATCATTCGCATGGGCTGATTTTATTTACCGGTCCAACAAATTCAGGGAAAACAACAACCCTTTATTCATTAATCCAGTTTGCAAAAAAGAATTTCAACCGAAATATTATTACACTTGAAGATCCTGTGGAAACAAGAAATGAAGAAGTGTTACAGGTTCAAGTGAATGAAAAAGCCGGCATCACATATGCCGCAGGATTACGTGCTATTTTAAGACATGATCCAGATCTGATTGTGCTAGGAGAAATAAGAGATGCCGAAACGGCCCGAACGGCAATTAGAGCAGCACTGACAGGCCATTTAGTGATGAGTACGCTTCATGCGAAAAATGCAAAAGGAGCCCTTTATCGTATGCTTGAATTTGGTGTCACGATGAATGAACTCGAACAAACGATGGTTGCGATTGCTGCGCAGCGATTAATCGAGCTTACCTGTCCTTTTTGCGGAGAAACATGTCAGCTTTACTGTAAATTAAATCGACCGGTCAGACGAACAAATGTATTTGAACTGCTGTTCGGAAAGGAGCTAGGTGAGTGTATCAAGGAGGCTAAAGGAGAATATGCTCACTCGTCATATGAAACACTGCAAAGATTAATTCGTAAAGGAGTGGCACTAGGCTATTTATCGAAAAACACCTATCATCGCTGGGTTTATGAAGAAGCAAGCCTCTAAAGCATGGTCTAAAAAGGACCAAGCGGAATGTCTATCAAAACTTGCTCAATTGATTCAGGCTGGATATACAGTGATTGAGGCATTAACGATGGTGAATATCCAGTTGTCGAATGAGCAGCAGCAACAATTAACACCGGGCATTCAGTGGCTGCTTGAAGGGGAGCCTTTTTATGTGGTGCTGGAGAGACTCCAATTTCAGCGGGAAGTCATTGCCATATTAAGTTTCTCCGAAAAGCATGGCAGTCTAGCACAAGCACTTGAACAAAGCGCGCGGTTTTTAGAGAAAAAAATCAAACAGGTAGACACGTTTAAACGCATGTTACGTTACCCGATCTTCCTCATCTTTACGGTTTTGGTCGTGCTCATACTCGTTCAACAAATGATCATTCCTCAATTTTCTCTCTTGTACTCCTCGATGGATACCCGAATGTCATGGCTGATTCAAGGTATGTTTGGACTTTTTCAATTGCTGCATGTTTCTCTCCTCCTCATCGGCTGTGTGTGTATCTGTTTGACCGGATACTATGCTGTCTTTTTTAGGAAAAAGTCCACCCTTGAGAAGCTGATGGTGATAAGCAGGTTTCCTTTTTTATATAAAGGAATGCAGCTGATGCATACGTACCTTTTCTCTCTTCAGTTAAGCGGACTGCTTCAAGCTGGATTATCGATGTACGAGAGCTTGCTAGCTTTTAAACAGCAAAGCTACTTACCCTTTCTTCAAGAAATATCAGAACAGATGATTGAAGAGCTAAGAAAAGGAGAAAGCATGGCACATCAAGTAAGCTCGTCTCCTTTTTTCGAGAAACATTTTGCAGCCGTCATCGAGCATGGTGAAGCGAGCGGGATGCTTGCAAGAGAAATGTACACGTACAGCCAATTTCTATTAGAGAATGCAGAGCTGAAAATTGAAAAATGGATTTCGTGGCTGCAGCCGGTGATCTATGGTGTGACAGCACTTCTTATACTCATTGTGTATCTATCTATTCTTTTACCAATGTATCAACTCATGGAGCAAGTGTAAGAAGGAGGACAAAGACATGAATGATAAAGGATTTACCCTGTTAGAAATGTTAATTGTCATGCTCGTGATTTCGATTCTTTTACTTATTACCATCCCGAATATCACTCGTCACCACCAAACGATTCAAGCAAAGGGCTGTGAAGGGCTTAAATCAATGGTGAGCACACAGGTGATGGCATATGAATTAGAGCATGATGGCAAGACACCATCTTTAGCTGAATTAGAAAAAGAAGGCTATGTCAAAAAGGGATTAACGTGTCCTAATGGAAAAGCGATTGTCATTCAAAACGGCCATGTGAAGCATGAATAAATTGATTTTTCATGAGAAGGGTTTTACCCTCATTGAACAGCTAATGATCTTACTTGTTCTATCGATTCTATTGTCGATCATAGGAGGAAAAATCCCAAATTTAATAGAAGGCGCTGAAGCCAAAAGACAAGTGAACATCATGAAACAAGATTTTCAATTGGCTGCTTATACTGCATTTATCAAAAAAACACGTGTGTATGTTGAATTCCATCCGCCACATGTATCGTATCAGGTAATCGATCAGAAGGATGGCGAAGTCATTACTTCTTTTCAGCAACAAAAGGGAAGCATTAAGGCTTCTACATTTCCACAAGGTATCTATTTTAATGTAAACGGACATCCAAGCAGCGGCGGGTCTCTCATCATTCAATTTGGCAGTCAAACGTATAAACTCACGATCTATTTAGGAAGCGGGCGAATCCATGTTCAAAAACAATAGAGGGTTTAGTACGATTGAGGCGCTGTTTGCTTGTCATATCTTCCTATTTGCAGCCCTTGTGCTCATGCCAGCCTATGAAAAAATCATGATAGGGAAAAATGAAGTAAGAGCCAAACTTGAAGCTTACCAAATCTTGCATGAACAGATGAATGAATCGTTCATAGATGGTACAAAACCTTCTGTCAAAAAGAAACGAGGCGACGTCACATATGTATTCAATTGGAGTAAAGAGAAGGGGTGTGTATCATACAAAATACAAAAAAAGCAGACCATATGCTTTCACCATGTTGCTGAACGGTGAACAAGGTTTTACCCTTGTCCAGGCTTTGTGGCAATTACAGCTATTTTTGTTCCTTTCTTTTGGCTGTGTACTAATCTTTTCTACAGCTGAGAAAGCCCGTCCTTTTGAAGAGATTAACCGATTTTCACAAATGGAGTGGAAACAGACTGTCCTGCAATTAGATGAGGAATTAAGCCGTGCAACGGCTGTTAGATCGGTGCAAGGAGGTAAAGCGTTAGAGTATGTATCTGATCAAGGGCGAGTGGTAACGATTGAGCCATATCAAGAGATGCTTCGGAAGCGAATGGATCAAGCAGGCCATCTTCCTTTATTGCAAAAGGTGAAAGAATTTCGTGTCAGAACGAATCAATATAGAGCCATCCTGAAAGTCACAGATGAATCTGGTAAGGTGTATGAAGCCGTTTTTTTCATATATAAAGGGGTGGTTCCTACATCGTGAAAAGAGAAGGAGGATTTATCTATCCGCATGTACTAGCTGCGATTCTATTTTTTCTCTTGATCCTAGGATCAATGACGATAGGGTTTCAAAAAGAGCTGAGAAGTGCAGAGCTGACGATTTCTTTTTATAAAAAACAGCAGCTTTTCAGGGTGGGGGCGAGTGAAGCTGCCCGTACATTACATCGTTTGTGTGAAAAGCAGCATACCCATATTGACACTGAAGAAGGCCGCGTGACATTGAAGCAGATGACATGCGATCAAAAGAAAAAGCGTATCCTCATGTTAGTCAGTGTGAAAACAAAGGATGGTTTATCAGATGAGCGGGAACTGGTGCTGGATTGGAAGACCCGTGAAATCATGAAATGGGCAAACCCTGAATAGCCAGTGTATAAAATGATCCTCTTCTAGGTAACACTTGAAGAAAGAAGAGGTGAATGTGTTGAAAACCAATGACTATGTAAAATATATGACGCAGGAAATCATTAAATATATGAATACACCACGTGACGAACGGAAGGAACATAAACAAGAGAAAATGGAAACGAAACCGCCATTTTCACAGCGTTTATTTGGGGTTCTGCCGTTTGGGTTTTCAATGATGTTAAAAAAACGTCAGCGACATCGACGAAAGTAAAAAGCCGCCAGCAGGCGGTTTTTTTATGCCCCTTTAGCTGTATTCTTCCACAACTATCACTTTATTGACCTTGTTTGAGTAAGGGTTATAAGAAATAGTGACAAATACCCCAAATTCTTTGGCGTGGTCTTTTAACGTAATATGATACTGTTTCACAGATTCCTTCTCACGATGACGGTCCCATACTTTTTGTTTGAATAAGACTTGTGCCAGCGGATATCGTTTCTTTGCTTCTTTGACTGCCCGTGTTTCCCATTGATCTGCGGCGGCAGTGAAACCTTTCGCATCAGCAGGATTGGCGTCGTATATCATAGGGCCCAACAATAAACTGAGCAAGATTAACATCTTTCCATATTTCACTTCACATCACCTCACCTGTTATTATTCTGACCAAATGCTGCACTTTTATGTAAATTTTTAAGAAGTACAAATGTCACACAAAAAATTATTGAATACGGCGAAAGAATGAGAAAATGGAAGAATTTTCTCGTAATAGTTCTTGTTTAAGAACAAAATGGACTAATTTGACGTTTTGGGTTTTATAGGTATTTCCTTATACTGTATGTAATCGTTCTTATTAAAGAACAATCGTTCAAGGAGTTGGAGAATGAATGAAACAGTCGCTCTTTGTACTCTTTTGTACCATTTGTTTGATTTTTACATCTCTTTTGATCTCAACAACGAACGCTTCTTTTAACGATGTTGAGCACTCAAACTTTGTCATGAAAACATGCGAAAATTTTGAACAGACGGATCAGCATTGTCAGCCTACCAAATGGGATAGAAGTCATTTGGAACTCATCGATCAAACGATGAACAAAGGAACAGTCTGCGCGCCTCAAAGCTTGAGCATGACATTAAAAAATAGTGGACAATCTATTGCACACTCTGAATGGAAATGGGAATTACATAAAGTGAAAAGTGAGCAGAAGCCGCTACAAGATGGTCATATTCTTGCAAAAGGCTCTATACAGTCTCTTCTTTCACAAGAAACAACGACTGTCACGACAGATAAAGCAAAAACGAATGGAATCTATGTGTTTAAAATCTATTATCCTAAAGGTTTTGGTGGATCTGAAGAAGCATTCATATGGTCTAAACATATGCAGCTCGCAAAGTGTCAAGAAAAGGCATCCTAAATGGAGCTGTCTTCTAAAGGAAACAATGATAGGCGAAGGGGAGAAGAGGTCATGAAAAAATGGATGAAGATGTCTGGAAGTATTCTTTATGTGGTGGTGTTCACGGTGATGATTGCATGTATTATTGTCGTATTGTCTTCAAGAACTACTGGGGGAGATCCTCAGATTTTCGGTTATCAATTCAAGCAAGTATTATCTGGATCAATGGAACCAGAATTTTCGACTGGCTCACTCATTGTCGTAAAAGAAGTGACTTCACCGGAGGCGCTTAAAAAAGGAGATATTATCACGTTTCAAACGAAGCAGGACCAGTCTTATGTGACCCACCGAATTGTTGGGGTGAAAGGAAAGGGAGCAAATAAAGCCTTTGAGACGAAAGGTGACCACAATATGTATCAGGACGGCACGCTAGTAAAAGCGGATCAGGTGGCTGCGCAGTATACGGGTGTGAACATTCCTTATGCAGGAAAGCTTCTATCGTATGCAGGGACTTCGGCTGGAACTGCGTTGCTGCTCATTATACCAGGTGTGATGCTGCTCGTTTATTCCACTCTTCATTTTGTGGGCGCTGCAAAACACCGAAGACACACGGCTGATTTACATATGTCAGAGGAACAAGCTTAAATTTTCGTTTGTAACCTAATTAGGTTTCAATAAAACAATTTATTAGGGGGTTCATTCATGGCAAAGAAAAGATCAATTCGTTTAGGTGTATTATCAGGGGCTTTAGGCCTTGCATTAATCGGCGGGGGGACATGGGCGGCGTTTAACGATGTAGAAACGGCAAACGCGGTCTACTCGACAGGAGAGCTGGATTTATCAGCAAAAGAGAACTCCGGCGCCATCAACCTTGCGAACTTAAAACCTGGTGATCGGATCAAGAAAGAATTTCATTTTGAAAATAAAGGATCGCTTGCGATCAATCAAGTGCTGATGAGTCTTGATTACAGCCAGTTTCAAGACGGAGCTTCCGCGAAGAATGGCGGTAAGAATACAGCTGAAGAATTTCTCAGCCAGTTTCAGGTGAGTGTTCTTACGGTTGGAGCCGAAGGTGGAAATGGTTATCCGAAAAATATTATCTTAGACCATGCAAACCTGCTTGACTTGCATCAACTAACGTCAAAACATGATCAGACCGCATTTGAAAAGCTTCGTCATGCCGTCGATGAGAAGTTTTTACATGAAAGTGGGAAGATTAATGTAGCAACTGTTGATGGAACAGTGGCTCCAGAGTATGACGGCATTCCAAAGAACCCGTTTGATTACGATAAAATGGAAATGATCATTGAATTTGTCAATGACCAGACGAAGGATAAAGCTGGTCACTATATCCAAAATAAATACCAAGGCGATGCGATTCAAATTGATCTATCCTTCGAAGCGACTCAGTGGAATGGTTTAACGATCAATCCCAAAAAGCATACGGATGAAAAAGGCTACGTGAAAGAAAACGAAAAAGCACACAGCGAAGATAAAAAATAAAGCCAGTCTTTAGACTGATATCAAGCTCTGCATAGCAATTGGAGGAGTATGCGCTAAAATGTGCGCTTTACTCCTCTTCTTGATTTTTTTTCCAGATTTGATAATCTAAAAATTCACGAAATTGCTTTTTCGAAACCCCTGATGTCATTGCATCTCGAACTAGTTTTTCCCATTCACTATCTAATTGACCATCGTATTCGGTTTCATCTTTTTCGTGTAACAGTGTATGAACCGAGACGTCCAGAACAGCGGAGACTTTTTCAAGAAATTGAATGGAGGGGTTTGTTTGCAAGTTTCTTTCTATTGAGCTTAAATAAGACTTCGCTACCCCAGCCTTTTCGGCCAGTTCTGATAGTGAGTAGCCTTTTTCATTGCGGTATTGTTTAATACGCTGGCCAATCAATGTCATCACCTTCCTTTCGATATTATAGCACATTCAGAAAGGTTTGATAGAATGACTTCTTACCAGAGGGTGAGACTCAGAGGACTTTTCACTTGATTTGAGGAATTGACGGACTTCTTCAACTGTTAGCCCTGCTTTACGAGCTTCAAGTAATAATTCAATCCATTCACTGTCTAATATGTTCGTTTTCTTTTCCATACAAATACCCTCCTAAAATACTGAATCATGTATTTCAGGCACTTAACGCATGAAATGGAAAGACACAGGTGGTAAGACCTCATAGTTTGCTTGCGTCATTTTTCCGCCCAATACAAACAGACAAACGTTGCTTTTGGCTGATCGAAAATTGTATGTCACATGAAAGGGAGGGGACCTATGGGTCAACCTCCTCTTTTTTGCTGTAAGTAAAAAAGTCCGCCATTTTCAATCGTAAGACTGATTTTTGGTTCGTATAAAGTTTTGAGTGCTTGTCTTTCTATTTCATATTCTACAGACGTGTCTGAAGTCCCTTCATAAAATTGGTTTAAAAGTTCAGTGTCTTCTTTCCATTTTTGAACAGCTCTCACCGCCCAATTGTCTGGTTCCTCATGGGCGTAACGCTCCATTAGACTATAGAGCCGTTTGACTCCGCTTTCTGGCTTGATCATTGTACTCATTGTAAAGCAATAATCGGGAATTTGAGATGACAGCTCACGGGTTTCCAGCTTTTCTTGAAATTGTTCAACGACTTCTCCGCGTATTAGATGAAGTCCTAGTGATAAAAGCTTATCCTTCTTTCGATCTGCGAGATAAGAAATTTTCACATTGAGACCAAGCCATGGCTCGAGTGCGATCTGGTTGTTCGTGAGCGGAGTGACTCGTTCATAGAGACGGATAAAACGGCCCTGCTGTTTGACAGCTTCAAATATTTGAAATAAACGAGGGGAGCCAAAGTGGATAAATTCACCCTCAATCGTATCATCCACTTTTTTTTGATCGGTGATGAGGGTCAATTGCCGCGGCTCTGGTACACCACCAGTTTTTTCAAGCCAGTGCCAATAAAAAGGGCGGTTCATAATCAATTTATCCATATCGATGGTTAGTTGTACGGTCATATGTCCTGCACTTTCTTCTAGTATGTCGCATTGATTTGCCTGAAAGAAACGGAGAAGAAAGGTATGTATGTCACGCTGCTCCATTGATCAACTCTCCTTTATGAGCCTTGCTGTCTTTTTTCTAAAAGTGGTGTTTTTGCTTCTGATAAATAGGAAGCAAACTGGGTTAATTTCTTTTTCATGTCTCCGTCTGATTCGTGCTGAAAGAGAATCTGATGTAGTTCTGTTTCGGCATCTTTGATATCTATTCGCGTTAAAATATCATCTAGATCGCCAATGACGTTTTCAAACAGCTGAATTTTTTCATATAAAAGCTTTAAGATATGTTCCTCAACGGTTCCGTTTGTTGCCATATTGTAAATGTGGACATCTCGCTCTTGTCCAAGGCGGTGGATACGTCCAATTCGCTGTTCTAGACGCATCGGGTTCCACGGAAGATCGTAGTTGATGATTTGGTTACAAAACTGAAGGTTGATTCCTTCGCCGCCCGCTTCTGTCGCAATTAACACTTGCGCCCGTTCTCTAAATAAATCTTTCATCCAATCTTTTTTGCCCCGCTTAAAGCCGCCTCGAAAAGGAACGGAGCTGATGCCATTTTGCTGAAGAAACCATTGTAAATATATTTGTGTCGCGCGGTATTCGGTGAAAATAATGACCTTTTCATTTAACTGCTGAATAAGCTTGACGACTTCAAGCGCCTTTGTGTTTTGCTGAACTTGATTGATTTTCTCCATAATTTGCGCTATAGCAGAAGATCCAAGGATATGTTTTTCATCTTCCTGCATTTTTTTAATCGTCATATAGACCGCCTCGCGGCTTGAACAGCATTCACGTTCCAAGGTCATGATGGAAAACATGTGCTTTGTATAAGACGGGTTCTCTTTCAGCTTGCAGATTTCATCATATAAAGCTTGTTCCGTTGGAGAGAAATCAATGGAAATCGTTTTGACATGCCGTTTTGTCCACTCGATGCCCGTGTCTTGCCTTCGGTTACGAATCATCACTTTATTCACAAGCTGTTTTAATCGGTCGTGGTCTTCAAGCTGTAAATCCTTTTTGGCAAAGACATCTTTAAACTGATGTTCATTCCCGAGGTGGCCTGGCTTCAGAAGGGAAACGAGATTAAATATTTCTCCGATACGGTTTTGGATAGGTGTCGCTGTCAGCAGCAGGCAGAATTTCTTATTTAGATTTCTCACAAATTCATAGTTTTTCGTTTTATTGTTTTTCAGTTTGTGTGCTTCATCAATAATGACCATATCGTAGGCAATTGATAAAATGGTGTCTCGATGCGGCTGTCTTTTGGCTGTATCAATGGAGGAAACCACGACGTCACACTGCTCCCACACGTAGCTCTTTTTTTGTTCAACAGCATCAATGTAAAATTTCGTCCGCAGCTCCTGTACCCATTGAGACACAAGGGAGGCGGGGACAAGTATGAGAATTTTTTTTGCAAGTCCACGAATCATGTATTCTTTGATAATGAGTCCTGCTTCTACGGTTTTTCCAAGTCCCACTTCATCTGCTAAAATGGCTTTTCCGTTCATCTCTTCTACGACTCTTCTGGCTACTTCAAGCTGATGTTTTAAAGGCGTGAATGCAGGCAGGTGCGCGGGAGCTTGCAGTCCTTCAAATGAATCAATGGCTGTGACTTTTTGGACCTGCGTCGCTAAACGGTACATTTCCCAGTTCGCCCAGGGGCCGTCTGCTGCAAGCCGCTGCTGAAATTCACTTGCCCATTCCTGATCAAAAATCGTTTGAATATTCAATGTGATCGCCTGCCTTTCTAATAGGTTAATGATAAAATTGTTCTGTATTTAAACGCTTCATTTTTTAAGAGGTCTTTAAAAGACTAGATATATGAATAAAAGCGAACAATAGTGAATGTTTGTTTAAAAAATGTTAATGATTTTTCTGTTGCTCTTCATCCGTTTCTAATGGTAGGATGTTGGTAAGTGATCTAGAAAATAAGTCACCCATTTTGATAGTATGTCCAATAAATGTGAAGAATATGAGCGGATGATGGTATGGGGAGAGACTTGGCGGTTATTTAGCACTGGCAGGCGCCGAAGGAGCAAGCTGAATCGTTTCAGTGAATCTCTCAGGCAAAAGTACTCTTACCGGACGCAACTCTGGAGAGTGTTTGCTCATCGTTTTTTAGCAAACCACCAAAGGGGAAAACGCACAATGATGTTGTGCTGTAAACTTTCAGGTGCAAGGACAGAGACTTCTTTTTGATAAAAGGGAGCGCTCTGTCCTTTTTTGCTGCGATTTTTTTCTGAAAATTCAGCTTGTGATCTGCACTGAAAGAAAAAAGGGGGAAACGATTGATGTTGAAACGAACACCGCTTTTTCATGCGTATGAAACGTTTGGCGCAAAAACCATTGACTTCGGGGGCTGGGAACTACCTGTCCAATTTTCTTCCATTAAAGAAGAACATGAAGCTGTTCGAACAAAAGCAGGGCTTTTTGATGTGTCTCACATGGGTGAGGTGGAAATCAAAGGTCAAGATGCCCTTCCTTTTTTACAAAGGTTATTAACCAATGATGTGTCTAAGCTGACAGACGGTAAGGCACTATATACAGCCATGTGCTATGAAGATGGCGGGACGGTGGATGATCTGCTCGTCTATCAAAAAGAAAAGAACAATTATCTGCTTGTCATTAATGCATCAAATATTGAAAAAGATGTGGATTGGCTGCTTCAGCATCAAGATGAGAACGACGTATTGATCCAAAATGTCTCGGATCAAATCGCCTTGCTAGCCCTTCAAGGACCTCTTGCTGCTGGCATTATGAAAGATGTGGCGGATGAAGAAGTGACGTCACTCAAGCATTTTACATTTTTATCAAAAGCTGAGGTCGCTTATAAAGAAGTGCTTGTTTCGAGAACGGGCTACACAGGGGAAGACGGCTTTGAGATCTACTGCCAGTCAGAAGATGCGGTCCACATCTGGTCGGCTTTATTAGAAGCAGGCGAGCCAAAAGGGTTAATACCGTGCGGGCTCGGTGCACGTGACACCTTGAGATTTGAAGCAAGACTTCCGCTTTATGGCCAGGAGCTGACAAAGGATATCTCTCCATTAGAAGGCGGGATTGGCTTTGCTGTCAAAACGGATAAAGAAGCCAATTTTATTGGCAAAGAAGCGCTCAAAAAGCAAAAAGAAGAGGGAGCGAAGCGAAAGCTTGTCGGCATTGAAATGATCGATAAAGGGATTCCGCGCACAGACTATCCGGTCTTTTCAGGAGAAAAGCAGATTGGGGTTGTCACAACGGGCACACAATCTCCAACATTAAAGAAAAATGTTGGGCTTGCTTTGATCGAATCTTCTCAGGCGCAGCTTGGAACAGAGGTGGAAGTACAAGTTCGCAAAAAACGCCTAAAAGCTAAAATCGTCTCGACACCATTTTATAAAAGAGCCAAATAACGAGGGGGAATAGAGGATGAAGCATAGGTATCTGCCGCAAACAGAGCAAGATCAAAAAGAAATGCTGGATGTCATCGGCGTTCAGTCGATTGATGAGCTTTTTTCAGATATCCCAGAAAAAGTGAGATTTAAAGGAGCATACAACATTAAACCAGCCGCATCTGAAACAGAGCTTGTAAGGGAATTATCCCGATTAGCTGCAAAGAATAAAGATACGGTTTCCTATGCATCGTTTCTTGGTGCCGGTGTATATGATCATTACCAGCCTGTTATTGTTGATCATGTCATCTCACGTTCTGAATTTTATACAGCCTACACACCTTATCAGCCGGAGATTTCGCAAGGTGAATTACAGGCCATTTTTGAATTTCAAACAATGATTGCTGAGCTGACGGGTATGGATCTTGCTAACTCCTCGATGTATGATGGCGGGACGGCATTAGCTGAAGCGGCGATGCTGGCTGCGGGACATACAAAAAAGAAAAAAGTGGTTGTTTCTGAAACGGTTCACCCTGAATCAAGAGCAGTGCTAAAAACATACGCCAAAGGACAGCACATCGAAGTTGTTGAAGTGCCTGCGAAAAAAGGGCAGACGGATCTAGCAGCATTAGAGAAGGCCGTCTGCGACGATACAGCAGCAGTTCTTGTGCAATATCCAAACTTTTTTGGTGTCGTCGAACCGTTAAAAGACATTGAACCTATTGCGCATAAAGGGAAAAGTCTGTTCATTGTCTCAAGCAATCCGCTTGCACTCGGGTTACTGACGCCGCCAGGAAAACTTGGGGCAGACATTGTCGTTGGTGATGCACAGCCGTTTGGCATTCCAGCAGCGTTTGGCGGACCGCATTGCGGATATTTTGCTGTGACGAAAAAGTTGATGCGAAAAGTGCCAGGTCGTTTAGTGGGGCAGACAGAAGACGAAAATGGTGTTCGTGGGTTTGTGCTGACCCTTCAAGCGCGTGAGCAGCATATTCGGAGAGATAAAGCGACGTCCAATATTTGTTCGAATCAGGCATTAAATGCATTAGCCGCTTCCGTTGCCATGACAGCACTCGGAAAAACAGGCATCAAAGACATCGCCTATCAAAACGTGCAAAAAGCGCACTATGCTAAGACGCAGGCAGAAGCATATGGACTGCTTGCTGATGTAGAAGGGGCCCATTTTAATGAATTTGTGATCAAATTACAAGAGCCTGTGAAAGAAGCCAATAAACGATTGCTTGAAAAAGGAATCATCGGCGGCTATGACTTAGGGATAGACTACCCAGAGCTTCAACATCACATGCTTGTCGCCGTAACAGAGCTAAGAACGAAAGAAGAAATTGATACGTTCATTAAGGAATTGGGGGATCGCCATGAATAAACAAGATCAGCCGCTTATTTTTGAATTATCCAAAGAAGGAAGAATTGGTTATAGCCTGCCTGATTTAGATGTACCTGAACAGGAGATCCCGTCTTTATTTGATGACACGTATATCCGTCATGAGGATGCTGAGCTTCCTGAAGTATCTGAGCTTGATATCATGCGTCATTATACAGCATTATCAAGACGTAATCATGGGGTCGATTCCGGATTTTATCCTCTTGGCTCTTGTACGATGAAATATAATCCTAAGATTAATGAAAAGGTCGCACGCCTTGCAGGCTTCGCGCAAGTCCATCCACTACAGGAGGCAGACACTGTGCAAGGTGCATTAGAGTTACTCCACGACCTGGGTGCTCATCTTGAAGAAATTATTGGGATGGACGCTGTGACATTACAGCCTGCGGCAGGAGCACACGGGGAATGGACAGGACTCATGATGATCCGTGCGTACCATGAAGCAAGAGGAGACCATAAGCGAACAAAAGTCATTGTGCCTGATTCTGCCCATGGAACGAACCCGGCATCTGCGACAGTGGCCGGATTTGAAACCATTACCGTCGCATCTGATACGAATGGGCTTGTTGATTTAGAGGACCTGCGCCGTGTTGTCAATGAAGAAACAGCTGCTTTAATGCTGACGAATCCGAATACACTCGGCCTATTCGAAGAAAATATTTTAGAAATGGCTGAAATCGTTCATGGAGCTGGCGGTAAGCTTTATTATGACGGAGCCAACTTGAATGCCGTTTTAAGCAGAGCAAGACCGGGGGATATGGGATTTGATGTCGTTCACTTAAATCTTCATAAAACCTTTACAGGTCCACACGGAGGCGGAGGCCCTGGTTCAGGTCCTGTTGGTGTAAAAAAGGATTTGATTCCGTACTTGCCAAAGCCGGTACTTGTGAAGAAGGAAGGCCGCTTTTACTTTGATGATGATCGACCAGAATCAATTGGCCGCGTGAAGCCGTTCTATGGCAACTTTGGCATTAACGTCAGAGCATATGCGTACATTCGCTCTATGGGTCCAGACGGCCTAAAGGCTGTAACGGATAATGCCGTGTTAAATGCGAACTATATGATGCGCCGCTTAAGTGCTCATTTCGATTTGCCATTTGACCGTCACTGTAAGCATGAATTTGTTCTTTCAGGTAAACGTCAGAAAAAATTAGGTGTGCGGACACTCGATATTGCCAAACGATTACTTGATTTTGGCTATCATCCGCCAACGATCTACTTCCCGCTCAATGTAGAGGAATGTATCATGATTGAACCAACTGAAACAGAATCAAAAGAAACTCTTGATGCCTTTATCGAAGCGATGATTCAGATTGCCAAAGAAGCAGAAGAGAATCCAGAAGTGGTACAGGAAGCGCCGCATACGACGGTCGTCAAACGAATGGACGAAACAAAGGCCGCGCGGAATCCAGTCCTCGTTTTTGAAAGATAAAGAAAAAAAGACTCAGGGGGATCACGCTCCCAGAGTCTTTTTTGTTAGTTCTTCGTTTTGATGCGGCCGCCCCATTTTTTAAAGCCGCCTTTTAAATTATAAATCTCACGACAGCCGTTTTTACGTAAAGTTTGAGCTGCTTTTCCGCTTCTTAAATTGTTTTGGCAATAGAGATAAACAGGCTTGTCAGGACGAATTTCATTTTTGCGCTGCTTTAGCTGGGAAAGGGGGATGTTTCTGGCCCCTAAAATATGTCCGCCTTCAAACTCATTTGGCTCTCTCACATCAATGAGTTGAGCTTTGCGGTAACCTTTAATAAATTCTGCTTCCGTCAGCGTTTTCATAATGCGCTGCTGATAAATGTAGCTGCCGATGGAATAAAGAACGAAAAGTCCACAAAGTGAGAGGACGATATAGTTGAATATTGACAATACAACTCGACTCCTTCTTGAGCATCAGCACAGTAGCCTGTCTGATGGTACGTTTTAGACAAATACTATTATAGTAAAGCAAAAGAAACTTGTCATCATAAATGGTAAGAATTATTTTCAATTCGTTCCCTATTTGATAGACTGATGAAGAGAGAAAACCGGTGGCCATCACCATCATCTAACATTGACTACGTAAAAGAGAAGGGATTTTTATATGCAAAAAGAGAAATGGTGTTTCATTGATACAGGAAATCAAGACCCTGCCTTTAACATGGCAATGGATGAAGCCTTGCTTTATTGGCATAGTGAGAAGCTCATCCCGCCTGTCATCCGTTTTTATGGATGGAATCCGGCGACATTGTCTGTGGGGTATTTTCAGCATGTTGAAAAGGAAATCAACATGGAAGCAGTCGAGCGCTATGGTCTTGGGTTTGTCCGTAGACCAACTGGAGGGCGGGGGGTTCTTCATGATCAGGAGCTGACCTACAGCGTGATTGTGTCAGAGGAACATCCAGAAATGCCAGCGACGGTGACAGAGGCATACCGCGTCATTTCAGAAGGCATTTTAGAGGGCTTTAAAGAACTGGGACTCGATGCATATTTTGCCATTCCTCGTACAGATAAAGAAAAAGAAAGCTTAAAAAATCCAAGATCGTCTGTATGCTTCGATGCTCCTTCCTGGTATGAGCTTGTCGTAGAAGGCAGAAAGGTAGCAGGCAGTGCTCAAACGAGACAAAAAGGAGTGATCCTCCAGCACGGCTCCATCTTAATTGACCTTGATGAGGACAAATTGTTCGATTTATTTCTTTATCCAAACGACCGTGTGAGAGAGCGGATGCAGCGGAGCTTTAAAAACAAAGCGGTCGCCATCAATGAAATCTCAGACCGAACTTGTACAATAGACGATGCGCGTGTTGCGTTTAAACGAGGATTTGAAAAAGGGTTAAATATTGAGCTTGTGCCTTATGAGCTGACAGATGAAGAATTAGCGTTTGTCCATCATCTCGCCAAAACGAAATATGCCTCAGACGAGTGGAATTACAAGCGTTAAGACAGTGGACACTCCTTGTTTTTTAATGGGCGATGGTGTAGAATTGTTATGATTATTAAGTAAAGGTGCATTATGGAGGGGTTTTATGACTACACCTAGTATGGAAGATTACATTGAACAAATATATATGCTGATAGAAGAAAAAGGATATGCCAGAGTCTCTGATATTGCAGAAGCACTCGCTGTCCATCCCTCCTCTGTAACAAAAATGGTTCAGAAGCTAGATAAAGATGAATACCTCATTTATGAGAAGTATCGTGGTCTAATTTTAACCCCGAAAGGCAAGAAAATTGGAAAACGTCTCGTATACAGACATGAACTGCTAGAGCAATTTTTAAGAATCATTGGTGTAGATGAAGAGAAAATTTATGATGATGTAGAAGGCATTGAACATCATCTCAGCTGGAACAGCATTGACCGCATCGGCGATCTTGTTCAATTCTTTGAAGAAAACGACGAGCGATCTGTTCAGCTGAAAGCGATTCAAAAGAAAAACGAACAAACAAATCAAGAATCTTAAGAAAAAGGACACCCTTAGCAAGGGTGTTCTTTCATATTGTTGACAAAGGGCTAAAATGATTTTTATTTTAGCCCTCTGTCTTCTTTTCAGCGTGATTTGAAAACCTTTGCAGTCTAGGAAGGGCGAGTACCGGAGCGCAGACCTGAAACCGAATGCGAGGGTTTGTCCGCGCGCTGAAAGGACACCCTCAGCATGGGTGTCCTTTTTGATTAAAGTTCTAATTGAAAGCATATGCTCTTACACTATTAATAGCGTGATATCAAAGGGGGCTCCTTGATGAAGATAGATGGTGTGTTCTCAGGTGGAGGCATTAAAGGGGCAGCACTTGCGGGTGCCTATGAAGCGCTTGAAGCGAGAGGATATCAATTTGTCCGCCTTGCTGGTACAAGTGCTGGAGCGATCATTGCTTCATTCATCGCAGCAGGTTTTACTAGTCAGGAGATTCGGGAGCTTTTAGATGAAATGGAGGAACATCACTTGCTTGACAGGAGATGCCAATTCATTCCGTTTCAAATGCTCAGGTGGGTATCCATTTACTGGCGCCTCGGTCTGTACAAAGGCGACCGGCTGGAAAAATGGCTGACAGACGTTTTAAAACGAAAAGGGGTTACCGTATTTGGAGATCTCAAAAAAGATTCGCTGAAAATTGTTGCCTCCGATTTAACAAATGGGAAAATCCTCGTGCTGCCAGACGACCTTCCTTCATACGGCTTAAATCCAGAGCGCTTTTCCGTTGCAAGGGCGATTCGGATGAGTTGCAGCCTGCCGTATTTTTTCGAGCCTGTCAAACTAAGGTCATCAAAAGGCATTTGTACCATTGTGGATGGAGGAGTGCTTAGCAATTTTCCAATTTGGTTGTTTGCGGAAGAGAAAAAAAGACCGTTCGTCGGTGTCACATTAACCCCAAACGAAAAAGAACGCCCTCAACACTCCATCCGCAATGCGTTTGAACTGTTTGGCGCTCTTTTTGAAACGATGCGTGGTGCTCATGACGAAAGACACATTGCCACAAAACACGAACGTCATGTTATTTTTATTCCTGTAGAACACGTCATTGCCACTGATTTTCATCTGAAGACAGAAAAGAAAAAGGCGCTTGTCGATCTAGGCAGACAGAAAGCCGAGCAATTTTTAAAAAGCTGGACATTTTAAAACAAGGCGCGATTTTTCTTTTTGTTTTTCTTGCCTTCAATCACAGTTAACTGTGTTTGGCTTTTCTTTTTGAGAAGGACGGGCTTAGACTTGTGGTCAGTCGGCACGCTTCGCAAATGAGTGACCCGATTTTTCATCTGGCTTTTCGTTTTTGGTTTAGGCTGCTGGTAGCGACGTTTTGATTGTTTGACTGCTTTACGATAAAGATTGCCCTCTGTTCCAGTTCTTCGATTCATCAGCCATCTAAATAGGAAAAATAGAGCCGCTCCAATGATCACAACTGATAGCAGCATTGTAAAAAGTCTGCCTGGATTCGTTGTGAGTAAATACACAAATCCCAAAACACCTAAAGCGAAAATAATGGTAAAAGCAGGATGTACTCGGCGATTCATAACTGTCCACCTCCGAAGGAATTTACCGGATTTATAAGTTAGATCACTTGATGAGCAGAATCTGATGCTTGTTTCTCAGACGCTTCCTCTAAACGAAGAAGTTCATTAAAACTTGCAATGGCTACCTCGACTTGATCGTCAGAGGGTTCTTTTGTTGTGAGCAATTGCAGCCAAAGGCCAGGATAGCCAAGCACTTTAAGCACAGGCACTTCTCGGAGTTTGTTCGTGAGCTGAAGCACTTCAAATGAAATGCCCAGAACAACCGGAATGAGCGCCAAGCGATTCAGAACTCTCACCCATAAAGGATCTGTCGGTACGAGTAAATAGACGAACATTCCAACAATGACAGTGAATAAAATAAAGCTGCTACCGCATCGATAATGCAGCCGTGATTGTTTTTGTACATTTTCCACTGTGATGTCAAGATTCTGTTCATAGCAGTTTATGACTTTATGTTCTGCGCCATGATATTGAAATACCCTTTTAATTAAAGGGGTCATGGAAATAAAGTAAATGTAGCCTAATAACAGGACCAGTTTAAAGAATGTTTCCACTGCGATTTGTGCGAAATTCCCTGAAAAGACGGGCCGCACCAGTTCAGCTAAAAAGACAGGTACTAGGGTAAAGACAAATTTACTAAAGAGAAGAGAGAGAACTCCGATTACAGCAATGCCGAAAATCATGGATAATTTCGAGCTTTTTTGTTCTTTTTCAAGAGTATGATCTTCTGAAGGATCTAAGTCATAGCGCTCGCTGGAGAAGTTCAAGTGCTTACTGCCATTTGCGCTTGCTTCAAGAAGTGCAGCAACACCCCTGACAAAGGGAATTTTCTTGAGAAAGGCGGTTCGTTTATTGGAGGTCCGGGGAAGCTTCAAAAACTCAATGGACTGATCCTTTCGCCGAATCGCTGTCACATAGTTCTTTTTACCTCCAAACATGACACCTTCGACAACTGCCTGCCCTCCATATGCTGGACGTTTTGTTTGATTGGACATATTTCATCAACCTGCCTGTTTCCTGTAATTTACATGCATTTCCTTGTACCTTTATTGTACAGGAAATGAGGGGAAATCACTAGCGCACAGGTCGATTATCTACTAGAATTCTATCTACCTCTTTTTAGCCAGTATACCCTGTTATAAAAATTTTACACTCACGGATGGAAATCCTTTTTTTTATGACATTTTGGACATACTACTTGCTGGAGGTGTTCACAAATGAAACGTGATGAAAAGAAAAACCAAGAAGAAAAAAATCAGTCTGTACAAACGTCATCGCTGTTGGCAAGAGCAGCTGCGACAGGCTTTGTTGGCGGTGTTTTTTGGGGCTTTATCGGGTTTCTGACCCATATGTTTCATTTCTCAGAGGTGAGTCCCAATATGCTCCTTCAGCCATTTGTGCTCGGAGAGTGGAAAAAGGGAGGACTTGGCACTTTTATTAGTATTGTGCTTTTAGGGGTTTTATCGATTGGAGCAGCCTTTATTTATTATGGGGTTTTAAAACGAATCAAAGGCTATTGGATGGGGCTGATATATGGCGCGCTTTTATGGCTGCTCGTTTTTTACGTATTTAATCCGATTTTCCCAGATGTAAAGCAAGTCCAAGATTTGCAGCAAAGCACCATCGTCACGACATTTTGCCTATATATTTTATATGGCATGTTTGTCGGGTACAGTATTTCGTTTGAATATAATGAATTAACGAGTCAGAAGCTTGCAAGGGCTCTCGGGAAAAGACAGAATAAAGTGTAAATCACCTATTCATATGATAAAATATTTTTGGAAACGAAAGGTTTCTAATGAAAAAGAAACAGATCTCGATATAGATTGAATTAGGGTGAAGGAGTGGTTGTATGCCTCATTTTCTTGTGCTGAATGGGCCCAATTTAAATAGGCTTGGCAAAAGAGAGCCGGCTGTTTACGGAAGTAAGACGCTGACAGATTTAGAAACGGATTTGTTCCAGTTTGCAGAAAGAGCCAATATCCAGTTAACGTTCTTTCAATCGAATCACGAAGGGGATTTGATTGATGCGCTCCACGAGGCAGAAGATCAGTACGATGGAGTCGTGTTTAACCCGGGTGCTTTTACACACTACAGCTATGCGCTGAGAGATGCCATTGCAAGTATTTCTTTATCCGTCGTCGAAGTACATATCTCAAACGTTCATAAGAGAGAGGAATTCCGCCATCATTCTGTACTTGCTCCAGTATGCCAAGGGCAAATCGTTGGTCTTGGTTTAGAAGGGTATAAATTGGCGATTCGTTATTTAGTGAGTGAAGGGGGAGCAGTATCATGAAACTTGAAAAGTTAAAAGCACTTTTATCTGAATTAGAGATCGATGGTCTTGTCATTACGAGCAGCTTTAATTTACAGTACATGACCAGCTTTACTGGCTCAGCCGGTCTTGCAGTTGTTTCAAAGGACCAGGCAGCTTTTATCACGGATTTCCGTTATACAGAGCAAGCGAAGGACCAAGTAAAAGGCTACGACATTATTGAACATAAAGGAAACATCGTGGAAACCGCAGCCCAAACGGCAAAGGAATTTGGGATAAAACGCCTTGGGTTTGAACAACATCATATGACATTTGCCACGTACCAGCAGTATGCAGATAAAGCAGGCGATATAGAGCTTGTTCCGGTCTCAGAATCAGTTGAAAAGTTGCGCTTGATTAAGTCTAGTGAAGAGATTAAGATATTAGAGGAAGCTGCGAAGATTGCAGATCACGCCTTTGATCATATTCTCACTTACATCAAGCCGGGCTTGACGGAAATTGCTGTCATGAACGAGCTTGAATTTTTCATGAGAAAAGAAGGCGCTGAAGGATCTTCATTCGATATGATTGTCGCCTCAGGTGTTCGTTCAAGCCTGCCGCACGGAAGAGCGAGTGAAAAGGTGATTGAATCTGGTGATTTAGTCACACTCGATTTTGGTGCTTACTATAAAGGTTATTGTTCTGATATGACAAGAACGATTGCTGTCGGCACACCGAGCGATAAGCTAAAGGAAATTTATCATATCGTATTAGAAGCAGAAAACGCTGGTGTGGATAGAATCAAGCCAGGCTTAACAGGAAAAGAAGCTGATCGCATCACACGTGACATCATTGAAAAGTATGGCTATGGTCAATACTTCGGGCATTCAACTGGCCACGGGCTAGGGATGGAAGTACATGAAGCGCCAGGCCTTTCCTCACGATCAGAGGTCGTCTTAGAAGAAGGAATGGTCGTGACAGTTGAGCCGGGAATTTACTTGCCGGATGTCGGCGGCGTGAGAATTGAGGATGATATTGTCCTGACAGCTGACGGCAATAAACGATTGACCCACTCACCGAAAGAACTTATCATATTATGATGGTGAAATGTAGGAGGATGACAAAATGATTTCAGTAAACGATTTTCGTACAGGCCTGACAATTGAAGTGGACGGCGGTATTTGGCGTGTAGTGGATTTCCAACACGTAAAGCCAGGGAAAGGCGCAGCGTTTGTTCGTTCGAAACTGCGTAACCTGCGTACTGGTGCTATTCAAGAAAAAACATTCCGTGCAGGCGAAAAAGTAGCGAAAGCTCAAATTGAAACAAAAACAATGCAGTACTTGTACGCAAATGGCGACCAGCATGTCTTCATGGATACAAGTTCTTATGAGCAGCTTGAACTAAGTGAAACACAAATTAAAGATGAGCTGAAATATTTGCTAGAAAATATGTCAGTTCAAATTGTGATGTACGGTGCTGAAACACTTGGAGTAGAACTTCCAAACACGGTAGAACTAGAAGTAGTAGAAACAGAGCCTGGTATTAAAGGTGACACAACATCAGGCGGCTCAAAACCTGCAAAAACTGAAACTGGTTTAATCGTCAACGTTCCTTTCTTTGTGAACCAAGGAGATAAACTAGTCATTAATACATCAGACGGTTCATACGTGTCAAGAGCGTAATGAACGAAGAAAGACTGTAAACCTCGTGTTTACAGTCTTTTTAGATTGTTGACAAAGGGCTAAAATGACGTTTATTTTAGCCCTTTGTCTTCTTTTCAGCGTGATAGAAAACCTTTGAAGTCTAGGAAGGACGAGCACCGAAGCGGAGCGAATTTGCCATTCGTGAGCATCGGCGCGCAGGACTGACACCGAATGCGAGGGTTTGTCTACACGCTTTGACTGTAAACGTCGTGTTTACAGTCTTTTTTTATTGTAAAACATGTAAGACTCCTCAAAAGGCAGACCTTCTCTCAATTCTCTCATTCATCTCTCTTCCTTTCTGAAAAACAAGACTACTTCCAGCTAGACAAGCATATAGTGTAAAAAAAGCTGGAGGTTCTATATGAAACCATTTCTTTTCCCAGGCATCCATCCGTCAGTAGCTGCAATGGCAGGCATGAGGTTCTTATCGGCAGCGATTGAACTGACGGCCGCCATCCTCATTTTAGTCACAAATGACGTTCGAAAAGCGGTTGTCATCAATAGTATATTGGCGATCATTGGGCCGCTCATTTTTATTATCACGATGACGATTGGAATCTATCAAATTGCAGGGCAGTTATCCTATGCCAAGCTCGTCTTTATTTTCATTGGTGTCGTGTTTATTCTTGTTGGGATCTATAAGTGAAACGGCTTGGCATAATTAACGACTCCCATCATACATTTTAGAGAAGAAAAAAAGGAGGGGAATTCGTTGCGGAGTTTGTTGGATATTCTCCCGCACTCGATTGGACAAGAACTTAGACTGCTAAAAGAAGCAGAATGGGATCAAATAGAAGAAATCCGCATTCGCACGGATCGTCCTATTGAATTGATGCAAAGAGGAAAACCGCGCTTTCTTTCTTATCGCACAACAGGAGAAGATGCGTCTCAGCTATTAGGCAGGCTGAGCAATTACAGCATGTACACACTTGAAGAGGAGCTAAAGCAAGGCTACATCACCATATCTGGCGGACACCGGGTGGGACTTGCAGGAAAGGTGATCGTTGAAAACGGCATTGTCAAAGGATTAAGAGATATCTCTTCATTTAATATCCGCATCGCAAAAGAAAAAATCGGGATTGCGCTTCCCTTTCTTCCTTATTTATATGACGAGCACTGGTGCAATACACTCATCATCGGTCCACCGCAAACAGGGAAAACGACATTATTGCGGGATGTAGCAAGACTGGCTAGTACTGGCAGAAAAGCAATTCCTCCTAAAAAAACAGGCATTATAGATGAGCGTTCTGAAATCGCCGGATGTATAAGAGGGGTGCCGCAGCACCAGTTTGGACACCGGGTTGATGTGCTCGATGCATGTCCAAAGGCTGAAGGTTTGATGATGATGATTCGGTCTATGAGTCCAGAGGTCATGATTGTTGATGAAATCGGAAAAAGCGAGGATGTACAGGCACTTTTAGAAGCGATTCATGCCGGAGTCACCATTATCGTCTCAGCTCATGGCTATTCACTTGAAGATGTGTATAAACGTCCATCATTGAAGCCATTATGGGAGCTTCGAGTATTTGAACGATATGTTGAATTAAATCGCAAGAATGGTCCCGGCACGATTAGGCGGATATATGACCAAGACGGACAAGAGATGAAATGGAGGCGGGGAGTGGACGTATGTTAAAGCTCATTGGCGCTATCTTGATTGTCGCGGCTACGACTTGGGGAGGGTTCGAGTTTGCCAAACGATATAGCGACCGGCCGAAACAAATTCGGCAGCTTCGGTTTGCGCTCCAGTCTCTTGAAGCTGAAATTATGTATGGGCAAACGCCTCTAGCGCGGGCTGCAGAGCAAATTGCGTCGCAAGTAGGTCCTCCTGTGAATCGGTTATTTGAACAATTTGCAGAAAAACTCAAAGTCGGAACTTTTTCGGCACGGCATGCATGGAATGAGAGTCTTGAGGATGTTTGGAAAAAAACCGTTTTGAAAAAAGGCGAATATGAGGCACTGAAGCACTTTGGAGAAACACTTGGCCAGCATGATGTCACTTCTCAGCAAAAGTATATCAAGCTTGCTTTAGGTCATTTGGAATCGGAGGAGAAGGAAGCTGAAATCGCCCAAGCGAAAAATGAAAAAATGGTCAGAAGTCTCGGATTTTTAAGCGGATTACTACTGATTCTTTTATTGATGTGAGAGGAAGGGAGTCGAGAGCATGGGCGTTGATGTAAACGTCATTTTTCAAATTGCGGGAGTAGGCATCGTTGTGGCATTCCTCCATACGATTTTAGATCAAATGGGGAAAAAGGAGTACGCTCAGTGGGTCACGCTGCTTGGGTTTATCTACATTTTGTTTATGGTGGCAACCATTGTAGATGATTTGTTTAAAAAGATTAAAGCCGTATTTCTATTTCAAGGATAGGGGAGGGCTTACAAATCGAAATCATACAAATTGTTGGACTTGGTTTAATCGCTACTTTTTTAGCATTAATCGTCAAAGAACAAAAGCCGACCTTCGCCTTTATGCTTGTTGTTTTTACAGGATGTGTGATTTTTCTTTATTTAATTGATCAAATCTATGCCATTATCTCGATGATTGAAAAAATTGCGGCAAGCGCCGGCGTCAATATGAAGTATGTTGAAACCATTTTAAAAATTATTGGCATTGCCTATATTGCAGAATTCGGCGCCCAGCTGACAAAAGATGCTGGACAAGGCGCCATTGCATCAAAAATAGAGCTTGGCGGCAAAATTCTCATCTTGGTCATGGCAGTCCCTATTTTAACAGTCATCATTGAGACCATCTTAGGTATGATCCCGTCCATGACGTAATTGAAAAGAGGTGATGACAATGAAACGGGTGACAGCTGTTATGGGACTGATGCTTTTCTTCTGGCTGATCGCTCCGCATGCAGGTGCAGAAGAGAAAGTACCTTTATCAAATGAAGAACCAGCAGCAGAGGAAGTGGCGAATGGACAGGCTGATGCACTAGAGCTTCAATCCATCAATGACTTTTGGGAAACCATATTGGACGAGTATGGCGGCTTTCTGCCAGAAAGCCAAAAAGGCACAGTGAAGGAAATGATTGATGGCGATAAAGAGCTGTCTCCCCAAACATGGCTGAAAGCCTTTGTTCATTATCTTTTTCACGAGGTCATAGCAAACGGAAAGCTCCTAGGTACACTGATTTTACTCACCATCTTTTGTTCGCTTTTGCAGCTTTTGCAGAATGCGTTTGAGCAAAGCACCGTCAGTAAAGTCGCATACGCTCTTGTTTATATGGTGCTGATCATTATTGCACTCAACAGCTTTCATGTGGCGATTTCTTATGCAACAGAAGCCATTCAAACGATGACCAGTTTTATTCTTGCTCTTATTCCTCTTTTATTAGCACTTATTGCTTCATCAGGCGGGCTTGTCTCAGCCGGATTCTTTCATCCTGTTATTTTATTTTTGATGAATACGAGCGGCGTTTTTATTCAATATGTCGTTCTTCCCCTTATCTTTTTATCTGCGATATTGAGCATTGTCAGTACGCTGACCGAACAATACAAGGTCACCCAGCTTGCCCAGCTGTTAAGAAATGTGGCGATAGGCGGGTTAGCCGTTTTTTTAACTGTCTTTCTTGGCGTCATTTCTGTGCAAGGTGCATCTGCTGCAATTACGGATGGAATCGCTCTTCGTACAGCCAAATTTATTACCGGAAATTTCATCCCTGTCCTTGGCAGAATGTTTACAGATGCGACGGATACGGTGATCAGTGCCTCTGTGTTACTCAAAAATACGGTCGGACTTGTTGGCGTCGCCATTCTCATTTCAATTGCCGCCTTCCCGGCGATTAAAGTGCTCTCACTAGCCCTTATATATAAGCTTGCCGCAGCCATTCTTCAGCCATTAGGAGGCGGACCGATCATCAGCTGTCTTGATGTCATTTCAAAAAGTGTTCTTTATATCTTTGCCGCACTTGCTGTCGTGTCGCTCATGTTCTTTTTAAGCATTACCGTCATTATCACTGCTGGCAACTTGACCATGATGATGAAGTAAGGAGGGACACCTTTTGAGTTTTCTCACGGAATGGATCACAAGTATTATTCTCTTTATCTTATTTGCGATTGTCATTGATCTTCTGCTTCCCAATTCAAGCATGCAAAAGTATGCCAAAATGGTCGTCAGCCTGCTGCTGATTGTGGTGATGCTCAATCCGATCTTTGCTTTATTTCGGGCAGACCCTGACCAAATTTTTTCGGAATTGATGAAGGGGAAGGAAGAAGCACAGTCAGAAGAAATAAAAAATCAGATGAATTTAGAAAAAAAAGAAATACAAGCCTCTCAGCGTGCATATATTTTAAAGCAAATGGCTGTCCAACTAGAAAAAAGCGCAAAGGAGCCACTGGAGAAGGAGAGCTATGAAATGAAACACGTAGAAGTGCTGGCAGATGAGGAGCACCTGGATCAGAATATGGAGGCGGATCAATTTCGCATCAAAGCAGTTCTTTCCCCGCTCACAGGTGATGCTGTAGAAACGGTGGCAAAGGTGGACATTGATCTCTCCACGCAAAAGGAGGAAAGCGCTGAATCTTCTAGCAAAGAGATCACGAGGGTGAAAGAGACACTTGCTGATGTTTGGAATACGAGTCCTGAGCACATTGCGCTGAACATTGAGGGAGGTGACGCAGCAGATCATGAATAACAAGGACTGGAAACAAAAGCTGAAATCATTCTTGCAGCCGCCTGAAAAAGGTGAAGGGAAACCAAAATTAACGAAGCACCATTACTTGCTGCTTGTATTCATCATCGGCGTATCTTTCATGTTAGTCAGTCAGATCTTGTCACCGCCATCAAGCAAAGAACAGGCTGCTGTTCCTGCTTCTAAAAAAACATCCTCACAAGAGCAGGAGGTATTCAAGCCGGCATCGTCAAGTAAATCAAAGAATTCGATTGAGGATGTGGAGCAAGAATACGAAAATCAGCTGAAAGAAATTTTAGAGACCATCATTGGCGTTGAGGATGTATCGATTGTGGTCAATGTAGACGCAACTTCTTTAAAAGTGTTTGAAAAAAACAAATCCAATAAAAGCACAACGACCGAGGAAACAGATAAAGAAGGCGGCGTGCGAAGTGTCACTGATCAAACAAAAGAAGAAGAAATTGTCATCATCAAAAATGGCAATGAAGAAACACCTGTAGTGGTTCAAACGAAAAAACCAGATATTCGCGGTGTCCTCGTTGTTGCTCAAGGAGTAGACAACGTTCAAATAAAGAAAACCATCATTGAAGCGGTTACACGAGTGCTTGATGTACCGAGCCATAGAGTGGCTGTTGCCCCTAAAAAAATCAAGGAGGATTCGGAATGATGTTAAAAAAACAAACGGTTTGGCTATTAACGATGCTAAGTTTAGTTGTCGTCTTAAGTGTGTACTATATCATGTCTCCACAAGGTGAAAATGCAGTGACAGTAGAAGATATGAAATCAAAAGGAACGGAAGAGAAAAAGACTGAAACAGAAAAAGGGACGGACAAAGGAACGGAAAAAGGCACTGATGAGAAGTCCACTGACAAAGAAACAAATGGCAAACAAGAGGATATCGAAACAAGCGGTGAAGAAGGAAAGGCTGTGTCGGAGCAAACAGACGATGAGCTTTTTACAACATACAGATTAGAGCTTGAAGATAAACGAAGCAAACAGCGCGAAGAGTTCAACGAAATCGTATCCAGTGATGATGCAACAGCACAAGAAAAAAGTGAAGCGTATGATCAAATGACAGCGCTTAGTGAGGCAGAAGGGACGGAGCGTCAGCTCGAAACCTTAATTAAAACAAAAGGATATAAAGATGCGCTAGTGAGTGCTGAAGGAGATAAAGTGAGCATCACGGTTCGTTCTGACAAAAAATCAAAGTCCCAAGCGGCCGATATTATTGATATGGTCACAAAAGAAATGAGAGGTCTTGATAACGTAGCTGTCACTTTTGAGCCCTCCAATCAATAAAAAATGAACAGGCGCCCTTGCCGAAAAGGGCGTTTTTTGATGCGGTTTGGCGCCCTCTCCAAGGTGCTTTCGCGAGGCGCTTCGCCACAATAGTAGTTGAATTCATTGAAATCCTCCTGTAAGATGGTTATAGTATGTACTTTTAGTACTAGCCTATAAGAAAAAGATAAATCCATACATAGGGGTGCAAATCCATGTTAAAAATTGAAGAAATTCATGAACTGATTAAATTAATTGACGAATCTACAATTGATGAATTTACGTACGAAAACGAAGGTGCAAAAATCAAACTGAAGAAAAATAAAGAAGTCGTTCAGCAAGTTGCGGCACCAGTGGCTCCTGTCCAAGCAGCTCCAGCTCAACAAGCTCCTAAAGCACAAGCTCCAGCTCAGACCGAAGCCCCTGCACAAGAGGCAGCTGCGTCTGAAAATCTGCATAAAATCACATCCCCAATGGTTGGCACATTTTATGCTTCATCTTCACCAGAAGCAGGTCCATACGTGACAACAGGTTCTAAGGTGAAGGAAAACACAGTTGTGTGCATCGTAGAAGCGATGAAACTGTTTAATGAAATCGAAGCAGAAGTAAAAGGTGAAATCGTCGAAGTATTAGCTGAGAACGGTCAGCTTGTAGAATTCGGACAACCCCTCTTTCTAGTGAAAGCAGAGTAAGGAGTACGATCATGATTAAAAAGCTATTAATTGCAAACAGAGGAGAAATCGCAGTTAGAATTATCCGCGCTTGTAAAGAGCTTGGAATTGAAACAGTTGCGGTATTTTCTGAAGCGGATCGCGATGCGCTTCATGTTCAAATGGCTGATGAAGCATATTGCATCGGACCGACTGCTTCAAAAGATAGTTATTTAAATGTCACGAATATTGTCAGTGTAGCAAAATTAACAGGGACAGATGCCATCCATCCAGGATACGGCTTCCTTGCTGAAAATGCAGACTTTGCAGAGCTTTGCGAGGAATGCAATGTCATCTTTGTTGGTCCAACTGCGTCAGCGATTTCCAAAATGGGAACGAAAGATGTCGCAAGGGAAACAATGAAAGATGCCGGGGTTCCGATTGTTCCTGGTTCTCAAGGAATTGTAAAAGATCTTGATGATGCTGTTTCAACAGCAGCAAGTATTGGGTATCCTGTCATTATTAAAGCAACTGCAGGCGGCGGCGGTAAAGGAATCCGTGTGGCTCGTACCGAAGAAGAGCTCATTAATGGTGTCACCATCACGCAGCAGGAAGCAGCGCAAAACTTTGGTAACCCTGGCGTCTATTTAGAGAAGTTCATTGAAGACTTTAGACACGTGGAAATCCAAGTGCTTGCAGATCAGCATGGCCATACCATTCACTTAGGAGAGCGTGATTGCTCGATCCAAAGAAGAATGCAAAAGCTTCTTGAAGAAACGCCATCACCAGCGCTGAATGCAGACATCCGTGAGCAAATGGGTGAAGCAGCCGTAAAAGCAGCAGAAGCTGTTGAATACACTGGTGCTGGAACAGTCGAATTCATTTATGATTATAATGAAGAGAAATTCTACTTCATGGAAATGAATACCCGTATTCAAGTAGAGCATCCTGTAACAGAAATGGTCACAGGTGTTGACCTGATCAAAGAACAAATTAAAGTTGCATCAGGTGAAAAACTTTCTCTTACACAAGAGGATGTCGTCTACGAAGGATGGGCGATCGAATGCCGTATTAATGCAGAGAACCCAGAGAAAAACTTCATGCCATCAGCTGGTGAAATTAAAATGTATCTTCCGCCAGGCGGTCTAGGAGTACGTGTTGATTCTGCCGCTTATCCGGGCTATGTGATTCCGCCATATTACGATAGTATGATTGCAAAGGTGATCACATATGGTAAAACGAGAGAAGAAGCGATTGCGAGAATGAAACGCTCGCTTCAGGAATTCGTCATTGAAGGAGTCTACACAACGATCCCATTCCATCTAAGATTGCTTGAGCATGAAACATTTGTGAGCGGTAATTTTAATACGAAGTTTTTAGAAACATACCAAATCATGAAATAATCACAGCTTTCGGAGGTGAATGATCGTGTCAGAAAACAATTTGCTTGAAATGAACCTTGATGAAGATCAATTGGGAAAAGTGCAAATTGCACCAGAAGTGATTGAGGTCATTGCTGGGATCGCCGCTTCAGAAGTCGAAGGCATTGCCGAAATGCGCGGCAATTTCGCTGCTGATGTAGCAGAACGCTTTGGTAAGAAAAATCACCGTAAAGGTGTGAAAGTAGATGTCTCTGATGAAGGCATCACAATCGATGTATACTGTGTGGTTCAATTTGGCCTATCCATTCCAAAGGTATCCACTGCTGTCCAAGAAAATATCCGTCAAACTCTTTTGAACATGACTGCCTTGACGATTAATGAAATCAATATTCATGTCGTTGGTATTCAATTTGATACTAAAGCATCTGAGGCTGAAGTAGATCAAGAAATGTAAAAAAAGAGTTCAAGTGAAACCAAGGAGGCATTGCCTCTTTGGTTTTTTAAAGCCCATTTTTGGGTCATTTCCGAATAATAATGATCTCACGCGTTGATTGATTCGTTTTTCGTCACAGCTCGCATGGATCTTGGTGCGACCACGGGCAAAATATGTTATGATCTCTGTATGGCTTAACGACAAGCGGATAAAGTGGTTAAAGGAGTAAATAATGAAAAGAAGAACTGCAAGAGAAAAGGCGCTACAAACATTATTTCAAATTGATGTGAGCAATATTGATCCGAAAGAGGCCATTACACATGCGCTGGATGAACAAGAATCAGATCCTTTTTTCGAGGAACTGGTTTTCGGTGTGCTTGAACAAAAGGACAAGCTCGATGACATGATTTCACAGCATCTAGTGAATTGGAAACTCGATCGTATTGCAAACGTAGACAGAGCCATTTTAAGGCTGTCTGTGTACGAGATGGTGTATCAAGAAGATATCCCGCTTAGTGTTTCGATGAATGAAGCGATTGAACTGGCCAAATTATTCGGTGATGATAAAGCACCGAAATTTGTAAATGGTGTACTTTCAAACATTAAAAACGACCTAAAGCAGCAATAGGAGGATTCGACATGACAGCAACAATCATCGATGGGAAAGAAACAGCAAAAGAAAAGCGTGAGCAATTAGCAAAAGAAGTAGAAGAGCTAAAACAAAAAGGTGTCACACCTGGTCTTGCCGTTATTCTAATCGGTGATGATCCGGCTTCACTTTCTTACGTGCGCGGGAAGAAGAAAGCAGCAGAAGCAATGGGGATGCATTTCCAGCTTGATCATTTAGATGCTTCTTTAACAGAAGAAGAATTGCTTCAGCTGATTGATCAGTACAATGCGAACGACCAATTCCACGGGATTCTTGTTCAGCTTCCACTGCCAAAACATATTTCTGAAAAAGCCGTTATTGAACGTATTTCACCTGAAAAAGATGTTGATGGTTTCCATCCATTGAATATCGGGAAAATGCTGCTTGGGGAGGACACATTCCTTCCATGTACACCAGCAGGCATTGTTGAATTACTAAACAAAACGGGTGTTAATCTTTCTGGAAAAGAAGTCGTTGTTGTGGGACGCAGCAATATTGTCGGTAAACCAGTAGGGCAATTGCTGTTAAACGAAAACGCAACGGTTACTTATTGCCATTCAAGAACAGTGAATATTTCAGAACATACGTTGAAAGCGGACATTTTAGTTGTTGCCGTCGGTCGAGCAAACTTTATTAAAGCTGACCAAATTAAAGAAGGCGCTATTGTTATTGATGTAGGAGTCAATCGTTTAGATACTGGGAAGCTTGTTGGAGATGTTGATTTTGAAGAGGCAAAAGAAAAAGCTTCTTATATCACACCAGTCCCTGGCGGAGTCGGTCCAATGACGATTACGATGCTTGCACACAATACGGTTAAATCAGCAAAACGTACATTAGCATAAGCTTTATCCATTCATCCACCTGCATGCTGCTGGTGGATGAATGTGCGTTTTTGAAGAGGAGGAATACGTCATGAGTGAAAAAGCCTTTGTGACGGTCACAGCCCTTACAAAATACATAAAAAGAAAATTTGATGTTGATCCGCATTTAGAAGATATTTGGATCAAAGGTGAGCTATCCAATGTAAAGATTCATTCAAGAGGACATGTGTACTTCACCTTAAAAGACGAAAACGCACGCATGCAAGCTGTCATGTTCCAGCGCTCTGCGTCTAAGCTGCCTTTCTCTCCTAAGAGCGGAATGAAGGTGTTTGTACGCGGCGGGATTCAAGTATATGAACCAAGCGGCAACTATCAATTATATGCAAAAGAAATGCAGCCTGATGGTGTTGGTGCTCTTCATCTTGCTTATGAAGAGCTGAAGAAAAAGCTGGCAAGTGAAGGCTTATTTGATGCGCGCTATAAAAAAATGATTCCTGAATATCCAGAGGTTGTTGGTGTGATTACATCTCCAACAGGAGCGGCTGTTCGAGATGTCATTACGACCATCAATCGGCGCTATCAGCAGGCGAAAATCATTGTGCTTCCGGCGCTCGTTCAAGGTGAACATGCGACCCGTTCAATCGTAGAACGGATCAAGGAAGCGAATGAAAAACAGCTCTGTGATGTCTTGATTGTCGGAAGAGGAGGCGGTTCGATTGAAGAGCTTTGGGCTTTTAATGAAGAAGCTGTCGCAAGGGCCATCTTCGCATCAGACATTCCAATCATATCTGCAGTTGGGCACGAAACAGACTTTACGATCAGTGATTTCACTGCAGACATGAGAGCACCCACACCAACAGGAGCAGCCGAACTTGCTGTTCCAAGCACGACCGATTTAATTGAACGAATCAAATCAATCGATATACGGCTGACAAGAGCGGTAAAGAATCAAACCTCACAAGCGAAAGACCATCTTGTGGCGCTGCAATCCTCGTATGCCTTCCGTTTTCCAAAACGATTACAGGAGCAAAAAGAGCAGCAATTTGATTTGGTATTTGACCGTTTTCAAAAACAGCTGACGAGACAAATTGAGCAAAAACGCAGTCAACTAGACAGACAAACATACAGGCTGAAGCCGCTTCATCCTAAAGAGCAGCTGCTTCAGGCGAAAAAACGCCACGCCAATGAATCAGAACAGCTCATCCGCAGTATGAATGTGCAAATGAAAACAATTCATTCGCAGTTCCAATCGGTTCTTGGTAAACTAAATGCATTAAATCCACTTCAAGTGATGGAAAGAGGCTACAGCTTAGCCTATAAAGAAGATGAACTGATAAAAAGTGTGAACCAAGTAGAGACGAAGGATCAGCTGACTATCACGATGAAAGATGGACGTCTGATTTGTGAGGTTATTGAGAAGGAGGGGCAATCATCATGACAGAATCCAATAAACAAAAAGAAGAACAAATGACATTTGAAGAGGCGATGAAAGGTCTTGAGGAGATTGTGGGAAAGCTCGAGGAAGGAGATGTACCACTTGAGCAGGCCATTCATTATTTCCAAGAAGGCATGACCCTTTCGAAGCTTTGTCATGAAAAATTACAGCATGTTGAAAAGCAAATGGATTTCATTTTAAAAGAGGACGGTGAGCTGGCTCCCTTCTCAGTGAAGGAGGCAGATGCTGGTGACAAGTAATTTAAATGAATTTTTAACAACACGAAAACAGGCCATTGAAGATTATTTATTTACATATGTTCAGGAATTGACGATTCCAGAAGACCTGAAATCTTCTATGCTCTATTCTCTTAAAGCGGGCGGGAAAAGGCTTCGACCTGTTCTCGTTCTTGCTCTATTACATGCCTACGGTAAAAACGAAGAAGACGGTATACCTGTCGGCTGTGCAGTTGAGATGATTCATACGTATTCATTGATACATGACGACCTTCCTTGCATGGACGACGATGACCTTCGCAGAGGAATACCGACAAATCATAAAGTGTACGGAGAAGCAACAGCGGTTCTCGCAGGTGATGCCCTTTTAACAGAAAGCTTCCGCCTGATTACATCGCAGCTGTCTAGCAGCGTCTCTGCTGACAAAAAGCTCAGAATTGTAGATGAGCTTGTGAAGTCAGCAGGTGCACTAGGAATGGTTGGCGGTCAATTTGATGACATGGAAGCAGAGCAAAAACAAGTATCGCTTGCTGAACTAGAATCCATTCACGCCCGTAAAACAGGAAAGCTTCTCACGTTCAGCGTCGCAGCAGGTGCAATACTGGCAGGAGCATCAGAGGACGATATCGAAAAGCTAAGGGAATTCAGCTATCATATTGGCATTGCGTTTCAAATCCGTGATGATATTTTAGATCTCGAAGGAAGCGAAGAAAAAATCGGAAAACGGGTCGGCTCTGATACAGCAAATGAAAAGTCGACATATCCTTCTTTATTAACGCTTTCAGGAGCAAAAGAAAAACTGCATGAGCACATCACACGTGCAAAAGAAATTGTCTCAAATCTTCAATTAGAGCAGAAATTGCTGCATGATTTATGTGATCTAATTGCCTCAAGAGATCATTAAAAACAGCCTAGATTTGAGGGTCCTCGAGCAATTGTGGTAAACTGTAAACAGTTTATTATGATGAGACAACTCTTATTCCCTATTGGTTTTCAAAGGAATAAGGCATTATAGATGTATATAGAAATTTTGTTGAAAGCGAGTTGATCCTAATTGGATCTTTTATCAATAAAAAATCCAACGTTTCTAAAAGGAATGTCAAATGCAGAATTAGAGGAGCTTAGCGCTGACATTCGCATGTTTTTAATTGAGTCCTTAGCTAACTCTGGCGGGCATATTGGTCCGAACCTGGGAGTCGTTGAACTGACTGTTGCGCTTCATAAAGTATTTGACAGCCCAAAAGACAAATTCCTCTGGGATGTTGGACATCAGTCTTACGTTCACAAGCTGTTAACGGGAAGAGGGTCGGAGTTTGATACACTTCGTCAATATAAAGGGCTTTGCGGTTTTCCTAAACGAAATGAAAGCGAACATGACGTTTGGGAGACAGGTCACAGTTCAACCTCGTTATCTGGTGCGATGGGTATGGCAGCAGCGCGTGATATTAAAGGGACAGATGAATATATCCTGCCGATTATCGGAGACGGTGCACTAACCGGAGGGATGGCGCTGGAAGCTTTGAATCATATCGGTGATGAAAAGAAAGATATGATTGTCATATTAAACGACAATGAAATGAGTATTGCACCAAACGTTGGTGCGATTCATACAATGCTTGGCAGATTACGTACAGCAGGCAAATACCAATGGGTAAAGGACGAGCTCGAATATTTATTCAAGCGCATTCCAGCTGTAGGCGGAAAGCTTGCTGCCACAGCAGAGCGTATCAAAGACAGCCTCAAATATTTACTTGTGTCTGGCATGTTTTTTGAGGAAATGGGATTTACTTACTTAGGTCCTGTAGACGGACATTCGTATGAAGATCTTTTTGAAAATCTTGAATATGCAAAGAAAACAAAAGGTCCAGTTCTTCTGCATGTCATCACGAAAAAAGGAAAAGGCTATCAACCGGCAGAATCCGATAAAATCGGGACTTGGCACGGTACTGGTCCATACAAAATCGATACCGGTGATTTTGTAAAACCGGCAGCAGCAGCTCCGTCTTGGAGTGGTCTCGTCAGTGAAACGGTCAGAAAGCTGGCGCGGGAAGATGAGCGGATTGTTGCGATCACGCCTGCGATGCCTGTTGGTTCAAAGCTTGAAGGCTTTGCGAAGGAATTTCCAGAGCGGATGTTTGATGTAGGAATTGCCGAACAGCATGCAGCCACAATGGCAGCTGGGCTTGCGACGCAGGACATGAAGCCATTTTTAGCGATTTATTCAACGTTCCTGCAAAGAGCCTATGACCAAGTGCTGCACGATATTTGCCGTCAGAACCTCAACGTATTTATTGGCATTGATCGTGCGGGACTTGTCGGTGCAGATGGAGAAACCCATCAAGGTGTGTTTGATATTGCCTTTATGCGTCATATGCCGAATATGGTACTTATGATGCCAAAAGATGAAAATGAAGGACAGCACATGGTCAATACAGCCATTCAGTACGATGACGGTCCTATTGCTATGCGTTTCCCGCGCGGTAATGGGCTGGGCGTGAAAATGGATGAACAGCTGAAAACCATTCCGATTGGGTCCTGGGAGGTTCTTCGTCCAGGGAAGGACGCTGTCATTTTAACATTTGGTACGACGATTAAAATGGCGCTTCAAGCAGCAGAAGAACTTCAAAAAGAAGGGAAATCAATTCGTGTCGTCAATGCTCGTTTTATTAAGCCTCTTGATGAAGCGATGTTAAATGACATTCTTTCTGAAGGTATTCCGATTTTAACGATTGAAGAAGCTGTGCTCCAAGGCGGATTTGGCAGCAGCGTCTTAGAATATATACACGATAAGAAAGCATCTCATATCAAAGTAGAACGTATGGGCATTCCAGATGAATTTATTGAGCATGGAAGTGTTGATGCCCTGCTTGAAGAAATTGGTCTGACGAAAGCACAGGTTGCTGACTCTTTACGTGACCTGCTTCCCGCAGCACCAAGAAAAGGAATTGGATCATGACATCAAAGAAAGAACGACTTGACGTTTTATTAGTCGAACAAGGACTAATGGAAACGAGAGAGAAAGCAAAGCGTGCCATCATGGCAGGGATCGTTTACTCAAATGAAAACCGTTTGGATAAACCAGGAGAGAAAATCGCTCGTGATACTCCGCTCACTGTGAAGGGGAACCCTCTGAAATATGTGAGCCGCGGCGGGTTAAAGCTCGAAAAAGCGCTCAAAGAATTCGACTTAACCGTTGAAGGGAAATTGCTAATCGATATTGGTTCATCAACAGGCGGATTTACAGATTGTGCTCTTCAAAATGGAGCGGTCAAATCATATGCTGTTGATGTTGGCTACAATCAGCTTGCGTGGAAATTAAGGCAGGATGACAGGGTAATCGTCATGGAGCGCACCAATTTCCGTCACTCCGTCCCAGCAGATTTTACTGAAGGGTTGCCAGAAGTAGCATCAATTGATGTCTCTTTTATTTCACTTAAACTCATCCTGCCGGCTTTAAAGCACATTCTTGTCCCAGGCGGAGACTGTATTGCACTCGTCAAGCCTCAATTTGAAGCAGGCAGAGAGCTTGTTGGGAAAAAAGGCATTGTGCGAGATCCGTCCGTCCACCTCGGTGTACTGGAAGAGATGAATCAGTTTGCTGCAAAAGAAGGCTATGATGTAAAGGATGTATCATTTTCGCCTATTACTGGTGGAGACGGGAATATTGAGTTCCTTCTTCATTTAGTGCTTCATTCCGATCAAGAAGAGAATGCGGCACTTCCGGCTTCAGAGCTTGAAAAGGTCGTCAAGGAAGCCCATTCGGTATTGAAAGAAAAGAAAAACAGCCCTGAGCCGGCTGACACATGAGATCATCGAAACAAAAGGAATAATAGCTCGCTATTATTCCTTTTTACATGGTCAAAAGACGAGAATTCATCGTTTCTCACGTAATGCTTGTTTTTTGAACAGTGGTTCATATAACATAGAACGTAAAGACAAACTGAGATCAAACGCCTAGGGGGGTCAAACATGAATAAAGGTCAAAGGCATATTAAGATTAGAGAAATCATTGCGAGCCAAGAGATTGAAACACAGGATGAACTAGTCGATATTTTAAAAGCCGATGGATATAACATCACACAAGCGACCGTTTCAAGAGATATTAAAGAATTGCATTTAGTGAAAGTGCCAACGAACAATGGAACATATAAATACAGTCTTCCTGCGGATCAGCGGTTTAACCCGCTGTCTAAACTGAAGCGATCCTTAATGGATGCATTTATCAAAATGGATGCTGCCAGTCATTTAATCGTCCTCAAAACCATGCCCGGTAATGCTCAGGCCATTGGGGCTTTAATGGATAATTTAGATTGGGAAGAAATTATGGGAACCATTTGCGGAGATGATACCATTTTGATCATTTGCCGCACACCAGATGATACGGAGACAGTTTCGAGCAAAATTTTAGAGCTTCTATAAAGAATCAGGTTTACAAAAAGAGGTGTCAAATGAGTGTTAGCAGAACTAACCATTAAAAACTTTGCAATCATTGAAGAGTTAACGGTTTCATTTGAAAAAGGACTCACAGTCCTAACAGGGGAAACAGGTGCTGGAAAATCCATCATGATTGACGCAGTCTCACTTCTTGTAGGAGGGAGAGGGTCGTCTGAATTTGTTCGTTATGGTGAAAAAAAGGCAGAGTTGGAGGGGCTTTTTCTTGTGCCAGCCGATCACCCTGTATTTGCTTTATGCGAAGAGCAGGGAATTGACGCATCGGATGAAATGATGATTCTTCGCCGTGATATTAACAATAACGGAAAAAGCATCTGCCGCATCAATGGCAAGCTTGTCACGATCTCACTTTTACGCGAGGTAGGACGCCTTTTGCTCGATATACATGGGCAGCACGATAACCAGTTATTGATGGAGGATGAAAATCATCTGCATTTGCTCGATCAATTTGGAGCAGAAGAAATTGCACCTGCTTTGTCACAATATCAAGAAGCATATGAGCAATATACAAAGACAGCCCAAAAGCTCAAACAGCTCTCTGAGAATGAGCAAGAGATGGTGCACCGGTTAGATTTACTGCAATTTCAGCTAGAGGAGATTGAAGCGGCACAATTAGAGCCGGGAGAAGATGAGAAGCTTCAAGAAGAGCGCCATCAGATCAGCAACTACGAAAAAATCTTTTCCTCACTCCAAAACGCATATAATGCCTTGCGCAATGAGCAGGGAGGACTTGATTGGGTTGGCATGTCATCAAGCGAGCTCGAGCAGGTTTCTGAGATCAACGACGATCTGAAAAAGCTATCCGAACAAGTGTCGAACTCCTATTACTTATTAGAGGATTCGACGTTCCAAATGCGAAGCATGTTGGATCAATTAGAGTTCGACCCAGCACGTCTTGATTTTATTGAATCTAGGCTGAATGAAATGAAGCAGTTAAAACGAAAATATGGGACAACGGTTGAGGAAATTTTGGAGTATGCGGCGAAGATTGAAGAAGAAATAGATCAAATTCAAAATCGAGACAGCCACCTGCAGACGCTTAAAAACAAACTGGATGCAATGAGCCGTGATGCCCTGCTTGAAGCACTTAACGTTTCAGAGCTTCGTAAAAAATGGGCCAAAAAACTAGCGAAGCAAATTCAAACAGAACTAAAAGATTTGTATATGGAGAAGTCAACGTTTGATACATCCTTTTCCATTCGGTATGCGCCTTTTAGCAGCACGGATAATCCGCTGCTAGATGGAAAGCCCGTCCAGCTTGGAAAAAACGGAATCGACCAAGCTCAATTTGTGATCTCTACTAATCCTGGCGAACCGATGAAAACTTTATCAAAAGTTGCCTCGGGTGGAGAAATTTCACGTGTCATGCTCGCCGTGAAAAGTATTTTCTCAGCCAAACAAGAAGTCACGTCCATTATTTTCGATGAGGTGGATACGGGCGTAAGCGGCAGAGTGGCACAGGCGATTGCCGAAAAAATTTACAAAGTGGCGGCTGGCTCACAAGTGCTCTGCATTACGCACCTCCCGCAAGTAGCAGCAATGGCTGACACGCATCTCTTCATTTCTAAACGCTCTAAAGCCGGCAGAACACTGACAAGCGTCAAACCATTAAGTCATGAAGAAAAAGTGAGTGAAATTGGCAGGATGATTGCGGGTGTGGAAGTCACTGAGCTGACAAAACAGCACGCAAAAGAATTGCTTCATCAAGCAAATGATGTCAAAACAACAGGGTAGCTGAAAAATCAGCTGCCTTTTTTATATTGTGTCAAAATCGCTGTATATACCCGTGAAATCGTCTTTTTCTTTTATCAATTTATCCAATCATTTTCTATAGGTGCCGGTTATAAATCCTAGCGAAGAAGGCAAAAGTAAAGATGTAGCCAAAACATGAGTGTTCTGGTGTGGGTAAGGAGCGAGGAGAGTGAAAAATGAATGCCCGAAAAGATGAGAAAAGCCATTGGTGTGATTCTCCTTGTTTCTTTAATAAGTACAGGGTTTATGAGCATAGTGAAGGAATACATCAGCATTCCAACAAATGTTGCTGTATTTGAAAAACAGAAGCACTCAATTGACACATCAATAGAAGCGTCAGCCAATGCTTCTTCACAAGCCTTTAGTCTTTCAGAGAAAAAGAATCAGCTTGAAGTGACAGGACAAAAGGCGGGAAAAGCCGAAATTGTTTATGATTTTAAAGGATTTCCTATTAAGAAAACAAAAGTCGACGTTCTCCCTGAATTAAAAGTCGTTCCTGGAGGACAATCCATTGGCGTCAAGCTCCACTCTGTAGGAGTTCTCGTTGTAGGTTTTCATCAAATCACAACAGCAGACGGCAAAAAATCACCAGGCGAAGCCGCAGGCATTCAATCAGGGGATATGATCATTGAAATCAATGGTCAAAAGATGGAGAAAATGAATGACCTCACCCCATTTATCCAGAAAGCAGGAAAAACAGGTGAAACGCTTCGTTTACTCATAAAAAGAGACCATAAAACCTTTCAAACAACATTAACACCCGCAAAAGATGCAAGTGAAGGCACCTATCGAATTGGTCTTTACATTCGAGATTCCGCAGCAGGAATCGGCACGATGACCTTCTTTGAACCATCTTCTAAAAAATATGGTGCCCTTGGGCATGTGATTTCTGACATGGATACAAAAAAACCAATCGTTGTCAACAATGGTGAAATTGTCAGATCAACCGTGACATCAATTGAAAAAGGCACAGGAGGCAACCCTGGAGAAAAATTGGCGAGATTCTCTTCCGAACGAAAAACGATAGGGGATATCTCCCGCAACAGCCCATTTGGTATCTTTGGTACGTTAACCGAAAAGCTTGAAAATCATGTATCAGACAAACCGCTTCCAGTCGCTTTATCAAATGAAGTAAAAGAAGGTCCAGCAGAAATTTTAACCGTTGTGGATCATGATAAAGTGGAGAAGTTTGATATTAAAATCGTCAGCACGACACCGCAGAAATTCCCGGCAACAAAAGGGATGGTATTGAAGATAACAGATGAACGTCTTTTAAGTAAAACGGGCGGTATCGTCCAAGGCATGAGCGGAAGCCCCATCATCCAAAACGGAAAGGTCATTGGAGCGGTCACACACGTATTTGTCAATGATCCGACAAGCGGGTACGGCGTACACATTGAATGGATGCTGTCAGAAGCAGGAATCGATCTTTATCAAAAAAACAAAAAAGCAAGCTGATCATCAAACTGCCGCGAATCTCCCGGCAGTTTTTTTCTCCCCTTTCTTTCTCTGCCATCATGTTATAAAATAAGGAAAAAGAGATTTTTCGACAAAATGGAAAATAGTGTGTTGTCAAATTGCAATAATCGTCGATTCGTTAAGAAAAACGTAGAAAAAGCTAGATAATGCTCTATTATTCGGAAAATTAAAGTTTTTTAAAGGGGATAGCATGGTTTTGTCGAATTGAACACTCAGAAGAGAAATGCAAAAGACTAAAGGAATCGACATTGGGGAGGAAAGAACGTGGAGAAAATTAAAGTGTGTGTAGCTGATGACAATCGAGAGCTTGTTGGCCTTTTGACAGAGTATATTGAGGGACAGGAAGATATGGAAGTACTTGGCGTGGCGTATAATGGTCAGGAATGTCTGACATTATTTAAAGATAAAGAGCCCGACGTTCTCCTCTTAGATATTATCATGCCTCATTTAGACGGTCTTGCTGTACTGGAACGCCTCCGTGAAAACAATGACATGACCAAACAGCCAAGTGTGATTATGCTAACGGCGTTTGGACAAGAAGATGTCACGAAAAAAGCAGTTGATTTGGGCGCATCCTATTTCATCTTAAAGCCATTTGATATGGAAAACCTAGTCGGTCATATTCGTCAAGTCAGTGGAAACGGCACACATGTCACACATCGATCTTCATCTATCCAAAACAGTGTCCTTCGGAACAAACCTGAACCGAAACGTAAAAACTTAGATGCGAGCATTACGACGATTATTCATGAGATTGGCGTACCCGCTCATATTAAAGGGTATTTATACTTAAGAGAAGCGATTTCGATGGTGTACAATGACATTGAGCTTCTCGGAAGCATCACAAAAGTGTTGTACCCAGACATCGCGAAGAAATTTAACACGACTGCCAGCAGGGTAGAACGAGCGATTCGTCATGCGATTGAAGTTGCTTGGAGCAGAGGAAACATCGATTCCATTTCCTCACTCTTTGGTTATACAGTCAGCATGTCTAAAGCGAAACCAACCAATTCTGAATTTATTGCTATGGTGGCTGATCGTCTGCGCTTAGAGCATAGAGCTAGCTAGTTCATTTTCTTAAAAAAACGTTTCTGCAAAGAGGCGTTTTTTTATTTCGAAAAATATTGTTAAAAATTGGTTGTATTGATACAATCATCTTATTGTTTTAATTTGGACAACTCGGCTTGCTTTATTTTCGGAATAAAATGAAAAATAAAGCATGAAAGAAATGGGTATGTCATAAATTAGTGGTAATCAGCTACGCCAATCAATTGTTTGGTCTTCAAATAGAAGAAGAAAAAGCTCATTCGTAAGGAAAAGGATGAGAGGAAAAGGTCTGATGGATTTGGTAAATAAAGCAAATGAGATCGAAAGTTCTATTTCTATTGGCCTGATTGGTTGGCGTTTTAAAGTCACTGGCTTCTTAGAGATTGTGCCATTTGAACTGAATATTCCCATTGTCGAATTTAATAATTTTCACATTCTTTTACTATGCTATAATAATGAGAAGAAGAGGGTGAGGTTATGGGAAAGCTGAAAATCCACTCTGCTGAGGTAGCGAACGAAATTAGCAAGTGGACGAGGGTCATTTCTCAGAATGACCTAGAAAAATCTGCTGTCTATAAAGAGAAAATTCAGAATTTGCTAAAAAATACAGATGAAGACCGTGAAGTTCTCCTTTATTATCAGCTTGTTAATGGCAGACATGAAATGTTACTTGGAAATATTGAAAAAGCCAATCACATTATGAAGAGTGTCGGAACGCTCGATGAGAAAGCAGATGACATTATTAATTTTTATTTTTACTTTTACAAAGGCCAATATGCTGCATATGTGAAAAAGTATGATGAAGCCATCAGTTTTTACAAAATTGCAGAACAGCGCCTAAAACGTGTGAATGAAGACCTGGAAGTAGGAACTTTTCACCATAAGGTTGCTTCAATCTATTACGAACTGAAACAAAATTTCATATCCATTAATCATATTAAAAAAGCCATCGATACGTTCAAAGCGCATGAAGAGTATACAGCGCAGGCGATTGACAGTTTGATTTTACATGCAAGTAATTGTATTGATTTGTTTCAATTTGAAGAAGCAGAAGAAAAATACCAAGAAGCACTTGAGAAAAGTAAACGCATTAACAATGAAGTGCTGATTGGGAAATGCTATCACAATTTAGCCGTTCTTTATTATGCGAAGCCTGATTATGAAAAAAGCGCACAATATGCCAAAAAAGGGATGGGCATTCAAATTCACCGTGACAATAGCCATTATTACATCCAATCTTTATATGTTCTGGCAAATGCCTTGGTTCATCTAGGAGATCAAGAGGCGAAGGAATATATTAAAGAGGGTATTCAGTATAGCTGCGATATCCAAAATAATGAATATATAGTAAAATTTGAAATTTTGGATTTGATGTGCGAAAATAGTGGAGCAGCAGACGTATTCTCTGAAAAATTAGACTACATAGAAAAAAATAGATTATATGTGGAGCTTGAGGATTTGTCTGAACAAATATCGAAATACTTCAAGGAACGAAATGACTATCAAAATGCCATTCGTTTTCTTGAAAAGAAATTCGATGCACAAATACTTCAAAAGAAAGTGGAGGTTATCTTATGAAAAAGTTGTTGTTAGGTGTAACCGTCGTTACAGCAGTCGCAGTTGTTTCTTCCCTTTTTGCTCTTGACGCAGAGACGACAGAGCAAGCCATCAGAGCGATTACGTGATCGAATTTACCTGTGAGCCTCTTCGTACTAATCAGAAGAGGTTTTTTTATGTGCTCAAACTGGAAAAACGAAAAGAGACACGTCATAATGAAAGGAAGCATCATACTTAGAGGTGACCTATGACGAAAATTTTTGCACACAGAGGTTTTAAAGGAATCTACCCTGAAAATACCATGATAGCCTTTGAGCATGCACTCCATTCTGGAGCTGACGGAATTGAGCTCGATGTTCAGCTGACGAAAGATGGCAAGCTTGCTGTCATTCACGATGAGAAGCTGAACAGAACAACGAATATGAAGGGCTTAGTGAAAGACCATACATATGAAGAGTTAAAAGCAGGAGATGCGAGTCATTCTTTCTATGAAGAAACCGGTGCTGTATCCATTCCTCTTTTAGAGGAAGTATTGGAGCTAGTGACGCAGCAATCATCACTCATCATCAATATTGAACTGAAAAATTCCATTTATCGATATCCTGGTATTGAAGAGAAAGTAAAGGAGCAAATTGAACACTTTCAAATAGAAGATCGTGTACTTGTCTCATCGTTTCATCATGGGAGTTTAGCTCTTTTTCACAAGCTGATGCCGCATGTTGAGCTTGCTGTTCTCACAATGGATGTGATTCATCAGCCGGAGATATACTTAAAAACAGTACCTGCAAGAGGTTATCATCCGAATATAAAGGGCGCAGGGGTGACAAAAGAAGTCGTGTCGGCTCTCCGTGCCGCTCAGCAAGTGATCAGGCCGTTTACGGTAAACAGTGAAAAGCAGATGAAAAGCATGTTTTCCTTAGGTGTCGATGGAATTTTCACTGATTTTCCTGACAGAGCCGTCAAAATAAGAGAAGAAATGAAATAAAGACCTGCTATCAGAAGCGGGTCTTTTTTCATGTCTATCTCTGCTTAAAGCGGGTGGTCACTTTATTGCGTTTGCGGTCTCTATATAAAATAAAGCCAGCGACTACATAAAGACCTCCTCCTAAAAATAATAACCCTGCAATTCCTTGCAGCCATAAAAATGGAAATGGTGCAATGATGATGCCGAAAACCGTGTCACGCAGCAGCTTAATCCCAAGTGCAGCAAGCGCGCCAGGTATTAAAATAATCACTAATGCAAGTATTCTCCCCATCAAATGTCCCCTTAAACGTCATTTACTTCCATTGTCTAATTCAAAAAATATTTTGTCAAGAAAGGAAAACGTGGTAATATAAGAGTTGTGCAATTTTTTGCAACGGAAAAATATGGTGTGCAAATTTTTTCATATAAAGGGGTAACGGGATGCAGAGAGTCTTGATTGTCGGTGCAGGACACGGTGGATCAATATTGCTTGAAACATTGCTGAAAACAAATATGATTCAAATCGTTGCGATCGCCGACCTTGATCTTGGGGCACCGGGGATGGTAGAAGCGAAAAAGAATGGAATCGATACGACAACGGATTGGAAAGAATACATAAAAGATGACATTGATATCATCATTGAAACAACGGGCAGTTCAGCTGTGCTTAAAGAACTGATGAAAGAAAAACGAGAGCATGCTGTCATTGTTCCGAGTTCGATGGCATACGTCATATCAGAATTAATGTCAGAAAAGCATCAGCTCATTCAAATATTAAAGGAACAAACCTATAAACATGACCGCATTTTTAATGCAACGAACGATGGCATGATTTTTATTAATATGGATGAAGAAGTCGTCCTATTTAATCGGTCGGCTGCCAAAATGGTTGGATGTTCGCAAAAAGATGCGATTGGCCGTCACATACGTGAAGTCATTCCAAACACAAAGCTTCCCGATATTTTAAGATCGAGGGAGCCTGAATTTAATCAAAAACAATTTCTGAATCAGCAAATACAAATTGTCACAACGCGTTTGCCAATTATTGATGACGCAGGAAGAATGCTGGGCGCTTTATCGATCTTCAAAGATATTACAGATGCGGTGGAGCTTGCGGAGGAAGTCACAAACCTCAAAGAAGTGCGGACAATGCTTGAGGCCATTATTCAATCATCGGATGAAGCGATATCCGTCGTAGATGAGCAGGGGAAAGGAATTTTAATCAACCGAGCTTACACGAAAATGACGGGGTTAACAGACAAAGAGGTTGTGGGCAAACCAGCAGGTGCGGATATTTCTGAAGGCGAAAGCATGCATTTGAAGGTGCTTGAAACGAGAAGGCCGGTTCGAGGCGTTAGAATGAAAGTCGGACCAAATAAGAAGGATGTGATCGTCAACGTAGCGCCAGTGATCGTTGATGGCATTCTAAAAGGCAGTGTCGGCGTCATTCATGACGTATCAGAAATTCAATCACTCACCAATGAATTGAATAAAGCAAGACAGCTCATCCGTACACTTGAAGCAAAGTACACTTTTGAAGACATTATTGGAGAAAGTGAGCAAATGCTTGTGGCACTTGAGCAGGCAAAGCTAGGGGCAAAAACACCAGCCACCATTTTACTCAGGGGAGAATCAGGTACTGGGAAAGAGCTGTTCGCGCACGCTATACACAATGAAAGTGACCGGAAATATAATCGCTTTGTAAGAGTCAACTGTGCGGCCTTATCGGAAACCCTTTTAGAGTCAGAGCTTTTTGGCTACGAGGAAGGAGCGTTTTCTGGTGCAAGGCGCGGCGGTAAAAAAGGGCTGTTTGAAGAGGCAAATCACGGCAGTATTTTTTTGGATGAAATTGGTGAAATGACGCCAAGTACACAAGCGAAATTATTACGCGTCATGCAGGAGAAAGAAATTGTCAGAGTAGGCGGAACAAAAGCCATCCCTGTTGATGTACGTGTGATCACCGCAACAAATGTCAATATTGAAAAAGCGATGGCGGAAGGAAAGTTCAGAGAGGACTTATATTATCGCATGAACAGATATCCGATCTCTATTCCGCCGCTAAGGCAGCGCCTTGAAGATATTGACTCCTTAAGCAAACGTCTCATCCAGAAGATCAATTTAGACTATGGACGAAATGTGAGCGGCTTAACGGAAGGGGCGCTCGATAGACTTCGATCCTACAGCTGGCCTGGAAACGTAAGAGAACTGGAAAATGTCCTTGGACGAGCCATGATCTTTTTGAACCCGCAAGAAGAATGGATCGATGAAGATCATATTTCCTTCATGGAGTCAGAAGAGCAGGAAGAAAAAGAGCAGCAGGAACTGGCTGTCAGTCAATTTGAGGGAGAGACACTTTCGGATGCTGTTGAGGCATTTGAAGCGCAGCTGATTAAACAAACCCTTGAAAAGCATCAATTCAACCGCACGAAAACAGCGAAAACGTTAGGGATTAGCATTCGAAACCTTTACTATAAAATGGATAAATATCAACTTGCAAAAGATAGCATGCAATAAAATGCATGTTACCTGCAAAAAATTGCATGTATTTCATGCGAAATGCCTTATGTCGCTGCATTTCAAGCTGGCACAGAACTTGCATATGAAAACCATGAACCGAGCATAAGGAAAGGTGGACATATATGAAGCTTGACGATCTGATTATGAAAGCCGCCCAGCTGCAAAATAAAACTGCTGCTGTGGCTCATGCAGAAGACGAAGAAGTGCTTCATGCCATCAAGATGGCAATTGAACGAAAGGTCGCTCGCTTCCTGCTGGTTGGGAACAAACGCAACCTGAAGGAGCTGGTGAAACAGCATGAGATCAATGAGGACTGGATAGATATTATTCATTCGGATTCTCCTGAAGAATCAGCCAAAATTGCCGTGCAGGCAGTGAGTGAGAAGCATGCAGATATATTGATGAAGGGGCATGTCCCGACAGCCGTTCTTTTAAAAGCGGTACTGAATAAAGAGTACGGGCTGCGGACAGCGAGTGTCCTATCACATGTCGCGGCATTCGAAGTGCCGGGCTTTGATCGTTTTATTTATGTCACGGATTCTGCGATGAACATCGCGCCCGATTTAAATATGCTCAAAGAGATCACGATCAATGCTGTTCAAGTAGCACAAGCTGTCGGAAACGACATGCCAAAGGTGGCAGTGTTATCTGCGGTAGAGGTCGTGAACCCGGCAATGGATTCAACTTTGACAGCGGCAAGTCTGGCACAAATGAATAGGCGAGGTCAAATTTCTGGCTGCCTCATTGATGGACCTCTTGCTTTAGACAATGCCATTTCTCAAACGGCAGCTTCTCATAAAAATATTACAAGTGATGTCGCCGGTCATGCAGATATTTTGCTTGTGCCAACGATTGAAGCAGGGAACATTCTTTATAAATCTCTCATCTATTTTGCACATGCAAAGGTGGGAGCTGTGGTGGCAGGAGCGAAGGCGCCGATTGCCTTAACAAGCCGGTCGGATACAGCCGAAAGTAAGCTTTATTCAATTGCACTTGCCATCTGTACATCAAATTAAGCGGAAGTCATAGGAGGAATAAACAATGGAACTTTTTAAATATATGGAACGATACGATTATGAGCAGCTTGTATTTTGTCAGGATGAACAGTCTGGCTTAAAAGCCATTATTGCTATTCATGATACAACACTTGGGCCAGCACTAGGCGGGACGAGAATGTGGACGTATGAAAACGAAGAAGCAGCGATCGAAGATGCGTTACGTCTAGCAAGAGGGATGACTTATAAAAACGCAGCAGCAGGCCTGAATCTTGGCGGCGGGAAAACAGTCATCATCGGTGACCCGAGAAAAGATAAAAATGAAGAAATGTTCCGTGCGTTTGGACGCTACATTCAAGGATTGAATGGCCGCTATATCACAGCGGAGGATGTCGGTACAACGGTAGAAGACATGGATCTTATTCATGAAGAAACAGACTTTGTGACAGGTATTTCTCCTGCATTTGGTTCTTCCGGAAATCCGTCTCCTGTTACGGCTTACGGTGTATATAAAGGGATGAAAGCTGCTGCCAAAGCTGCATTTGGGACCGATTCATTAGAAGGAAAAACAATTGCTGTCCAAGGTGTTGGGAATGTGGCCTACAATCTGTGTAAACACCTGCACGAAGAAGGCGCACAGCTGATTGTCACAGATATCAACAAAGACTCTATAAAACGAGCTGTAGAAGACTTTGGTGCAAAAGCAGTAGACCCTGACGATATTTATGATCAAGCATGTGATATTTATGCACCATGTGCACTTGGTGCAACGATTAACGATGTAACGATTCCTAAGTTGAAAGCAAAGGTCATCGCAGGTGCAGCCAATAACCAGCTGAGAGAAACGCATCACGGCGATCTTATCCATGAAATGGGCATTGTCTATGCACCTGATTATGTGATCAATGCAGGCGGCGTGATTAACGTTGCTGATGAGCTTTATGGCTATAATGCAGATCGTGCGATGAAAAAAGTGGAAGGTATTTACCAAAATATTGAACGTGTCATTGAAATTTCAAACCGTGATGCCATTCCAACTTATAAAGCGGCAGACCGATTGGCAGAGGAGCGAATTGAAAGAATGCGCAAATCAAGAAGCCAATTCCTGCAAAATGGTCAACATATTTTAAGTCGTCGCTAATTTGAAGAATGAGTTGAAACGGAGGTTTTGTTTTTGCTGACAAAAGAATGGCGTATTCTCACAATTAATCCTGGCTCTACTTCAACAAAAATCGGTGTGTTTCACAATGAACGATCTATTTTTGAAACGACACTCAGACATACAGATGAGGAATTAAAGCAATTCCCACATATCATTGATCAATTTTCATTTCGTAAAGAAACAATCCTGAAAACGCTGCATGAACAAGGGATGAACATCTCAAAGTTTGATGCAGTGTGCGCACGCGGTGGCCTTCTCCGGCCTATCGAAGGAGGCACATATGAAGTCAATGAGCAAATGGTGGAAGACCTGAAAGAAGGATATGCCGGCCAGCATGCATCAAATCTGGGCGGTATCATTGCACGAGAAATTGCACTTGGCCTGAACATCCCAGCTTTTATTGTCGATCCAGTTGTGGTGGATGAACTAAAACCAATTGCTCGTATTTCAGGGCTGCCAACGATTGAAAGAAAAAGCATCTTCCATGCATTAAATCAAAAAGCAGTCGCAAGAAAAACGGCTGCATCCTTTGGGAAGCGTTACGAAGATTTGAACATGATTATTACGCATATGGGCGGCGGCATCACCATTGGTGTACATGAAAAAGGAAAAGTCATTGATGTCAATAACGGACTGCATGGCGAAGGACCTTTCAGCCCGGAGCGAGCGGGGACCCTGCCAACAGGTGACCTCGTCAATCTTTGCTTTTCTGGTGAGTATAGCCAAGAGGAAATGCTGAAACGCATTATTGGTGAAGGCGGACTTGCGGGCTACCTTGGTACGACAGATGCTGTGAAAGTGGAGCGCATGATTGAAGCAGGCGATGAACGGGCGGCACTGATTTATGAAGCGATGTGCTATCAAATTGCCAAGGAAATCGGTGCGGCTAGTGCTGTCTTAAAAGGAGCAGTTGACGTCATTGTGTTAACAGGCGGACTTGCGTACAGCAAACAAATTACATCAAGTATTAGAGGATACATTGACTGGATTTCAGATGTTGTCGTGTATCCAGGCGAAAATGAACTGCAATCCTTAGCAGAAGGTGCACTTCGTATTTTAAAAGAAGAAGAATCACCGAAAGAATACCCAAATGATCAACGAATGAAGAAAGGAGTGACAAGTCATGGCAACTGAATATGACCTCGTCATTCTTGGTGGAGGCACAGGCGGCTATGTAGCGGCCATCCGTGCCTCACAGCTTGGATTGAAAACAGCAGTTGTAGAAAAAGAAAAGCTTGGCGGAACATGTCTGCATAAAGGATGCATTCCGTCTAAAGCGCTGCTTAGAAGTGCAGAAGTCTATCAAACCGTCAAACGTGCTGCTGATTTTGGCGTTGAGGCAAACGGCATTGCCTTGCAATTTGCCAATGTGCAGAAAAGAAAAACAGAGATTGTAGAGAAACTAGCAGGCGGCGTCAAACACTTAATGAAACAAGGAAAAATTGATGTCTATGAAGGGATTGGCCGTATCCTTGGTCCATCTATCTTTTCGCCAATGCCAGGAACCATCTCCGTAGAAATGGCAAATGGAGATGAAAATGAAATGCTCATTCCAAAGCAGGTCATTATTGCGACAGGTTCAAGACCGCGGGTGCTGCCTGGGCTTGAAGCAGATGGGACGCACATTCTTTCATCAGATGATGCACTTGAACTGCCAGAGCTTCCGCAGTCAATGCTCATTGTCGGCGGCGGGGTGATCGGAATTGAGTGGGCTTCCATGCTCAATGATTTTGGTGTGAAGGTGACTGTGATTGAATTTGCAGATCGCATATTGCCAACTGAGGATCATGACATTTCTAAAGAAATGGAAAAGCTTTTATCTAAAAAAGGCATCACCTTTGTGAAAAATGCGAAAGTACTGCCAGATACCGTCAAAAAGCAGGAGAATCTTGTGACGATTCAAGCAGAAAAGGATGGAGACATTCAGACGTTTGAAGCGGAAAAACTTCTTCTTTCAGTCGGCAGAGTACCAAATATTGAAGGCATTGGTCTTGAAAACACGGACATCCAAACAGAAAAACAAGGCATTGTCGTGAATGAACATTATCAAACGAAAGAATCGCATATTTACGCAATAGGAGATGTCATTGGCGGGCTTCAGCTGGCACATGTGGCTTCACACGAAGGCATGATTGCTGTGGAACATATGGCTGGGAAAGATCCAAAGCCGCTCGATGAAACGCTCGTATCTAAATGTGTCTACTCTCACCCAGAAACCGCTAGTGTTGGACTCACTGAACAGGCGGCAAAAGAGCAAGGCTTCGAAGTGAAAATGGGAAAATTTCCATTTATGGCGATCGGTAAAGCGCTTGTGTACGGGGAATCTGATGGATTCGTCAAAATCATTGCCGATCAAAAGACAGATGATATTTTAGGGATTCATATGATTGGTCCTCATGTAACAGATATGATATCTGAAGCTGGATTAGCCAAAGTACTTGATGCAACGCCGTGGGAAGTGGGGCAAACGATCCACCCGCATCCAACCTTATCAGAGGCGATTGGTGAGGCAGCTCTTGCTGTTGACGGGAAGGCGATCCATTTTTAATCAAGGAGGGAAATAGGATGAGTAACATGCGTCATCAGGAATTAGGATTATCAGATGAACAAGCAATTGATATATATAGAACAATGCTTCTAGCAAGGAAAATTGATGAACGGATGTGGCTTTTAAACCGTTCTGGTAAAATTCCATTCGTGATTTCTTGTCAAGGGCAGGAAGCGCAGCAAGTCGGTGCTGCTTTTGCTCTCAATAGAGAAGAGGATTACGTCTTACCTTACTACCGTGATATGGGGGTTGTCCTCGCATTTGGGATGACAGCCAAAGATTTAATGATGTCTGGTTTCGCAAAACAAGACGATCCAAACTCGGGCGGAAGACAGATGCCAGGTCATTTTGGACAAAAATCAAATCGAATTGTGACGGGATCTTCACCTGTCACAACGCAGGTTCCTCATGCAGTGGGGATTGCACTTGCTGGACGTCTGGAGCAGAAAAACTTTGTCAGCTTTGTCACGTTCGGTGAGGGCTCTTCAAACCAAGGTGATTTCCACGAAGGCGCTAACTTCGCTGCTGTGCATAAGCTGCCTGTTATTTTCATGTGTGAAAACAATAAGTACGCGATTTCCGTGCCGTATGACAAACAAGTGGCATGTGAACGCATTTCAGATCGTGCAATTGGGTACGGAATGCCTGGTGTAACCGTTGATGGCAATGATCCGCTTGAAGTATATGCCGCTGTCAAAGAAGCGAGAGACCGTGCGGCAAGAGGCGAAGGGCCAACGTTGATTGAAACGATCTCTTACCGTTTAACTGCGCATTCAAGTGATGATGATGATTCAAGCTATCGAGAAAAAGAAGAAGTGCTCGAAGCGAGAAAGAAAGATCCGCTCATCCAATATGAAACGTATTTAATCGAAGGAAACGTCATGACTTCTGAAATGAAAGAAGAGATGACAAAAGAAATCATGCAAATCGTAAACGAAGCGACTGATGAAGCGGAAAACGCTGCTTATGCTGATGCAGAAAGCGCACTTCGTTACGTGTATGCGGAGTAAGGGGGAAGAAAAATGCCTGTTATGTCATATATAGACGCCATTACACTGGCGATGAAAGAAGAAATGGAACGAGATCCAAAAGTGTTTGTGCTCGGAGAGGATGTCGGGAAAAAGGGCGGCGTATTTAAAGCGACAGCGGGTCTTTATGAGCAATTCGGAGAGGCGCGCGTCATGGATACACCTCTTGCAGAATCAGCCATTGCTGGTGTAGGTATTGGGGCAGCGATGTATGGAATGCGCCCAATTGCGGAGATGCAATTTGCGGATTTCATTATGCCTGCAATCAACCAAATCATTTCAGAGGCTGCGAAAATCAGATACCGCTCAAATAACGATTGGAGCTGTCCAATGGTCATCCGCGCACCTTACGGGGGCGGTGTACACGGGGCGCTTTATCATTCACAATCGGTTGAAGCGATTTTTGCCAATCAGCCTGGTTTGAAGATTGTCATGCCTTCTACACCTTATGATGTAAAAGGTCTTTTAAAGGCTGCGGTGCGTGATCCAGATCCTGTATTGTTCTTTGAACACAAACGTGCCTACCGTCTCATCAAAGGAGAAGTACCTGAGGAGGATTACACACTCCCTATTGGAAAAGCAGATGTGAAACGTGAAGGCGATGATATCACGGTCATTACATATGGCCTCTGTGTCCATTTTGCGCTGCAAGCAGCAGACCGCCTTGCGAAAGACGGCATTTCTGCGCATATTCTCGATTTGAGAACAGTGTATCCGCTCGATCAGGAAGCCATTATTGAAGCGGCATCAAAAACAGGCAAAGTGCTTCTTCTAACGGAAGATACAAAAGAGGGCAGCATCATGAGTGAGGTAGCGGCGATCATATCAGAGCATTGCTTATTTGATTTAGACGCACCAATCAAACGTCTAGCCGGACCAGAAATCCCGGCAATGCCTTATGCGCCGCCAATGGAAAAATTCTTCATGGTCAATCCAGATAAGGTAGAAGCTGAAATGAGAGAGCTAGCGGCGTTTTAAGAAAGAGGAGGGTTTCAAGTGGCAATTGAACAAATGAAAATGCCTCAGCTAGGTGAAAGTGTAACAGAAGGAACCATTAGCAAATGGCTCGTTTCACCTGGCGATCATGTGAATAAATACGATCCGATTGCGGAAGTCATGACGGATAAAGTGAACGCAGAAGTCCCGTCATCTTTTACAGGAACGATTACAAAGCTATCGGCTGAAGAAGGCGATACGCTGCAAGTAGGAGAAGTGTTCTGTGAAATTGAAGTAGAGGGCAGCTCGCAGCAGAGTGCGAAAGAAGAAGCAGCACCTGAGCAAAGTGAAGCACCTGAAGCAGATCAAACAAAAGAGAATCAAAGTCAAAAGAAACGCTACTCTCCAGCAGTCCTTCGTTTAGCAGATGAGCACAGCATTGATTTAGCGGCTGTTCAAGGAACTGGAGCAGGCGGACGAATCACAAGAAAAGATTTACTTCAGCTCATTGAAAACGGCGGCGTACAAGAGAAGGCAGCACCTGTTAATGAACAGGCGGTAAAGCCGGAGCCTGCGCAGCCATCAAAACCAAAAGCGGCGCCTTCCGTCTCTACAATGCCTGGTGATGTTGAACTGCCAATCACGCCAATTAGGCAGGCGATTGCGGCAAATATGCTGAGAAGCAAACATGAAATTCCGCACGCATGGACAATGATGGAAGTCGATGTGACAAACCTTGTGACAAGAAGAAATCAGCTCAAGGACCAATTTAAAGCAAAAGAAGGCTTTAATTTGACGTTCTTTGCGTTCTTTGTCAAAGCAGTGGCTCAGGGCTTAAAGGAATTCCCAGAAATGAACAGCATGTGGGCTGGAGATAAAATTGTGCAAAAGAAAGCAATCAATGTCTCGATTGCTGTTGCGACTGATGACGCTCTTTTTGTTCCAGTCATTAAGGATGCGGATGAAAAAACGATTAAGGGCATCGCCAAAGAAATTCATGAGCTTGCTTCCAAGGTGAGACAAGGAACGCTGAATCAAAGTGACATGGAAGGCGGCACCTTTACTGTAAACAACACGGGATCATTTGGTTCTATACAATCCATGGGAATCATTAATTACCCGCAAGCGGCGATTTTACAAGTAGAATCGATCGTGAAGCGTCCAATGATTGTAAACGGCATGATTGCAGCAAGAGACATGGTCAACCTTTGTCTTTCATTAGATCACAGAGTACTTGATGGTCTTGTATGCGGCAGATTCCTTCAACGAATAAAACAAATCCTTGAAGGCATTGACGAGCAGACATCTGTTTACTAAAACAAGAATGTCCCCCTCCCGATATGGAGAGGGGGATTTCTACATAATGAGAAAGGAGCGGTGATATGTCTGGATTAGACTTTTTTGCGTTTTTAACGGTTGGGCTCATGTTTATCACAGCAATTGCGTTCGCTTTTCTTCGATATATTTCTAAATCACGCAATCACCCTGAAAGATTACTACTCATCATATCGATCGTTTCAATGATTCAAATTGTGTATTGCTTGCTGATTGTCGGTGGATTTAAAGGAGCAGCAAATAGTCTCTTAGGAATTTCTCTTCTTGCCGGGACGCTGCTTGGCTATGCACTTGAATATTTATACAGACGCTATATCAAAAAAACGCCCGAAAAAGAATGATTTCGGGCGTTTTCTTTATTCTGCTGGAACAATAAAGGTCAAATGCTGTTTTAACACTTCTAAAGAAGCAGGGGCTGTCATGTACACTTCGCCATCCGTATCGGCATCCATTTCCTCTTTTGTGTGGATCCGAATACTGGACGCTTGAATGAGGGAGAGATCGCCGGTGAAATCCTCCAGTTCTTCCCGGTTCATAGAAAAGATTTCTTTTAGAGCAGAGAAGCTCGTATTTCTGCAAATGAAGATTTCTGCTTTCCCATCATCAATTGCTGCATTGGGCAAATCAATTTTATTTGTCCCGATGAAATGTCCATTCATGACAAGAACGATGACGGCTTCTTCTTCCCAGCTTTCCTCCTCTGTTTCAATTCGTACGTGAAAAGGATCTGTTTGCTGCAAGGTGCGCAGGGCACTTGTGAAGTAGCTGATTTTGCCGAGTACAGCTTTTTCCTTGTCATTAATATTGTTGGATGTGTCTGCAATCAGCCCGATGCCCCAAAAGTTTAACAAGTATCGATCTCCTGCTTTGATTAAGTCGACCTTCTTTTCTATGCCGTCTACAATTATTTGAGCGGCTTTTTGCATTTGTTGCGGAATACCAAGCGTTCGAGAAAAGTCATTGCATGTCCCGCCTGGTAATATCGCTACAGCCGGCCTTTTTTCTAAACCGCCGATGCCATTCATGCATTCATGCACGGTTCCATCTCCGCCTAATATGATAAGCAATTCTATCGTCTCATCAATTGCACGACAGAATTGATAAGCATCATTTGGCTGTTTTGTTGGTTTAAGAATGAGTTCATCAATATGTAGAGAAAGAAGAGGTACTGTTTGACCGAGAATTTTTTCCATGTTTTTTTGTCCAGCATTTCCATTATAAATGAGCATCGCTTTTTTGAATTGTGCCATCACGCAGTTCTCCCTTTCATCTCTTTATCATCACTTTTCCCCAATTTTGCGGCGTATAAACGATGTTCAGAAAAAGTGGGGAATGAAAAGACAACACATTTGCCCGCAGGCGTTTTCCTTGATATGATGTTGTTAAAATGGTTTTGGCATGCTAAAGGAGTGGACGGACAATGAATATTGATTTTAATTTATTTATGAATGATATTGTGAAACAAGCGAGAGAAGAGATCAAACAGGCAGGCTATACTGAGCTTACATCATCTGAAGAGGTAGATGAAGCACTGTCTAAAAAAGGCACAGCACTTGTGATGGTGAATTCAGTATGCGGATGTGCTGGCGGTATTGCAAGACCAGCTGCAGGCTATTCTGTTCATTACGATAAGCGTCCAGATCAATTGCTGACAGTGTTTGCTGGACAAGACAAAGAGGCAACAGCAAGAGCCCGTGAATACTTTGAAGGCTTCCCGCCATCTTCACCATCCTTTGCATTATTAAAAGATGGAAAGATCATTAAAATGGTCGAACGTCATGAAATTGAAGGACACGAGCCAATGGAAGTCGTGTCAAAGCTTCAAGCTGCATTCGATGAGCATTGCGAAGAAATTTAATGTGTGACGTTTGAATGATGAAATAAAAAGCAGTCCGGTCTTTAGATCGGTCTGCTTTTTGTTTTATAAGACCATTGAATCAAAATAATTTTAGCAAAATACTATTGCATCTTAAAAAGAAAGTGTTTAAAATACATTATAGTGAATAAATATTCAAAACAATACATGATTTTAAATACTGGGAGGCATTATCTTATGAAAAAGTGGTTATTATTACTTATGACAGCTGGTCTTGCAGCTGCACTCGCAGCTTGCGGAACTTCTTCTAATAATTCAAACGCATCAGGAGATGACAAAACACTCGTTATGGCGACATCAGCAGATTATCCGCCATTTGAATCAAAAGACGGAGATGAAATTGTCGGTTTTGATGTCGATCTTGCAACAGCACTAGCGAAAAAGAACGGCTACAAGCTAGAAATTCAAGATATGGATTTTGCAAGCCTTGTATCAGCACTTAAAACAAATAAAGCTGATATCGTCCTTGCAGGCATGACCCCTACAGAAAAACGAAAAAAACAATTAGATTTCTCTGATGTTTATTACAATGCTAAAAACTTAGTTGTCTCAAAGAAATCTAGCGGAATGAAAACAGAGAAAGACTTAAAAGATAAAACAGTCGGCGTTCAATTAGGTTCAATCCAGCAGGATGAAGCAAACGGTTTGCAAAAGAAATATAACTTAAAAGTGGAAGACCGTAATAAAATCTCTGATATCATTCAAGAAATCAAAGCAGGTCGTTTTGATGCAGCCATTATTGAAGATAAAGTAGCTGCTGGTTATTTGAAAAAAGAAAAAGACTTCCAAGCATTTGGATTGAATAGTTCAAACGAAGGTTCAGCCATTGCATTCAAGAAAAATAGCGACTTAACAGCTAAATTTAATCAATCATTAAAAGAAATGCAAGACAATGGCGAACTTGATAAATTAATTAAAAAATGGTTTGGTGATGAAAAATAAGTCAGGAAAAGGATCAGCGTCATTCATGAAAATTCAGTAGAAAGCGCTGAAAAGTTCAACTTATGTTGAACTTTTTTCCTGTTTTATTTTTTGATTTCGTATGAAGGCATAAAAAAGGAGACTGTCATGTTAGATTTTAAAGATGTAATACCTCAGATGCCCTTTATTTTAGAAGGGCTTAAGGTCACACTTTCTATTGTTGTGGTATCACTTTTTCTTGGATTTATCTTAGGGATTTTATTAACGCTTTGCAAAATTAGTGTATTTAAGCCGCTCATTTGGCTTGCAGATTTTTATACATCCATCTTCCGAGGCACACCGCTTGTGCTTCAATTGCTCATTATTTATTTTGGTCTGCCTCAGCTTCTCGGGTTTCAAATCGATCAATACTGGGCTGCTGTAGCCGCATTTTCACTAAACTCTGCGGCATACGTATCTGAAATTATTCGTGCTGGTATTAATGCGATTGATAAAGGTCAAAAAGAAGCAGCCGTTGCTTTAGGCATCCCTTATGCTAAAATGATGAAGGACTTATTGCTTCCGCAGGCATTTAAAAATATTTCACCTGCACTTGTGAACGAAACGATTACACTGACAAAAGAATCAGCTATTGTGACAGTCATTGGACTGGGAGATGTCATGAGACGAGCTTACCAAGCAGGTGCCGTCACGTATAATTATCTTGAACCGCTTATTTTTGCAGGTCTCATCTATTATGTCATCGTGCTTGTTCTCACCTTTGTCGGCAAATCGGTGGAAAGGAAGTTAAAATCAAATGATTAACATAGAGAAACTCACAAAATCTTTTGGCAAAAATGAAGTATTAAAAGGGATCGACACCACCATTAAAGAAGGGGAAGTTGTGGCAGTCATTGGACCATCTGGTTCAGGAAAATCGACGTTTCTTCGCTGCATCAACTTGCTTGAAAAGCCGACTTCTGGTGTCATTACAATTCAGGATACCGAAATCACAAACCCAAAAACCAATGCACTCAAAGTGCGTGAGAACATCGGAATGGTGTTTCAGCATTTCCACCTGTTCCCGCATAAAACCGTGCTGGAAAATATCACGTATGCGCCAATGAATGTGAAGAATCAATCGAAGGAAGACAGCATCAAACAAGCTGAAGATCTGCTGAAAAAGGTAGGGCTTTTAGAGAAAAAAGATGATTTTCCGAACCGTTTGTCAGGCGGTCAAAAGCAGCGTGTGGCAATTGCACGTGCGCTTGCGATGACTCCAGACATCATGCTGTTTGACGAACCAACTTCTGCACTAGATCCAGAAATGGTCAAGGAAGTCCTAGAGGTCATGAAAGAGCTTGCTCAATCTGGAATGACACTTGTGATCGTCACACATGAAATGGGCTTTGCAAAAGAAGTGGCTGACCGCGTGATCTTTATGGATGATGGGAAAATTGTAGAGGATGCAAACCCTGTGCAATTCTTTGAATCGCCGTCGTCACAGCGTGCGCAAGACTTCTTACAAAAAATATTATAAAGAAAAAAGAGAAGGCGACTTAACATCTCCTTCTTTTTTTGATTATAATGGGGAAAGTAAAAAAAGTTCATCATTTCACAAAAGTGAATGGAAACAAGACAGAAAAGAGTGAATCACATCATGTTTAAAATCGGCTACCGAACGCTGAAAACAGCACTAGGAACAGCGATCGCCATTTATATTGCACAACTGCTCGGACTTCAAAATTATTCCGCTGCCGGGATTATTACGATCCTGTGTATTCAGGTGACGAAGAAACGGTCGCTCCTCGCATCAGGCGCCCGCTTTGCAGCTTGCAGTCTTGCCATTTTATTTTCTTATCTATTTTTCGATCTGATTGGGTATCATCCTTTTGTGATTGGTCTGATGCTGCTTGTCTTTATTCCGACAACCGTTTTGCTCCGCATTAAAGAAGGGATTGTCACAAGTTCAGTCATCATTCTCCATTTATACATGTCCGGCGGGATTACCCTTCACCTCATCTGGAATGAGCTACTGCTGATAACAATTGGTGTTGGCGTAGCACTTATCATGAACTTGTATATGCCAAGTGTCGATAAAAAGCTCAAACGCTACAGCGAACAGATTGAAGCCAACTTTGCAAAAATCTTTGAGGAAATCGAGCAATACTTAATGACAGGGAAACAAGACTGGACAGGAAAAGAAATACCAGAGACACATCAATTGATCAAAGAAGCGAAAGCTCTCGCATATCGTGATGTTGAAAACCATGTCCTAAGACATGAAAACCTGTATTATCATTATTTTAATATGAGGCAAAAGCAATTCGAAATCATTGAGCGGGTGCTTCCGAAAATCACGTCCATTTCCATCACAACAGAGCATGGGCAAATGATTGCCGAATACGTCAGAGACTTACGCGAACATATTCACCCAGGGAACACGGCGCATAAGTTTTTAAGACGTCTCATTGATATGAAAGAAGAGTTCGATAAGCTTCCGCTGCCGCAAACACGAGAAGAGTTTGAGGCAAGAGCTGCACTTTTTCATTTCCTCGGAGAAATGGAACAATATTTAGTACTGAAAAGCTATTTTAAAGGGATGAAAGAATAGAGACGCATGAGTTCCTCCTTCATTGGTCAATCTAATGAAAAAAGGAGGAGCCTATGCGTCTTTTATTTTATACCGTATTGACCATGTCCCTTTCACCTATCTGGCCGCTCGGACAAAACCCGCTTCCAGGAGACCCGTATGTCATTATTAATAAACAAACAAATGAACTTGCCTATATTGATCAAGGACAAATCCAAAAAATATATCCTGCTTCTACAGGGAAAACAGCCGATTTAACACCAGAAGGGGAATTTACCATTATGATCAAAGCGAAAGATCCCTATTACAGAAAAAAGAATATTGAAGGCGGTGCGAAGAATAACCCTCTTGGCCGAAGGTGGATTGGATTTGATGCACGAGGAACAGATGGCAGAACGTACGGAATTCATGGGACGAGTGACGAAACATCGATTGGGAAATTTATCACGGCAGGCTGTGTGAGACTTCATAATCAAGATGTAGAGCTTCTATTTGACCAGCTTCCGATTGGAACAAAAGTATGGATTACAACATCAAGCGATTCATTTGAAAAGCTTGCCAAAGACAAACAGGCCATTCGTTGATTGAACGAATCACCTGCTTGTCTGCTTTTATTGAAACCTTATAAAAAGGTTGCTGCTCCTGCTAAAAGTGAAGAAATTAACAGCAGGCTAATCATGAGCAATACCATGAATTTCATAAATTTCTGAGACATATCGCACCCCTATAACCGAAGATTTTTTGCGACGAACGCACCTTTCTTTATTCTAGCTGGTTTTTTCAAATGCGACAAGTGATCAACAAAGGAAGTGAACGGATGAATCAAATCGATCATATTGCCATTGCGGTCTTTTCTATTAAACAAACATCTCAACTCCTTCATCAGCTGTTTAACTGGCATTTTTCAGACATACAAGAGGTTCCTGAGCAGGAGATTAAAGCGTCCTTCGCTTCACTTGATCATGTGCACATTGAATTAATTGAACCAATGTCAGACAGCAGTAAACTACATACCTTTTTAACAAAAAGAGGAGAGGGGCTCCATCATATTGCGTTAAAGTCAGGTGACATTCATGCAGATCTTAACCATCTTGATCACCTTGGCGTGCAGCTTCTCCAAAAATCAGCACAGAAGGGCGCAAGCGGCAAGCAGATTGCATTTATTTCACCTAAAGAAACATCTGGTGTGTTATTCGAATTGTGCGAGCCCTTGAAAGGAGAAAAACATGGCAATGAATGAATCGTTCAATGACTTGTCTAAATGGCGGGAAAAAGCGTTAATGGGCGGCGGTGAAAAACGAGCAGCCGCACACAGAAACAAAGGAAAGCTATCGGTTCGCCAGCGGCTGCATGAACTTCTTGACGTGGGCAGTTTCATGGAAATTCAGAGGTTTGCAACAGGCCGCATGTCAGAGCATGTCGGTGATGGCGTCGTCATTGGAACGGGACTTATTCATGGAAAGCCAGTATGTGTTTATGATGCAACAGTGCATGGGGGCTCTTTAGGCGAAATACATGCCAAAAAAATTGCTTCTCTAATGGATCTCGCTGCTAAAAATCAGATGCCGGTCATCGGTCTAAAAGACTCAGGTGGTGCGAGAATTCAAGAGGGTGTGGTATCATTAGAAGGATACGGACAGATTTTTAAACGGAATGTGCTGTACTCTGGTCAAATCCCGCAAATATCCGTTATTTTAGGCTCATGTGCTGGAGGTGCAGTCTATTCTCCTGCTTTGACTGATTTTGTCTTCATGACAGAACAAACAGCTCATATGTTTTTAACAGGTCCGAAAGTAATAGAAAAGGCAACAGGAGAAACGGTCTGTCCTGACCGTCTTGGCGGTGCAAGTGTTCAGCATCAGACAAGCGGGAATGTGCACTATACTGGGAAAGATGAGCAGGACGTGTTAAAGGCGGTTCGAACACTTTTAACGTACATACCAACGACTAAACAGCCTGACATGCACACTGAAGTGCAAAAGCATGACGCCGTTGATCCAGGCAAAATCTTGCCAAAGGATCCATCACGCACCTATGATGTCAAACAAGTGGTGACAGCGATCATCGATCCAGGCTCATTCTTTGAGACCCAGCCTTGTTTCTCAAAAAATATCGTCACAGGGTTTGCCAGATTAAAAGGGGCTCCAATTGGTGTAGTTGCCAATCAGCCAAAGGTGCTGGCAGGAAGCCTTGACCTTGACGCTGCCGATAAAGCGGCCAGGTTTATTCGATTTTGCGATGCGTTTCATATTCCGATCTTAACGCTTGTCGACGTCCCTGGTTTTTTACCAGGGGAGAAAGCCGAGCATGCGGGAATTATCCGTCACGGCGCAAAGCTTTTATATGCGTACGCTGAAGCGACCGTTCCAAAAATCACGGTGATTTTAAGAAAGGCGTTTGGCGGTGCATATGTCGCGATGAATAGCAAGGGCTTAGGCGCTGACTTTGTTTATGCATGGCCAGCGGCAGAAATTGATGTCATGGGGAAAACGTTCGCAGACGAAATCGTTCATCCTGCTTCGCGCGAGGTTGAGACGGAGCCAAGTGTATTAAAAGCGGCTCAGGCAGGGCTGATAGACGATATTATCATGCCGGCTGAAACGAGAGAGCGATTGATTCGCTCATTTGATTTGCTTCGCAGGAAGGAAGAAGATAGACCGTTAAAAAAGCATGGCAACATGCCGCTATAAGAGGAGGAGCATCATCATGATCAATGAAAAACGTTTACTAGACGAATTTTTAGAACTGGTTCAGATCGATTCGGAAACAAAACACGAAGAGAAAATTGTGGAAGTCTTAAAAGAAAAATTCTCGCAGCTTGGTCTTAAAGTGGTGGAAGACGACTCAAAAGCGAAAACTGGCCACGGTGCAGGCAACCTCATCTGTACACTGGAAGGCAATCAAGAGGCTGATACTATCTATTTCACTTCTCATATGGACACAGTTGTTCCCGGCAATGGCGTAAAACCAGTCATTGAAGACGGCTATGTGAAGACAGATGGAACAACCATTCTTGGTGCTGACGATAAAACAGGGCTTGCGGCTATGTTTGAAGCCATCCGCGTGCTGAAAGAGAAGAATTTACCGCATGGAACGATTGAATTTGTCATCACAGCAGGGGAGGAATCAGGACTTGTTGGAGCAAAAGCGTTAGATCCAAAATTGATGACAGCAGCATACGGCTATGCCCTTGATTCAGATGGCAAGGTCGGGACAATTATCGTAGCTGCGCCAACACAGGCGAAAGTACGCGCAACCATTTACGGAAAAACAGCTCACGCAGGTGTGGCACCTGAAAAAGGCGTGTCTGCGATTACCATTGCATCAAAAGCCATTGCCAGCATGCCGCTTGGCCGAATTGATGAAGAAACAACGGCGAATATCGGGCGTTTTGAAGGTGGAACGCAAACGAATATTGTGTGCGATCAAGTCGATATCCTTGCTGAAGCACGCTCTTTAGAACCTGCAAAAATGGAAGCACAAGTAGCGAAGATGAAAGAAGCCTTTGAAAAAACCGCTAAAGAAATGGGCGGAAGTGCCGATGTACAAATTGACATCATGTATCCAGGCTTCAAATTCTCTCACGGCGATCAAGTCGTAGAAGTGGCGAAAAAAGCGGCTGCGAAAATTGGCCGTCCATCAGAACTACAGACGAGCGGCGGAGGCAGTGATGCAAACGTCATTGCAGGAAACGGCGTCCCAACTGTCAACCTAGCTGTTGGATATGAAGATATTCATACGAAAAATGAGAAAATGCCGATTGAAGAATTAGTCAAAACAGCTGAAATGGTTCTCGCCATTATCGAAGAAACGACAAATCTATCGTAAAGGCAGGAGACTCTGTGAGCACGCAAAAGATCATTATTTTCCAAGTGGGGCAAGAGGATTTTGGCATCAGTGTAGAGCATATTCGTTCGATTGAGAAGGTCCCTTATTTACAAGAAGTATCGAACCTTCCAAAAGAAATTAAAGGACTGATGTCATTAAGAGGAGAAGTCATCCCTGTCAGTGACACAGGCGTGATGCTTCACGGAAAGCCTCTTGATGTGAACGAACAGTCCAAGGTGTTGCTATTTGAATTAAACGATCAAATGATTGGCTGTCTTGTCTCAGATGCAAAAGATATTATCGATATCGAGCTAAGCGAGATCAAGCCATTTCATATGAACACGAAAGCCTCCGAATATTTCTTCGGCGTTGTGGAGAGAGAGAACAAGATGATTTTACAAGTGGACCCTAATAAGTTCCTTGGGAGAATTGATGACCTCGATCAACTGCCAGAGCGGTTAAAAGAAGAGTTGGCATAAAGAAAATCCCCCTATCTGATGATAAGGGGATTATTTTTATTCAGCAGCTGGGCTAGCTTGGTCGTTTGCCTCAGCTTTCGATTTTGATTTTTGGTACATGACATTCAAAATAATTGTTTGGATTGTGAGTAGTAATCCGCTTGTCATCCAGTATAAAGGAAGGGCAGCGGGTGCATTGATTGAAATAAACAGCATCATGATTGGGAAAATCATGCCCATGACTTTGGCTTGCTTCAGCGCAGCTTCTGTCTGGGTGCCTGATTGCTTCGCAAATCTTTGCGTAACATAAAATTGCAAGAAATACATGGCGCCTGCAAAGATCGCGACCAATAGATCGGTTTGTCCTAAGTTAAACCATAGGAACGAATGTGTTGCGATCTCAGGTGTTGAGCGGATCGCTGAGTAAAAGCCAAGAACAATTGGAATTTGAATCAGCATAGGCAGACAGCCCATTGCCAGCGGGTTCACATTGTTCTCTTTGTATACTTTCATCATTTCCATTTGTAGTTCTTTTTGTTTTTCAGGTTCTTTCGTTTTCTTCAATTTGCTTTGAATTTGGTCAATTTGAGGCTTCACCAGTGCCATTTTCTCCTGCATGACTCTTTGTTTCTTAAATTGGTTCGCAAAAAGAGGGAAAATCAGCAGGCGGACGATCAAGGTCACGAACATAATCGATAAACCATAATCATCATGGAAGAAGTTCGCAAGCCAAATGATCAGCTCCGAAAAAGGCTGGACAAAATAATGATGGAAAAACCCATCAGAGCTCGCATTCGTTTGCCCACTCGCTGCAAAAGCAGGTGAGGCAATCATCATTAAACATAAAGTCGTACAAATCGTCAATAAACGTTTCAATTCGTTTCCTCCTCATTTTTTAAAAAATTAATTAGAGAGAGGAAGCGAATGGTCTTCATCATCATTTGATGATCGTTTCATTCGAATGACTTTACTAATCCAAGTTGTAATGCGATCATATATGATAAACAGAAAGTCTGTTCGGTTCAATAAAGATGCGTCCAACTCTTCCAAACGATGTCCACCGAGGTGTTCGTTCATACGGCAGTCTTTTAATAAAAACGCAATGCCGATAGCCGTCAGCGCTGGAAGAATAATCGTAAAGAATTCAACAAGGAAAAAGACTTCATTGAATGTATCAATAATCATGATTATCACATCCATTTCATTACTCACAGTGTACTATACACTATATGAAATGTCTATTGGAACAAACATGAAGTAACAAGAGTCAATAAATGTAGGAGGCAGGCAAATGGGTGATTCTCAAAGGAAGGGTCGAATTATTTTTCATATTGATATGAATAGTTTTTATGCATCTGTCGAAATGGCGTATGATCCTTCTTTGAGAGGGAAACCTTTAGCCATTAGCGGAAATGCGAAAGAGCGTAAAGGGATTGTTGTGACGTGCAGCTACGAGGCAAGAGCACTAGGTGTAAAGCCCCCGATGCCGTTATGGGAAGCGAAGCGGCTTTGTCCGGGGCTGATTGTCCGTACACCTAACTTTGACCGGTACCGCAGCTCCTCACAAGAGATGTTTACGATACTAAGAGAATACAGCGATTTAGTCGAACCCGTATCCATTGACGAGGGCTATATTGATTTAACGCATACGCCATATGCTGAGCATGCGGTGAAAACGGCTCATGATATTCAAACGAGGCTTGTAGAGGAGCTCATGCTTCCTTCAAGTATTGGCATTGCACCGAATAAATTTTTAGCGAAAATGGCGTCTAATTGGAAAAAACCAATGGGCATCACGATTTTACGTAAACGAGATGTTCCGAAAATGCTATGGCCGCTGCCAGCCGGTGACATGCACGGAGTTGGACAGAAAACGGCAGATAAATTGAAAACGATTGGCATTCATACCATTGAAGATTTAGCGAAAGCAAATGAGTATACGCTAAAGGAATTACTGGGCATCAATGGACCGAGATTAAAGCAAAAGGCGAATGGTGAACATGACAGTATCGTGGACCCAGAAAGGATATACGAATTTAAATCCGTCGGTAATTCGTCAACCCTTCCTCATGATTCTGACGATCCAGATGAACTTGTCACGTTAATTGATAAGCTGTCACAATCTGTGAGTGCAAGATTAAGGAGAAAAGAAGTGATGGCAAATCGGCTTCTCATCATGATACGGTACGCAAGCTGGAAAAATATCACGCGAAGTGTCACACTCACGAATCCAACGGATCGAAAGGAAGACTTATTTGAGGCAGCAAAGCAGTTATTCCTTAAACATTGGAATGACCAGCCCGTGAGGCTCTTGGGTGTGACGGGGACAGACCTTGTAGAACGAAAAGCAGCTGTTAAACAGCTTGATTTATTTTCCTATACAGAAGATGCAAAAGAAGAGCCTCTCCAAACCGTTTTAGAAGGGCTGAAAGAAAAATATGGAAAATCACTCATTCAAAGAGGAATGACCATCAAGGAAAAAGAGAGCAAAACAAGCGGAACAAGTTTTAATAAAGACTTTTTTCAGGACGAAAAAGGAAATGACTAGCCTGAAAACTTGATAAAAGAGGTGGTGTTGTGGTAATTTCAAAGGGTACATCATTTCAGCAGTAATCAATATAGTGTGTTAGAAGGGACGTCAGAATTATGTCAAAACAACAAATCGGTGTGGTTGGACTAGCCGTTATGGGGAAAAACCTTGCCCTTAATATTGAAAGCCGCGGTTTCTCCGTGTCCGTTTATAACAGATCTAGCAGCAAAACGGAAGAGTTTCTCGAAGAATCAAAAGGAAAAAACGTTGTAGGCACATACAGCATTGAAGAATTTGTTCAGTCGCTTGAAACACCGCGTAAAATTCTTTTAATGGTAAAAGCTGGTGCAGCAACGGATACAACCATTCAATCATTACTTCCTCACCTAGAGAAAGGTGACATCTTAATTGATGGTGGAAATACATATTACAAGGATACGCAAAGACGTAATCAAGAGCTTGCGGAAAGTGGTATCCACTTCATTGGTACAGGTGTTTCTGGCGGTGAAGAAGGTGCACTAAAAGGTCCATCTATCATGCCAGGCGGTCAAAAAGAAGCGCATGAGCTAGTGAAACCAATTTTAGAAGCGATCTCTGCGAAAGTAGATGGCGAGCCATGTACAACGTATATCGGCCCAGATGGAGCAGGACATTATGTCAAAATGGTCCATAACGGCATCGAGTACGGAGACATGCAATTGATCTCTGAATCATACTTTATCTTGAAGCATGTGGCTGGCTTATCAGCAGAGGAGCTTCATGAAGTATTCTCAGAGTGGAATAAAGGCGAGCTTGACAGCTATTTAATCGAAATTACAGCGGATATTTTCACAAAAGTGGATGAAGAAACAAACCAGCCGCTTGTGGATGTCATCTTAGATAAAGCTGGTCAAAAAGGAACTGGAAAATGGACGAGCCAAAGTTCTCTTGATCTAGGTGTCCCGCTTCCAATCATTACTGAGTCTGTTTTTGCGCGCTATATTTCAGCAATGAAAGATGAGCGTGTAGAAGCAAGTCAATCAATTCAAGGTCCTGAGCCAACGCAATCAGCTGAGAATAAACAAGAGCTGATCGAAGCTGTTAGAAAAGCCCTATTCATGAGTAAAATCTGCTCGTATGCTCAAGGTTTTGCGCAAATGAAAGCAGCATCTGATGAATATAACTGGGATTTAAAATACGGTGAAATTGCGATGATCTTCCGCGGTGGATGTATCATTCGTGCAGCCTTCTTACAACAAATTAAAGAAGCATATGACCGTAACCCTGAACTGAAAAACCTATTGCTAGATCCTTACTTTAAGGATATTGCTCAAAGCTATCAATCATCACTTCGTAAAGTCATTTCACTTGCAGTGGAGCAAGGAGTTCCTGTTCCTTCATTCTCAAGTGCACTTGCTTACTTTGATAGCTATCGCACAGCTGTCCTGCCAGCGAACTTAATTCAAGCGCAGCGTGACTATTTCGGTGCACATACGTATGAGCGCACAGATAAAGAAGGCGTCTTCCATACGGAATGGATGAAATAAAATAGAACGTCAGAAAAACCTTACCATTGGATTGGTAAGGTTTTTTTGTGTTTGCATCTTTTCGGCTAAAAATGCGAAAAAGAGGGATGCTATGTAAAAAAGAAAAGAAAGTAGGGATAGAAGTGGGCATCTTATATGCACTTCTCCCAGCAATATTTTGGGGAAGTATTGTTCTGATCAGTGTCAAACTTGGCGGGAATGCATACCAGCAAACGCTCGGCATTACGCTTGGCGCATTTTTATTTTCAATTGCAGCCTTCTTCATCAAAATGCCAGAGCTGACACCGTTTATTTTTGCGGTTTCTGTGATTTCAGGCATCTTTTGGAGCATTGGACAAATGAATCAGCTTTCAAGTGTTGCGTTTCTCGGAGTCTCGAAGGCGGTTCCTTTGTCAACAGGCATGCAGCTTGTGAGCACTACTTTATTTGGTGTCATGGTTTTTAAAGAATGGCAAACGATGACGGTCATACTCATTGGTTCTTGCGCCATTTTACTGATTATTGCAGGTGTTGTGATGACATCGCTCGGTCAAAAGAAGAATGGCGGCGGGAACGGTGGAGGCAATTTCAAAAAAGGGATCATTATTCTGCTCATCTCAACGGTTGGCTATGTCGGATATGTCGTCATTTTAAGATGGTTTCATATTGATGGGTGGTCTGCCCTCGTTCCGCAATCGGTCGGTATGCTGCTTTCATCCTTGGCGATTAGTCTAAAACAGAACCCGTTTAGTAAATATACGTTTAAAAATATCATTGCCGGTTTGGTTTGGTCGACAGGAAATCTTGGGCTTCTTTTGGCCATTCCGCTCATTGGCGTAGCCGTAAGCTTTTCGATGTCACAGACAGGTATTGTCATCTCAACATTAGGCGGCATTTACTTATTAAAAGAGAAAGCATCCAGAACAAGCTTTGTCATTGCAGGCTGCTTGATGATCATTGCAGGCGGCGTGCTGCTAGGCTTTACAAAATAGGAGGGTAAACGAATGTATCCAGATTTAGAAGGAAAAACAGTCCTGATTACAGGAGCCGGCACAGGAATAGGGCAAGCAATGGCGCGCCGGTTTGGACAAGAAAAAGCCAATGTGGTGATCAATTATTTCTCAGATCAAGAAAATCCGGATGACACCATTGCGGATATTCAAAAAAATGGCGGCCAGGCTGTGAAAATCAAGGGAGATGTATCAAAGGAAGAGGATATGCGGGCAATGATTGATAAAGCCATTCATACGTACGGCAGCCTTGATGTCATGATCAATAACGCAGGTATTGAAAACGAAGTGCCTTCCACAGAAATGACGCTGGATAATTGGAACAAAGTCATGTCGACTAACTTAACAGGTATGTTTCTCGGCTGCCGTGATGCACTGAAGTATATGACAGATCACGGGATAGAAGGATCGATCATCAATATGTCGTCGGTTCACCAGCAAATCCCTTGGCCTCATTTCGTTCATTATGCAGCAAGTAAAGGGGGCGCCAAGCTGCTGACAGAAACGCTGGCACTAGAATACGCCCCTAAAAAAATCCGTGTAAACAGCATTGCACCAGGCGCCATCGATACCCCGATCAATGCGGAAAAATTCGATGATCCCGCATTGAAAAAAGGCGTGATTGAATTGATCCCCATCGGCTATATTGGAAAGCCGGAAGAAGTGGCAGCATGTGCTGTCTGGCTGGCGTCAAAAGAGGCAAGCTATGTCACAGGCTTGACGCTCTATGTGGACGGCGGCATGACAAAGTATCCTGGCTTCCAGGCAGGAAAAGGATAGGGAGAAAGACAAAGAGCGTACACACATGACGCTCTTTTTTTATATAAAATACAGACAAATAAAATTAAATGTCTAGACATTTAAAAATAAAAATATATAATATTAAATGGAAGCGCTTTTATTACAACAATGGGGTGAGAGAAATGAAACGTATTTTATTAGCATGCAGTTCAGGAATGTCTACGAGTTTACTAGTTACAAAGATGAAGGCTCATGCCGACTCAATAGGGGACGAGGCAGAAATTTGGGCAGTTGGGCAAGATCAAGCGAGAAAAGAAATGGCGAATGCGGATGTTGTGTTAATTGGACCGCAAATGAGCTTTTTAAAAGGGGATCTTCAAAAAGAAGCAACAAAATACGGGATTGCAGTAGAGGTCATAGATATGCAGGCGTACGGGCTTGCCGATGGACAAAAAGCGTATGAACAAGCCGTTACATTGATGGAGGAATCGTAAAGAATGGAAAAGAAAACACTCGAAGGGCTCACAGAGGAACAAGTCAGTTTTCAATTGATCTTACACAGTGGAAATGCACGCAGCAAATTGCTTCAATCTCTTAAACAATTTCGAGAAGGTCAAGAAGATGAGGCATTTGGTCTCATGAAAGAAGCGGAAGAAGATTTACGTCATGCTCATGGTATCCATTTTCAACTCGTGCAGCAAGAGGCAGGCGGGGAGAAAACGCCTTTCTCCTTATTGCTCATGCACGCCGAAGATCACTTAATGTCCACCATTACGATCAAGGAGCTTGTGGGAGAGCTCCTGCCGATTTTCCAATCGCTTAAACAATAAAGGGTGTAAACAAGGGGGGAAACCAATGTTTGATAAAATAAGTGCCATTTTGGTTCCGATTGCTGGGAGATTGAACAACAACCGCTATTTAGGCGTATTACGGGATGCTTTTATGCTTGCGTTCCCGCTCACCATTTTTGGTTCCATTATGGTTGTGCTAATGAATTTGCCATTTTTAGATAAAATCATGAGTCAAACCGCACTGGAAGGAGTCCAGTCTGCACTGAATATCGCGCCAAGTGCGACCATCAGCATTATGAGCGTGTTTGTTGTATTTGGGATTGGCTACTATTTATCGAAAAGCTATGATGTGGAAGCTGTATTTGGCGGCGTGATTGCTTTAGCCTCTTTCTTGCTTCTGACGCCATTTTTACTAGAACAAGAAGGCGGTGCATCTATTGCAGGTGTGATCCCAGTCGATCGTTTAGGAGCAAAGGGGATGTTCCTAGGAATGATCACAGGCTTTTTGTCTGCTGAAATTTATCGTTATTTTGTCCAAAAGAAATTTGTCATCAATATGCCGCAAGGGGTTCCGCCAGCTGTTTCAAAGTCTTTTGCTGCACTGATCCCGGCTACTTTGACACTCACAACCTTTTTACTGATCAATATCATCATTACACAAGGCTTCAAAACAAACATGCATGACCTGATTTATCATGCCATTCAGGCGCCGCTTGTTGGACTTGGAAGCGGTATCATCCCGACCTTGATCGCTGTTTTCTTTATACAAATTCTTTGGTTCTTTGGGCTCCACGGCCAAATTATTATCAACTCTGTCATGGACCCGATTTGGAATACATTGTCCATTCAAAACCTAGAGAGCTACACAAAAACTGGTGAGGTTCCGAATATCATCAGCAAGCAGTTTATCGAAATCTATACGGTTGGCATGGGCGGAACCGGTATGACGCTGGCTGTTGTGTTTACGATTTTAATTTTCCTGAAAAGTAAGCAATTAAAACAAGTAGCAAAGCTCGGCTTAGGACCAGGATTATTTAACGTCAATGAACCGATTATTTTCGGTTTACCGATTGTCATGAATCCACTTATTCTCATTCCATGGATTTTGGCGCCAATGGTCATTACATGTATTTCTTATTTTGCGATGGCAACAGGCATTGTACCGCCGCCGACAGGCGTGAATATTCCATGGACGGTGCCGATCTTTATTAGCGGAATAATGGCAACAAATTCACTAGCGGGCGGTCTGCTTCAGCTGTTTAATCTGATGATTGTGTTTGTCATTTGGTTCCCGTTCCTGAAGTTTATTGACCGTATGAATGTGAAGAATGAAAAAATAACCCCAACGGAAAAAACGAAGACAACAAACATCAAAGGCGAAGGAGACTCAATACATGTCGATGGAAAATAACAAGCAATCATATACATTTCCAGAAGGTTTCTGGTGGGGATCTTCTGCCTCTGCCACGCAAACAGAAGGCAGTGTCCCTGGAGATGGTAAGGGACCGAATATTTGGGATCATTGGTTTGAACAAGAGCCGACTCGTTTTTTTGATGGTGTAGGCCCAAACGTGACATCCCAATTTTATCGAAAATATAAAGAGGATATCCGTCTGATGAAAGAAATTGGGCACAATTCATTTCGGCTGTCCATTTCATGGTCACGTCTTTTACCTGAAGGGAAAGGTGTGGTCAATGAAGAAGCAGTATCTTTTTACAATGATGTGATCAATGAACTGATTGCACATGATATTGAGCCGTTTGTGAACCTGTACCATTTCGATATGCCAATGGCGCTGCAGGAAAAAGGCGGATGGGTGAACAGACAGGTAGTAGATGATTATGTCAGCTATGCGGAATTGTGCTTTCAATTATTTGGCGACCGGGTGAAAAAATGGTTTACCCATAATGAACCGATAGTTCCTGTAGAGGGCGGGTATATGTATAGCTTTCATTATCCAAACGAAGTCGATTTCCAAAAGGCTGTACAGGTCGGTTTTCATGAACTTTTATCAAATGCTAAGGCGATTGCGGCTTATAAAAAGCTGCAGCAAGGCGGGAAGATTGGCATCATCCTAAATCTAACCCCATCTTATCCGAGAAGCCAGAATCCGTGCGATGTAGAAGCAGCTGAGATGGCTGATGCTTTCTTTAACCGTTCCTTCCTAGATCCTGCGGTGAAGGGACATTTCCCAGAAAAACTAGTAGAGGTCTTAAAGAAAGAAGGCTTTATGCCAAGTATTGAAGAAGGAGACCTTGAGCTCATTCAAGAGAATACCGTCGACCTCCTTGGGATCAACTATTATCAGCCAAGAAGAGTGAAAGCGAAAGAGCATATGCCGCATCCGAAAGCACCATTTATGCCAAATCATTATTTTGATGCGTTTGAAATGCCGGGAAGAAAAATGAATGTGTATCGAGGCTGGGAAATCTATGAAAAAGGTATTTATGATATATTGAAAAAAGTTCAAACAGACTATGATAATATTGAATGCTTTATTTCTGAAAATGGAATGGGTGTCGAAGGAGAAGAGCGGTTTAAGGATAAAGAAGGAATGATTCATGACGATTACCGCATTGACTTTATTTCTGAGCATCTCAAATGGGTGCATCAAGCCATTCAAGAAGGAAGTAATGTAAAAGGCTATCATCTGTGGACGTTTATGGATAACTGGTCATGGTCGAATGCCTATAAGAATCGTTATGGATTTGTCTCAGTTGATCTTCAAGAAGACGGGAAACGAACCATCAAGAAAAGCGGATACTGGTTTCAATCGGTATCAGAGAATAACGGTTTTTAATCAAGATACTTGCTCTTTCCTGAAAAGGGCAAGTATTTTTCTTATGTGACGGTAAGTGGATGAAACAAAAATGGCTGGTACCTTTTAAGCTCACTAGGCTTAGTGTAGAATGAGAGGAAGCTATGAAAAAACAAGTCAGTTGGTGGTGTGAGATGAAAAAGTACGAACTCATTTCAGAAGAAATCAGAAAACGAATAGGAACAGCATATTATCCAGAAGATCAACCCATTCCAGATGAAAACTCGCTTGCCGCTGAATTTCAATGCAGCCGAATGACGATGAAGCGTGCGCTCGATCTTCTCGTAGCAGAAGGTCTGCTCTTTAGAAAAAGAGGCCACGGCACATTTATTGTGAAGGCAGCGCTAAACCAAGGGGCTATTAATGTATCTGGTCATGAAAATAAAGGATTCACGAAAGTCATGGCGGACAAAAACGTCACGAGCCAAATCATTCGTTTTGATGTCCATTTTCCAAGCGAAGAAGTGGCAGCCCACCTATCCATTGACTTAACCACACCCGTTTATGACATCATCCGGCTCCGCCTCGTGGATGAGGAGCCATATGTATTAGAAAAAACGTTTATGCCGGTCAATGTCATTAAGGGCATAGATGAAGAGGTTTTATTGGGATCGATCTATGGCTACATATCAAATGAACTCCATTTAAAAGTGGCAGGAGCGCACAAGAAAATTAGAGCGGCTAAATCAGATGAGCTGGACCAGCAATATTTAGGCTGTGACCCAACGGATCCTGTGCTCGAAGTCGAGCAGGTTGCTTATTTAAACACAGGCCGGCCGTTTGAGTACTCCTTTAGTCATCACCGCTATGATAAGTTCGACTTTTCAACGGTTGAAATTACGAAAACAGGACGTTAAAAAAAGAGCAGAACCCCCGAGGGAGACTGCTCTTTTTTTATTTCATTTTATATATTCCACCAATGATATCCGTCTTTTTCTAGAAGCTGATCGGCTTCTTTTGGTCCCATTGAACCAGCAGGATAATTTGGTTTTAATGTTTTGTTTTCTGCCCATTTTTCAGAAATCGGATCAACAAAGTTCCAAGAAAGCGCCACTTCATCCCAGTGAGCAAAGTTCGTTGCATCGCCTAGCAAGCAGTCATGAATCAGCTTTTCATATGCTTCTGGTGTATTCATGATGTCGTTATAGTTTGTTTGGTAGTCGAGCTTAATCGGTTTCGCATACGTACCGCCATCAAGCTTGCGAGCGTTCAGGTGAAGGGTAATGCCTTCATCTGGCTGAATGTGAATGACGAGTAAGTTTGGATGCATGGAATTTCCGTTTCCATAGTACAGGTTCATTGGAATGTCTTTAAATTGAACAACGATTTGAGTAGATTTCTTTTCTAATCGTTTTCCTGTACGAATGTAAAATGGCACCCCGGCCCATCTAAAGTTATCAATGAGCAGCTTCCCTGCAACGAATGTTTCTGTGTTTGAGTTCGGGTCTACATTTTGCTCTTCAAGATAGGAAGGAACCATGCTGCCATCAACCGTACCAGCATCATACTGTCCGCGGACAAAGAATTGATCGACCTCATCTTTAGAGAAAGGACGAAGAGCGCGTAATGCTTTCCGTTTTTCGCTGCGGATCTCCTCTGTATTCAGCTTAATTGGCGGCTCCATTGCTAAAAGTGCCACCATTTGAAGCATATGGTTTTGGACCATATCTCTTAGTGCACCTGAACTTTCGTAATAGCGAGCCCGGTCTTCAACCCCTAATGATTCACTAGATGTAATTTGAATGTTTGAGATATATCGGTTTGTCCAAAGTGGTTCAAAGATGGCATTCGCAAAACGGATGACCTCAATGTTTTGAACCATTTGTTTACCGAGATAGTGGTCAATACGATAAATTTGATCTTCAGAGAATGCATCTCGAATTTCTTCATTTAATGTTTTGGCACTTGGCAGGTCATGGCCAAATGGTTTTTCAATGACAAGTCTTGACCAGCCGGTTGTTTTTGATACGCCTTCACTTTTTAGGAACTTCGCAATCGTTCCGAAGAATTCCGGTGCCATCGCTAAATAGAACATCCGGTTATTTGGGATACTGTACGTATCTTCAAGGCCTGCTAAAAGTGTGTTAAGCGATTGATAGGAAGCAGGGCTTGATACGTCAAAGTCGTGATAATAAAAATGCGAACTGAATTCCTCTATTTTCGCTTCTGCATCATCAGAAGAAACAGATTCTTTCACCACAGCTCTGAGATCCTCATGAGACCACGGACGGCGTCCAACACCGACGACGACGAATTGATCACCAAGCTTTCCGCTATGAAAAAGTCTATGTATAGAAGGGTAGAGCTTGCGTTTGGCAAGATCTCCTGTTGCGCCAAAAATGACAATGACTGCTTTTGGATTGTTAGTTTCTGTATTCACGAAAAGTACCTCACTTTATTCGTAGCATTGTTGTAAAAACCGAGATTGTATGTACATTTTCTTTATTTTAAAGGTTCATTGTTCGTAAAGCAAACATTTGATTCGACTTTTTCTGCTCTCGTTTGACTTTTTTCGAAAATTCCGCTGAATTCACATTTACCTTGTCTTCATGTATTCTATATGAATGAAGATATTGTATACCGGCTTTAGGAGGAAAAGTAATGGAACTGCTCTTTTTAGGAACAGGTGCAGGCATTCCTGCAAAAACTAGAAACGTCACTTGCACTGCGCTAAAGCTTTTAGAAGAAAGAAAAGCAGTGTGGCTTTTTGATTGCGGAGAAGCGACGCAGCATCAAATATTACATACAACGATTAAACCGAGAAAGATCGAGAAAATATTTATCACTCATATGCATGGTGATCATGTATACGGTCTCCCAGGACTGCTTGGCAGCAGATCCTTTCAAGGCGGAGAGGATGAACTAACGATCTATGGGCCTAAGGGCATCAAAGCGTTTGTGAACGCAGCACTTTCAGCTACACAAACGCATTTGACATATCCGCTGCATATCATAGAGATAGATGAAGGGATCATATTTGAAGATGATACCTTTCAAGTAGAAGCAAGACGAGTATCTCACGGTATTCCAGCTTACGGCTATCGGGTAGTGGAAAAAGATGTACCAGGTGCATTAAAAGCCGAAGACCTGAAAGAAATCGGTGTAAAACCTGGACCTTTGTATCAGAAGTTAAAAAATGGGGAAACCGTGACACTCGAAGATGGAAGAATCATTGATGGAACCGATTATTTGGAACCCCCTAAAAAAGGGAGAATCGTTGCATTTTCAGGAGATACCCGTTTATGCGAGAATATAACAAGGCTTGCCAAAGATGCGGATGTGTTAGTCCATGAAGCAACATTCGGTAAAGAAGATGCTGATCTAGCCTACAATTATTATCACAGCACGACAGAACAAGCAGCGAAAACGGCGCAGGAAGCAGGCGCAAAAAGATTAATTTTGACCCATATTAGTGCACGTTACCAAGGAGAAGAGGCACTGAAACAACTATTGAAAGAAGCCCGCGATATATTCCCGCTGACAGAAGCTGCACATGATTTCTTTTCTTTTTCCATTGACCGCACGCTGTAAAAATTGGAAGAATCGTCAAAAAAAGTTGTGTGATTTTTTTGATATTTATAATGACTCTCTTTTTCAGGTAGTGGTAAAATGGTGAAGAAAAAACAAATGACGAATGAAACTATGAAGAATACGGGAGGCACAATCAAAGATGAGCGGTTTTACAGCGTTAAGTGAAGCAGAATTAAATGACCTATATGCAGCACTACAAAATGAGTACGAAACTTATAAAAGTAAAAACTTACACTTAGACATGTCTAGAGGAAAACCTTCACCAAAACAGCTCGATTTGTCTATGGGCATGCTCGATGTTGTGACATCAAAGGATGCGATGACTGCTGAGGATGGCACAGATGTGCGAAACTATGGCGGCTTGACAGGGCTTCCTGAAACGAAGACATTTTTTGCAGATGTACTCAATCTGAAGCCAGAACAAATCATCATCGGCGGTAATTCCAGCCTTAATATGATGCACGATACCATTGCCCGTGCCATGACTCACGGCGTATATGACAGCAAAACACCTTGGGGAAAGCTGCCAAAAGTAAAATTCCTTGCACCAAGCCCAGGATATGACCGTCACTTTGCCATTTGTGAGCTATTTAACATAGAGATGATCACAGTCGATATGAAGGCTGATGGACCTGATATGGATCAGGTAGAAAAATTGGTCGCAGAAGATGAAGCGATTAAAGGCATTTGGTGTGTACCAAAATATAGCAACCCAGATGGCATTACGTATTCAGATGAGGTTGTTGACCGCCTCGCTTCTATGAAAACAAAAGCAGACGACTTCCGCGTTTTTTGGGATGATGCATACGCAGTCCATCATCTAACTGATACGCCTGATACGTTAAAAGATATTTTTCAAGCAGTAGAGGAAGCAGGGCACCCAAATCGTGTGTTTATGTTTGCGTCTACTTCTAAAATTACATTCCCAGGATCAGGTATTGCACTGATGGCGTCTAGCCCGGACAATGTAAGCTTCACTCAAAAGCAATTATCGGTTCAAACGATCGGACCAGACAAAATCAATCAATTAAGACATCTTCGTTTCTTCAAGAATCCAGAAGGCTTGAAGGAACATATGAAAAAACATGCAGCGATCATTAAGCCAAAGTTTGACCTCGTTCTTTCCATTCTTGATGAAACACTTGGCGGGAAAGACATTGCTGAATGGCACAAGCCAAATGGCGGATATTTCATTAGTTTAAATACGCTCGATCATTGTGCAAAAGCTGTTGTGCAAAAGGCAAAAGAAGCAGGTGTTACAATGACAGGTGCAGGCGCGACATATCCTTATGGAAAAGACCCGCTTGATCGTAACATTCGCATTGCGCCAACGTTCCCAACACTTGAAGAGCTAGAGCAAGCGATTGACATCTTTACATTATGTGTTCAGCTTGTCAGCATTGAAAAGCTGCTTTCTAAAAAAAGTCAGTCTGCTCCAACGGCATAAAGAAAAGAAAACTCCTTGACTGATAACTAGTCAAGGAGTTTTTGTTTTTAATTGGCTGTTTGATAATAGGAAACAGGTTGTTTGGCTGCGCACCATACATCATAGATCGCAAGCTGCACAATATGCGGTTCATCATGATGAATATAGTGCGAGCTGTTCTGCGCCTGAATCCATCCGCTTTGGGATGACAAAGACAGCATCCGTTTATGAAGTCTGAGCCAAGCTTCATGCGCTGGATGAAACAATCGGCTCTTACCTGATGAAATGACAAGGAGCGGCATCATCCCATAATGGGTTTGCTCCTCTTTCATTGTACTTAGCATTTGCTGAAAGTCCTCATGCGTACATTCTGCTGTGAATTGCGCCATATATGAGGTGTGTTCTTCCTTTGATAAAAGCGGCAGGATGACCTGTTCTTGCTCCTCACTTGCTGGGTCTAACATCACCATGCCAATGACGTCATCTCCTCTGCGACTTGCCCATAACCGGCTAACAAGAGAGCCAAATGAGTGAGCCACAATGAGAAAGGGTGGCTGAATATTGGCTTCTTCTAGCAGCGCATCTAAATCATCTGCAAGATCATGCAATGTTCTTCCTTCACTGCTGTCACTGCTCTTTCCATTTCCTAATCGATCGTATAAGAAAACCCCAAGCTCAGGATCAATATCGCGGGCCATATTCGACCACGTATCACCCGAAATGCCGTAGCCTGCTTCAAAGATAATGGTGGCTTGCCTTTTGCCTTGACGATGTTTTGTATAAAAATGATGTCCATCTATATGATACATTCTTTCAATCATTGCCGAGTTCATTCTTCCATCTCCTCTAAGTGGTTCTTTAGCTAAAAGACGGCACAAAAGGCTGATATGTTTCTCTTAAAAACAAAAAAGATGCCTATTTCAAAAAATAGACACCTTTTTTCTATGAGCTTTTACCAAGCGCGATCATATTGACGCGGGCCTTCGATAGATGTACGAAGTTCTTGAGCAGCTGTTTTTGGAAAGTATGGATCCCGTAAAAATTCTCTGCCTATAAAGATTAAGTCTGCACGCTGATTTCGTAAAATTTCCTCTGCCTGTACACCAGATGTGATCAGACCGACTGCCCCTGTTTGAATACCGGCACCTTCTTTTATTTTTTCTGCGAAGGTCACTTGGTAGCCAGGGAATGTGTTGATTTTCGCCTGTACGACAGCGCCTGAGCTGACATCGATTAAGTCGACACCTTGTTCCTTCAGCCATGTAGCAATGCCAATGTAATCTGCAATATCAAGTCCTTTTGTCGTGTAATCAGAAGCAGACACACGGACAAATAATGGTCCTTCCCATACTTCATTGACTGCATCGATGACTTCTCTTAAGAAACGATAACGGTTCTCTGGTGAACCGCCATAGTCATCTGTTCGATGATTTGCCAGCGGTGAAAGAAATTCATTGATCAAATAGCCATGCGCCCCATGAATTTCAATGATGTCAAAGCCGGCCTTTTTTGCTCGGACAGCTGCATCCTGAAACGCCTGAACGGTATCTTTGATTTGATCGATAGACATCTCGGCAGGGGTTTTAGACTGTTCATCAAATGGAATGCTTGATGGTGCCAGGATGACACCACCTAGTTCAGCCTTACGCCCTGCATGAGCCAGCTGGATAGCTGTCTTGGTTCCGTATGCTTTGATTTGTTCGTTTAATGAAGCAAATCCTTCAATGTGCTCATCACTCCAAATACCGAGGTCTTGATCACTAATTCTTCCCTCGGGAGAAACAGCACTTGCCTCCACCATGATCAGGCCAGCCTGACCTTGGGCACGGGAAATATAATGCGTAAAGTGGAAAGGCTGTAATTTCCCATCATGGTCATAGGATGAATACATACACATCGGGGACATCACGATGCGGTTTTTCAGTGTAACACCTTTTAATGTCCAAGGTGAAAAGAGTTTTGTTTCCAAATACCTTCGCCTCCTCATGGAATTGTATAGCCGATTATAACAGCCATTCAAACTTTCGTCATAAAAGGTGCTCAAAGAATATAGCTTTTATACGCGTTTTTGTATAATGGAGAGATAGAGACAACAAAGGGGGAAAAGGGATGAAATGGCAAACAGAGAGTGAACTAAAGGAACTGCTCACCGCTCTTATGCAGTATGAAAGCATATCGGGTACAACTGGAGAAGTCGCGTTAGCTGAATATTTATATTATTTGCTGAGGGAGCGGCCTTATTTCAAGCAGAACCCTGATCATTTGGCTTTGCATCCGATGAAAGATGGCCGGTATTATTTAACGGCGCTTGTAAAGCGCAGCACGCTGCCACGTACCGTTTTGCTGCTTAGTCATTTCGATGTCGTCGATACAGAAGATTACGGTGAATTTCAAAACATGGCATGCAAGCCAGAAGAGTTAATGGCGTCATTTTCTCAAAAAAGTGCGCTTCTCCCAAAAAGAGCAAGAGAAGATCTAGCTTCAGGTGACTGGTTGTTTGGAAGAGGTGCCATGGATATGAAAGCAGGTCTTACTGTACAGCTTTCTATGCTGGAAAGAGCGATGACAGAAACCTTTCATGGAAATGTCCTGCTCGTCACAGTCCCTGATGAAGAAGTGAATTCTCAAGGAATGCTTGAAGCTGTTCCGAAACTAAAGGAGCTTAAGGAAAAGCATGACCTTGACTATACCGCGTGCTTAAACAGTGAGCCCATGTTTGAAAAATATCCAGGTGATGAACACAAATATATGTATACAGGCAGTATAGGGAAGGTGCTGGCCGGATTTTTCTGCAAAGGAATTGAAACGCATGTAGGAGAGCCATTCTCAGGCTTAAATGCGAATTTTATGGTATCTGAATTAAACCGGCTGTTAGAGCTGAATAGTGATTATTGTGAGGAAGTAGACGGTGAAGTCACGCCGCCGCCCACCAACTTGATGCAAAAGGACTTAAAAGAAGCCTATTCCGTTCAAACACCTCACACAGCTGTTTCTTTATTTAATGTGCTGATGATGAATCGTTCAAGTGAAGAACTGCACGGGCTTCTCTATGACACTGCGAAACGAGCAGCAGACGAAATCGAGGCAAATCTCAAACAGAAAACAGTTGAATTTCAGCGCTTTAAACCTTTTACACCGATTGATACGAGGATCACGGTTCTCACGTATCATGAGCTGTATCAAAAAGCTGCAGAACGCTCAGGTAAACAGGAGGTTGAACGCATTGTTAACTATGCGTTCGCCAATCGAGGTGAGCTTGGAGATCGTGATTTTTCAACCAAAATCATCTCTGAGCTGACGACGCTTTGTAAGGAAGAAGGGCCGCTGATTGTTCTATTTTATAGTCCGCCATTTTATCCTGCGGTTTCTTCAACGGAAGATCCGCATATCCAAGCAACCTTAAAGAGGATTCAAATAGAGGCAAAAAAGAGTTATGGACTTGAAATAGAAGAAGTGAAATATTTCCCTGGATTGTCTGATTTAAGTTACTTACAGCTCGAAAAACAGGAAGTAGGTCATTACACGACCAATATGCCGCTTTATCAAAAAGGCTATTCTTTACCGGAAGGAGAAAAGGGAGCACTTTACGTTCCAGTTATCAACGTGGGGCCATTAGGAAAGGACCCGCACAAATGGACAGAGCGGCTGCACATCCCGTTCTCATTCGGCATTTTGCCAGAATTACTAGAATCAGTGATTCATGCTTTGTTAGAGAAAAAGTAAGTATATGATGAAGAGCCCTATCGTGATGATAGGGCTTTTATTTTTAAATAGACGATCCATCGACTTAGATAGAGTATGATAAAGAATAAGACTTACACTTATTTGAAGGGAGATTGTGAGGATGAAATGGAAACTGGAAAATTAACAAAAACATACATCATTACATCGCTTCAGGAAAGTATCCGTGAACTAGAAAAGCTAGTGGAAATATGTGATGAGCACACGCTAGATCAATCTTTGGGAGAGGGCAAGTGGTCGATCAAGCAAATCGCAGGGCATTTGTATGATACAGAAGAAGTCTGGTCAGAGCGGATAGAGCAGGCGATATCAGATGAGCAGACGCCTTTTCAATCGTATGATCCTGAAATATATGTGAAGGAAAGAGGCTATGAAAGGTATAACGAACAGGAGATCAAAGCACTGATCAAACGATTGAAAGAGAGAAGAAACAACACACTTCATCTATTAGAAAAGGATACATGGGAGCAATCGGGTGTGCATCCTGAAGAAGGGGTGATGACAGTGCAAATATTAGCTGAAACCATCGCTTTACATGAACAACATCATCTGGATCAAATCAAAGCCATCATGTCAAAGAGTGAACGATAGCAGTATGTAAAAAAGCACCTGTCATCAAAACAGGTGCTTTTCTCTATCATTTATACGTGCTTGCTGAAAACATTTCGTTTAATTCTGCTGCGCGTTTTGTTGCCGTTTTAACACAATCGACAACGGCTTCTTCAAATTGATAGGCAGCAAGTGTGTTCAGGCCGGCTTCTGTCGTTCCGCCTTCACTTGTGATTTCTTTGCGCAATTCAGCAGGTTCTTTACCGCTGCTTTGAAGCATGTTGGCGGCGCCCGCAATCATCTGGCAAATGAGTAACTTCGCTGTTGCTTGGTCCATCCCAAGTTCCGAGGCGCCTCGCTCCATTCCTTCAATCAAATGATAAATGAAGGCAGGGCCGCTTCCTGCAATAGCTGTAACAGCATTCAGCTGTGATTCATCCAATACCGTCACATGACCGATCGTTTCAAACAGCTCGATTGCTTTATTCTTTTGATCCTCTGTCACTTCTTGACTTACGGCAATGCCTGTTGCTGATTGCTGAATCGCCGCTGATGTATTTGGCATTGCGCGAACCACCGCAGTCTTCTCGCCAGCATAGTGCTGAATCGTTTCAATGGAGATGCCAGCTAAAATCGAAATGATCAACTGTCCTTGTAAATGAGGCCGCACATCAGATATCCCGCTTTCCGCATCTTTCGGTTTTAAAGCAAATACGAGAATATCCGCTTCTTCATAAATAAAAGAACGAGAGAAATCCGTTTTGACCCCATAACGCACCTTTAATTCTTCTAGACGTTTTTCATTCGTTTTGTTTGTGACAATAATATCTTCATTTGACATGATGCCGCTTTTTAATAAACCTTTTATCATCGACTCTGCCATCGAGCCTGCACCAATAAATCCAATTTTACTCATAAGCTGCTCCTCCTTGTAGAAAATAAAAAAACCTCTCGCCTGAAAAGGACGAAAGGTTTTTCGCGGTACCACCCTCAATTAGCATGCAGACATGCATACTCAGCTCTAGTCCCTTAACGCGGGAAACGTTTAGGTTTGCCTAACAGCTCAAAGGGCAGGTTCAGCAAATAAGAGGACGGTGAGGCCTTACAGCCGGCGGACCTCACTCTCTTTCATCATTATTTTGCTTACTAATCCTTGTCATCGCGCATCTTATATTTGTTGTTCATTATGCAACGATGGACAAGTTTGTGTCAATAGGGACAGATAAAAAAATTGACCGCCTAAACCGCATGACAGTCTGCCTTTTGCAAGATACAATGAATAAAGAAGACAGAGTTACAATGAACCATGAGTCAAAAAGCAGGAGATGACATATAAAAGTGAAAGAAGACATCATTCAATTATCCATCCCTACACCGTTTGCTGTTGGGGATGTACATGCATATATATTAAAAGGAGAAGCCGTGACCTTAGTGGACTGCGGACCGATGACAGAAGAGGCGGAGCACGCCTTTGTCGCGCAATTACAAGAGCATCGTTTATCGATAGACGATATTGATCAAGTGGTGTTGACCCATCATCATGCAGATCATGTCGGTCTTTTAAATCTGATGAAACCTCATGTCCGTGTGATCGGACACGAGTTAAATGAGCCGTATATTAGCCAGGACCCTGTGTTTAAAGAGCGTCAAATTGCTTTTATGGAACGCTTTTTTCAGCAGTTAGGTGTGCCGCTTCGTCAAGGTGAGTGTGAAAGAATCGTGAAGCAATCTTATGCATATTCCTGTACTGCACATGTAGATGACGTCATCAAAGAAGGCGATCGGTTGAAAGGGCATGAACACTTCTTCGTGATGGAAACACCGGGACATGCACAATCTCATCTTTCCTTTCTAGATGAAACAACGGGCCATTTCATTGGTGGAGACCTGCTTTTGACGACCATTTCCTCAAACCCGTTAATGGAAGCGCCGTTTGAAGGGGAGGAACGCCAAAAATCGCTGCTTCAATATAAAGCATCACTCAATCGATTATTGCATCTGCCAATCAAGACGATTTATCCAGGACACGGTGAGCTCATTACCTCTCATCATGAATTGATCGAAGAAAGATTTAAGAAACAAGAGAAACGGGCAAATACGATGTATCAGCTGCTCAAACGAAAAGAAATGACTGCCTTTCATCTTTGCCGCAAGCTATTTCCAGTGCTGTATGAAGAGGCCTTATTTTTAACGATGTCGGAGACAGTTGGGCAGCTGGATGTCCTCTTAGAAGCTGGACAAATTGAAGAAGTGCAAAAAGACGGAATTCTCTATTACAGGGCAAACTAAGGAGTGAAACGCATGGGGAGATTAACAGGAAAGAGGATATGGATTACAGGCGCATCTGGGGGCATTGGTGAAAAAATGGCGTACTTGGCAGCAGAAGAAGGCGCAGAAATCATTATTTCAGCAAGACGAATCGAAAAGCTGACGGGTGTAAAAGAAAAGATTATGAGTGCTGGCGGGGTGTGTCACATCGTGGAGTTAGATGTCAGTCACCTTGAGGACATTGATCGCGCATATCAAGAAGTGGGGGCTGTTGATATTTTGGTTAACAATGCCGGTTTTGGTGCGTTTGATCTCGTTGAAGATGCGTCCATTGAGGAAATGGTGTCGATGTTTGAAGTAAACGTGTTTGGCTTAATCGCCTGCACGAAAAAGGTCATTCCAGAGATGAAACAAAGAGGACATGGACATATTATCAATATTGCTTCTCAGGCAGGAAAGATTGCCACTCCGAAATCAGCCATTTATTCGGCATCAAAGCATGCCGTCCTTGGATTTTCAAACAGCCTTAGAATGGAGCTGGCAGACCTCGGCATTCACGTCACCACGGTGAATCCAGGACCGATCGCCACTGACTTTTTTACCATCGCCGATCGCAGCGGTGAATATGTGAAGAATGTTGAATTCATGATGCTTAGTGCGGACAAGGTGGCTGGGAAGGTCGTATCCGCTATGATGACGAAAAAAAGAGAGATTAATCTGCCTGGATGGATGAACGCTGGCAGTAAATTGTATCAATTATTCCCGTTTTTATTTGAAAAAGCAGCACGCAAAGCGATGATGAAAAAATAACAAAAAGAAACCGGTCGTGAGCTGGTTTCTTTTTTTGAGATAAGACGCCATTGTGACCGTCTTTTTATCTCCGCCTTGCTGCTTGCTGAAGCGGGTCCCACACACTGTTAAAAGGCGGGGCATAGCTAATATCTAAATCTTCAAGATCTGTTATGGTCAGCTGTTGGTAAAGGACAGTTGCCATCACATCGATCCGTTTATCTACACCGTTTCTTCCGATGATTTGGGCACCGAGCAAGGTGTAGTCATCACTTCTGTAAATCAGTTTGACTTTCATTTTCTGCGCATCTGGATAATATCCAGCGTGATCCGTACTGTCAATGGTGATGGTGGAATAAGGAATGTCAGCTGCTTGTGCTTCCTTTTCTGATAAGCCCGTTCGTCCTGCTGTCATGCTCATAAATTTCATCACTGCTGTTCCAGTCACGCCTTGAAACGCCCGGTTTGTTCCCGTCATATGAAAACCAGCGATTCTTCCTTGTTTATTCGCCGTTGTGCCGAGCGGAATATAATCTAGTGATTGTTTGATGCGGTGATAAGTTGCTGCGCAATCCCCGGCAGCATAGATGTCTTTTACATTGGTTTGCATGTATTCGTTTACAACAATGGCGCCATTTGGAAGACGCTTGATTCCTGTTTTGTCTAAAAAGGATGTTTGCGGTGTGACGCCGATGGCCATGATGACCATATCCGTTTTAATGGTTTGTTTGTCTGTTTGAACAGCTGTTACATGTGACTCGCCCTCTAATGTCTGCACGGTTTCCCCAAGTGTCACGTGAATACCTTGGGCATCCGCCTCTTCTTTCAGATGCTTTGCCATATCGGGGTCAAAGCCCGGACCTAGTGTTGAACCCCGCTGAATGATATGTACTTTTTTTCCCAGCTTTTTTAAATTTTCAGCCATTTCTAAGCCGATATACCCGCCGCCAATAATGGTGACATGTGTGATATTTTGTTTTAAATGGTCTAAAATGGACAGCGCATGCGGAATGGTTTTTAATACGTGTACGCCTTCTAGCGGCTGATTGTCTAAACCCAGTGTGACGGGGCTTGCTCCTGTCGCAATTAAGAGGCGGTCATAGCTTTCGATAAATGGTTCTTTTGTTTTCGTATGATGACCTGACACCGTTTTTTGCTTTGGGTCAATGGAGGTCACGTCGTGTAAGCATCTAGCATCAATTCCATATTTGTCGCGAAAGGTTTCAGTGCTGCGTGCAATCAGCTTGCTGTGATGATCAATGAGACCGCCGATCAAGTAGGGAAGGCCGCACTGTCCATATGAGAAAATCTCTCCTTTTTCAAAAGCGACAATATGTGCCTCTGGATCCTCTCTATATATTTGCATAGCACAGCTCATTCCTGCTGCATCTCCGCCAATCATCACATATTTCATTTGGTGTGCTCCCTTCTATCTATCGAACTGAATACTCTTATTTACCCTCATTTTCCTTTTTTTAATGCTTTTTTTCGCAAAAGAAGCAAACTTTAGTTGAAAAATAAAGACAGCGCCTTCATTTTAAGCTACAATCGGATTATCGTCTTTTTGGTTACGAGTTTAGTGAAGATTGGTGGGAAAGACTTTGAGTGACACGCGACTAGATTTTAATACTTTATATACACGGCATACAAGAGAGGCTTGGTCTGCTCTTGGGAAATATATGCCGGTATCTGTTTCAGAAGAGGAAGCGAGAGCACTTCAAGGGTTGAATGACTATTTATCGCTTGAAGAAGTTCAAGATATTTACATACCACTTATTCGTTTTCTGACATTGCATGTCTTTGCAGAAAAACAAAAAAATCAGCATGTGAATGCCTTTTTAAACTACCCGCATCATGCGAAAATCCCTTTTTTAATTGGGATTGCTGGAAGTGTGGCTGTCGGGAAAAGTACAACGGCTCGTATCATTGAAACGCTTTTATCGAGACTTGGAGATGGGCTGAAAGTGAGTCTTGTGACAACAGATGGCTTTTTGTATCCTCAAAAAGAATTAAAGGATCGAGGACTCATGGAAAAGAAAGGCTTCCCGGAAAGCTATGATGTCAAAGCCTTGTTATCTTTTTTAAACGAATTAAAATCAGGCAAACAAACTGTTCATGCCCCGGTATATTCGCATCTGACCTATGACCGGCTTGAAGGGGTGTATGAAACAGTGGAGGATGCCGATATTGTCATCATTGAAGGAATCAATGTGCTGCAATCACCAGCGCTGGATGATCTGAAGGATGAACCGCGTGTGTTTGTATCAGATTTCTTTGATTTTTCGATTTATGTAGATGCTGCTGAAACGCAAATTCAATCATGGTATAAAGAACGGTTCCGTTTGCTAAGGGAAACAGCTTTCCAAGACCCTGAATCCTTTTTTCATCAATACAAAGATTTGACGGATGAAGAGGCAGATCACATGGCAAGCACGATTTGGAATACCGTCAATCGCCCTAATTTATATCAAAATATTTTACCGACAAAATATCGAGCCGATCTCATTTTGAAAAAAGGTGATCAGCATAAGGTGGAAGAGATTGCTATCCGCCGAGTATAAAGAAAAACCGCTCAAACGAGAGCGGTTTTTTTAATGATCTCCACTGACTTTAACAGCGACCGCAGCTGCGGATCGCTTTTTCAGGCGGTAGTATCCAATGAGTAAGAACGGGACACCTGCGATGGTGACCATCGACAAGACTGAAAAAATGGAGAAGGGATGGGCTGCGCCAAAATAGTCAATGCACAGTCCGCCGATAAATGGTCCGATGACGCTGCCGAGCTGAGAAAATCCCATCGCACCAAAGTACGATCCCTTTACTTCTGGCTTTGCCACATTGTCTACAAAAAGATCCATCATCGCAAACAGCAGAACCTCTCCAATTGTAAACACGACAATGATGAAAGCAAGCATGCCGAGACTCTGTGAAAAAGCAATGGCAAACAAACTGCCGGCAAGAAGAATATTCCCAGTGGTCAGCGACAAAATGGTGGAGTAGCGCTTGGCGATCATGATGAGCGGATATTGTACGACAATGACAACAACTGCATTTAAAGATAAAAGGTATCCAAACAGTTTCGGACCATCCTCAATCATAGGCGAAGCGGATAAATATTGAGGCAGCGTTGAGCTCAAATGCGAATAACCGAACGAACATAAGGTCACGCCGATGAGGATAATGCTAAAGACCGTATCTTTTTGGATAATGGAAAGGGCTTTTTTGACACCAATTTGTTTCGTGCTTTCTGGAGCAGCAACTGGATGTTTCTGAAATTGCCAGACCAGCGTTAATCCGTATAACAAGTAAATGAAGGCAGCAACGAGAAATGGGAACGTTGTTTTCGATGACCCGAGATATAAGCCAAGCAGAGGACCGAAGATGACCCCTATGTTAATGGCTGTATACCGTAAATTAAACACAAACAACCGAATACTTGATGGGGTGACATCAGATAAGAGCGCCTTAGATGTTGGTTCAAAAAGTGCCCGGCACAGTCCGTTTAAAGCGTTCATGATAAAGAAGACCCAAATGGCATCTGCAAATGCAAAGCCAACAAAGACAAGTGACCAACCGAAGATCGATAGAAGCATGACCTTTTTTCTGCCGATACGATCAGAAATATATCCGCCGTAAAAACTCGCAACGATCCCAATCAGAGAGCTAACGGCAATGATTAATCCAGCAGAAGACGCTGAGGCGCCTTTGACTTGTGTCAAATAAACGGCCAAAAAAGGAATGCTCATGGACGTCGCCATTCGGCCAAATATGGTGCCGATGATGATCGTCCAACTAAGCGGATGTAACGTACGTAAGTTATTTTTCATGCTGTTTCTCCCCTGAGTTTGTAAGATGTTCCAATCATACATGAAAAATTGTGCAAATTAAATACACAATTTGATGGAGGAGACATCTGCCATATGGCAAAGAAGCAAGATTGGCTCGCCATTTGGAGGTTTGCTTTTTGCTGCCAGTGCTTCTATGTCACTGATTCGCGCGGTCATTTGGCGAAAATTTAATCAAGGTCGATCGCGACGATTTGCTGCAAGGACAGGTTGAGAACATCCTCATCATTGACGATTTTTATGCGCTGCGTTTCATAATGAATGGCTTTTACCCAGCCCCAAAACTGCTCTTTCATACCTGCTGCGGCATATGTCACGTAAATCGCTTGATCCTCGGTAATCGACTGTGTGATCAAAAAATTCATTTCCTCCAGTTGATCGGTGCTCAGCGGGGGAGGGGTGTACTCTTTTTTCTTCCGTTTTTGAGCAAGCAGCTGCTCCCGGTGCTCTGGAAGCATCATTCGGCTTGATTCCCACATGAGGTTGTATCCAGGTGTTAATTTATTGGGATTCATGGCTGTTCGCCTCCGTTATTTGTAATGTCCGCCAATTTTTTCGGCGCGGTGATACGCCTGCCCTGCGCTTGTCAGTGACGAAGCGTGCAGCAGGGCAGCAGGTCCATACTTCATGTGGATCGCATCAAATACTTTGCTGAGTTTGTCTTTTTGAACATGGTGATCAAATAAAGTCAGCTGATATTGGCTGTCAGACTGCAGCTGTGAGAGAGTAATCCCCACACTGCGAATGGGCTGGCCATCCCAGTGCTGCTGGCATAGCTGAATGGCTGCGTCTGCAATATCTGTCCCGTACTGTGTAGGTGAATGAAGCTTGATTTGTCTATGAAATCCAGTCGGATGAGAAAAATCAGCGCCTCTCACGCCAACAGACACTGTTTGCCCAAGATAATGCTTAAAGCGTGCACGTCTTGCCACTTCTTCACTCAATTCAAGAAGAGCGACTTTGATATCCTCAAAAGACGCATAATCATGGGGAAGAGTCATATGATGTCCAACCGCTTTTTGCTGATCATGTGTGTGAATGGTGACCGGAGAGGGATCATGCCCTAAAGCTGTTCGCTGCAAAAGCTCTCCGTTGATTCCCCAGCGTTTTTTAAGCCGGTCTAACGGATAAGCAGCAAGCGTCCCAATGGTACTGATGCCCATTCGTTTTAAATGGTGCTCCATTCGTTTGCCGACGCCAAATAATTTTCCAATCGGAAGCGGCCATAAATCAGCCGCAACACTGTCTGTACGAAGTTCATAGATACCAGATGTGTTTTTTTTAGCAAAATGGTCACAGGCCATTTTAGCGAGCACTTTATTAGGACCGATGCCAACACGTGCGTAAATGCCAGTCTGGTTCATAATGGTTGTTTGTATATTTTGAGCGATCTCGCGGGGAGAACCGAGTAGTGTCAGACTGCCTGTAATATCAAGAAATTGTTCATCAATTGAATAGGGTTCGACAAGATCTGTGTATTGTTCGAGCAGCTCTGTTATCATGACAGAGATATCAAGATAGCGCTGCATACGGGGGCGTACGACGACAGCTTCGGGGCATTTCTCCTGCGCTTCCCATAATCTTGATGCATTTTGTACGCCTCGTTTTTTAGCGAGCGGGCAGGCGGCAAGTACGACCCCGCTCCGCCGCTCAGGATCTCCAGAGACGATGAGCGGCACATCCTTCAAGTGGGGAGCCTCCACTTTTTCGACTGACGCATAAAACGATTGCATATCCACAAGCAGAATGGCTCGTTCATTCATTATTTTCACCTCTTAGAACGTATGTTCTGTTTATATTGTAACCGTCAGGAGGCGAAATTGATACTGGTAAATCATTCAAAGAAAAGAGTGTAAATCCATACAAAAAAGACGAAGTGTCTTCCACTTCGTCTCATTTGATGCAACATTATTTTAAGCATGTGCCAAGTTGTGAGATGTTTGGAGCGGCTCAGAACGCAAACGATAGGCCGTCAGTTTTTTCTTAGGCTTATGTGTAAACTGCCGCACCACATCCACGTGGTCATCGTAATGATACAGATAAAGGGTCACATCATGTTTGCCAAGCTTTGTTTGCATGGTAAGCGGCGCAGGCCCTTCCTGCGGATGAAGAAAACGCTCTTCATCACCAGGATAAATATAATAGCGTTCAATAAAGATCGCATCATTAAAATGTCGAATAATTTCAGATACTTGCTGATCATTGAGCGGACGATCTTCAAACATGATCGTTGTTTGATCACTTGTTACTTTTGCATGCACCGCATAACGACTAAAAAGGCGTTCCACAACACCAGAAGGCAGCGAAGTGACAAGAAGCTTTAAAAGACTAAACACAACAAGTGAAGTAACAATCCAAACCAATATCATCATCTCCAATAAACATTTGTTACATTTCCTATATGAACCATCTTAACATACCAAAAGAATGAAACTTTCGCACAAAAAGTGAACTTTTTGAAATAAGTGTGAAGATTTAAAAGGAGATGACGGCGAAAGAACGAAGAATCAACAAAGCTGAAAGGAAAAAAGGCTGACACGTGATCTTTACAAACAATTAATCGAACAGGTAGACTATTGAAACAACAGTTTTTTAAAAAAAGAGAGCGGTAAGCCAAAAATGAAAAGGGGCGAGGTCATCATGATACGTCAAGTGAAGCCGTCAGATTTTTACGCCGTCACATCCGTCATCCAAAGCTGGTGGGGAGGCAGAGATTTGCGCGCAAAATTGCCGAAGCTATTTTTTGAACATTTTCAGCAAACAAGTTTTGTCGTCGTTGAAAAAGGTGAACTTATTGGCTTTTTAGTCGGTTTTTTATCGCAATCTCATTCAGATGAAGCGTATATTCATTTTGTAGGTGTACATCCAGACCATCGGAAATTAAAGATAGGAAAAATCCTATATCAAGCCTTTTATGATGTGGCAAAACAGGAAGGAAGAACAACCATTAAAGCGGTAACAGCACCTGTAAATAAAGTATCGATTGCCTATCATGCAAAATTGGGCTTTCAAATTGAAAAAGGGGACAAAACTGTAGAAGGAATCTCCGTGTTTTCAGACTATGATGGAATAAATGAAGATCGTGTTTTATTTGTGAAAAAATTAGAGGCAATGCAATGATTGTCAATTTAGATCAAACAATAAGTGATGTAGCAAAGCAGATCTTACATATTCAACTAGCTGCATACCAACAAGAAGCTGAACAAATTGGCTATGCCGATCTCCCACCATTAAAAGAGACCATTCAAGATGTAATGAAAGCAAAAGAGCAATTTATTGGTTTTGAGCAAAAGGGAATCTTACTAGGCGTTGCCTCTTATGAAGAGCAGAAAGATTATTTGATCATTAGTCGATTGGCTGTACATCCAAAAGCGCTAAAGCAGGGTATTGGAACAAGACTTATGTCCACAATTATGGAGAAAAATGTCCCTATAGAACTGACCACAGGGCAAAAAAACACCCCTGCAAAAAGGCTATACGAAAAGTTAGGATTTCTTGAAACAGATGTGATTCATGTTGCAAAAGAGCTCACCTTATCAAAAATGAAATGGAGACCAAGGCGAAAGGTTGAGGTTGTCGAATTCAAAAAAGAGTGGCATGAAGAATTCCATCAAGAAAAGCAGCAACTCAAGCAAATCATTCAAAAGAACTGGATAGAAGGACATCATATTGGTAGTACGTCAGTTGAAGGGCTTGTTGCCAAACCAATTATTGATATCTTAATAGAAGTAAGTCATATAAAAGAGATCGATAAAAAAAGAGAGAGCTTTGAACATCTTGGATATCAAGCGCTAGGTGAAAATGGCATAAAAGGGAGACGTTTTTTTCAAAAGGGTGGCTTGAATCGTACGCATCATGTCCATGTTTATGAGAGAAATCACCCTGATGTGAAAAGGCATTTATTGTTTCGAGATTACTTAAGGGCCCATTCAGAACGAGCTGTAGCGTATGCGTCTGTCAAGGAACAATTAGCAAATCAGTATCCGGAAGATATACAAAGCTATATGGCAGGAAAGAATGAAATCATAAAAGAAATAGAAAATGAGGCATATCACTGGGATAGAGAAGGAAGAGAGGAAGCTCTTAAATAAGCTACCTCTTTTCCTCGTTAATTAGGAAGCTGAACATTGCCTTTTACAATATAGGCCTGTGAAGCAGCAGTAGATGGAAGAGCGGGTAATTTATCCTTTACTATGACCCCGCGGATATCTGTGATTCGAACAGGAAGAGATTTAGACCCCATATTAAATCCAAGGAAATGGTTGTAGTCTGTTTTTTCCATGTTCACCCATTGTCCATCTTTGTAATATTCCATTTTCATAATCGGATATTTATGATTGCGCACTTGAATCGCAGCCCACCACTCACTGCTGCCTTCTTTTATTCTGTAAGCTACATTTCCGCTAATCGGTGCTTTTACAATTTTCCAACTAATTGGGATTTTTCCATCTGCCATATTACCGATTTTGGCAAAGGCATTAGGAGAAAGATCAAGAGCTCCTTTTGCTCCTTCTGGATATTTATCGGTTACATACACAACGGTTTTTCCTTTTGGACCCTTTACTTCAAGGTAAGCACCAGCAAGTGCCGCATTTACCCCTTTATAGTTATAGTCATGAGGATTTAAAGCCGTAATTTTCATGTCAGATGGAATAGGATCTAATAATGCGGCGCCCCCTGAGTAACCAGATCCCGTATAAGTCGCATAGCTTTCTCGTTCTTCATCAAGGACAGATGCCGCTTTCATGTTTGGCACAGCGAAACTCAACATAAATATCAGTGCCCCGATGAAGCAGAGAGATAATCTTTTTTTCACGATCTAAAACCTCCTGTTTATTCTTTTAAAATTGGTAGCGTCATAAGTATAATTCTAAAAAACAAGAAGCGAAAAGAGCCAATAGATAGATATAATCCTAGTGAGAAGAGCGTGTATTTCAAAGAATATGACTTTCGGATTTAGTCGTGTGTCATGTTTTATGGTGTTTTATGTGTTACAATGTAAGCATCAATTTAAAAAGGATGTTCGCCATGTATATTCACATCACAGAACTGGCTAAAACATATATAGAAAAACAGCAAATAGGAAACGAAACTAAGGAATTACTGCTTCGCTACGATTCAGAAGGTTGTGGCTGTGCAGTGAGTGGCGTACCAATGCTTTGGTTAACAAGTGAAAGAACAGGTGAATGGGAACAACTGAATAATAGCCAACATTTAAAACTATATATACACATTGCACAGAAGGTATTTTTTGATGAGGAAATGACCATCGATTTTAATGAAAAAGCCAATACATTGATGCTGAAAAGTCCTCAGCAAATACTCAGTCCAAGAATGGGCATACTTGTAAAGTAAGGTGGAAACGTAGTGGATCAGAAGCTTAGAGTGATACAAAACACGGCACAAAATAAAACATGGGTGTCGTTTTTAAATAACAATCATCCCTATACCCTTTTGCATTGGTCAATAGGTGGAATGGATTCGGTGAAAAAGGACGTTTGGCTTCTTCAAGATGAAGTCACATTTGAAACGGAAGAATTTCCAACGCTCGAATTAGCTGTCAATTGGATCAAAGAGAATATGGAACAGGTAACAGATGTATTATAAAAGCCCTTTTTTGACAAAAGGGTTTTTTTCGTGCCTTCATCATCTCATCAAACAGCAGGGAAGTCTAATCTGAAAAATGATCTTTTAAAACGCAAAAAAACCGTTTTATAACAACCAATTCGACAAAATGAGAAAAATAGAAATGAAAAAATCGTGGTTATAAATGCCGAAAAATAGGCAATGAAAGCGTTTATTGCGGGATACCGAAAACTTTGCGAAAAATGACATTTCATATTTCTTCCATTCGAGGGAATGTGATAGAATACAACATGTATCGTATATGAGAAGGGAGGTGCTAAAGTGAATTGAAGCTCAAGCTGTCATCGCCTCAGGTTGGAATCAAAATAAACGAATGGTATAGGCAGATTTGCGGATTTCATGTCATGAAAGCAGAGAAACTGAAGGCCGAGATCGAGCAGGAAATTCTGGAGATGGAACAGGATCAAAACTTGTTGCTGTTTTACCAGCTGATGGATTTTCGCCATAAGGTGATGCTTGAATATTTTGAACCGGCAAAGAAAGCCTCAAACGATGAAGAAATTAAGAACCTGCTAGAAACGATCGAACATTCGCAAACGAAATTAACGGACATGCTTGAATACTATGTTCATTTTTTCACAGGAATGTTTGAGTTTGAACAGCAAAACTATTTAAGTGCCATTGCTTATTACCGTTCAGCAGAAAAAAAGCTCAATCTCATATCAGATGATATAGAAAGAGCAGAATTTTACTTTAAATTAGCTGAAATATACTACCACATGAAACAAACCCACTTTTCGATGCACTATGCCTTGCAAGCGTTAGATACGTACTCTGCCTACAGAACGTACACGCTGAGAATCATCCACTGTGAATTTGTCATCGGTGCAAACTATGATGATTTGAAATGCTATGAACATGCATTGCCCTACTTTAAAAATGCTCTAAATCGAGCACGCTCAATTGGAAACCCTCGAGTCATAGGTTCGGCCCTTTTCAACTTAGGTAACTGTTATTACCAAATGAACGATCTTGCGGAAGCAAGCCGTTATCTGAAAGACTCTCTTGAAGTGTTTGAAAAGGAGAATTTAACCCATCTTAATCGCTCTCTAGACCCACTATTTATGCTGACCCAAATCCTGTTTAAACAAAAACAAATAGAAGAGTCGTTAACCCTCTATCAACAAGGTATTATGAAAGCCTGTGAATTAGAAGATGAAATTTACATCTGCAAATTTCAGTTCTTAAAAGCATTATACGTTGATGCAGAAATAACGATCATAGACGATACATTAGACCTGCTCGAGGACAAGCGCTTATACCCAGATATTGAGGAATTGGCACTTGATGCGGCTCATTATTACAATGAGCTTGGACTGTATGAAGCATCTACACGGTTTTACGAAAGGAAGATTCAAGCCATATCAAAAATTCAAAATGGGGGTCATTTATATGAAAACGAGTTTGATAGTTCTTTTATTGGCAGCAACTGCAGGATTATCGGTCATGAGTCAGCAGCAATCGGAAGAGAGTCATATGGAGCTGGCGGGCAGACATCATACAACAGTGGTGACTATCGCATAAGTTAGCTCAAAAAGAGGAGACGAACCGCTGTTCATTCTCCTCTTTTATCTTCATTCGATTCAAATTGTTGAAGAAATCCTTGAACTTCTTGTTCATAAGCTGCCTTATTTTCGCTAAAAGACATCGCATGTGCCCCGTGCGGCGCTATAAATAGCTGTTTATCACCTTTTTTTCGAGCATATAGCTGCTGACTCTGCTCGCATGGAATATAGTCATCATGAAGACTATGGATAAAAAGCACAGGTTCTTTCACCTGATCGATCACATCCAGCGGTGAAACTTGCCGAATGCTGTATCCATCCCGCCATTTTAACACTCGATCACTTAGTGGAAGAATCCATTGCCCTGAAAGACGAAAATCTGTTTTTAATCGATAGAGAAGCTGATCCTCAAAAGAAGCAAAAGGACAGTCAGCTATGTAAAAATTGGCGCTTGCTTCCGGATTTGCAGCATATAACAAAGTCGTGACTGCACCCATTGATTCTCCATGTATGCCGATAATGGCATTTTCCCCGAGTCTTTGTCTGAGCCACTTCGCGACCTGCGCTAAATCTTCTTTTTCATAGTATCCATAACTCGTGGTTTTCCCGCCGCTCATTCCATGTCTTCTATGATCATAAAGCATCACATTCCATCCGAGCTTTTGGAATAATTTCATATACTTAACGGAATTAATCAAACTGACTGTGACGCCATGACAAAGTACAATGGTGCGTGTTGTATGTGGATGCGGCACAAAATAGCCATGAAGATCATAACCAAATGCTGAAGGAATACACACTTTCTCTTTTTTAAGCTGTTGAAACTCTTCGTGATGATAGTGTCCTTCATCTGATTCTCTTTTGATGAGCTCTTCATCTGTTAATTTTCGAATATACATCATTTTATTGGTGAAAAAAATGCCGATTGCAGCGAGCGGACATAATATCAAGGCAAGTATAGCGATCCATTTCTTCATCCAGCTGATTCTTCCTTTCCGAAGTTTTTCCTATGACGATCATACCACATGTTGGGAGATTGGCGTGACTCTTGCTCAGCAAATAAAACGGATGATACACTTAGGGCAAAAGGAGAGAGGCACAATGAAAAAGACCAATCAAGATCAAGCGAAATTAAAGGACGGCATAAACGAGGATCTCAAACAGCAGCTCCTTCAAATGAAGCAGAACCTTGCCGCCGAGACAGAAAAAAGAGAAGAACAAAAACGACAAGACCTCCTTCGGCAGCAGAAAGAAAAAGAAAAAAATAAAAGCTTCTCCGAGCTGCTAGATGAAAGTCATTTGGACTGGAGAAAATATAAAAGCTAAAAAAAGGGAGCTCTGATGCTTCCTTTTTTTCATGTCATCATTGAGATTGAGCAACAGAAATGAACTTGTTCAAAACATAGGTGCTTTGAGAGCAGACTCTTCTGACTCCTTCGAATTTCACTTCATTTCAGCTTCGTGACAATATGATTTAAAACTAAATCCCATCACCTATTTTATACGTGATCAAAATAGAAGAAACGGGAGTATTGATTTATTAAAATTCCTTTTTATTACAAATATAGTAATTAAGACCCTTTAAATAGAGGAGCATTCTTCTTATAATGAAGATGCATTGAAAAATTTGGAAATGGAGATGATTCACATGAAATTGAGAAGAACAATGACTGGAGTTGCTTTATCTTTAGGATTGCTTTTACCTGTTTCTGGACAAGCTCTTGCTACAAATGATTCAACGGAAGCGGATTTTCGTACGTCGGTGACTACAATTGTTGATTGTTCTGTAACTCCTTTTAAAGGTGGAGGTAATCGATTATGTATGCATTCAGATAATGGCGTATTTGCAAATAATTTTCAACGTTTTGGTACTACATTTCACCTTAAAGGCAAAGCCGGAAATTATGCGTATTATGAAAGTGCAAATAGATAAGAGTACAGGGGCTTTTAGCCCCTTCTCATTTTTAATAGAGAAAAACACGATAAAAAAGAGATCACATAAAGCGATCTCTTTTTATCTTATTTAAACCGGTGCGCCTCATACACAGATGGTTTTGTATAGTAAGTCAATGCTTTTACTTCTTGGTCACTTAAAGAACGTGCATTTGCCGCTGCAACATTTTCTTTTAACTGTTCCACCGAGCTTGCGCCAAATACAACGGAACTGACCGCAGAATGCTTAAGCAAATATTGAATGGACAGCTCTGTGAGTGATAGGTCATAAGCGACTTTCTTTAAAGAAGGAATGACCTGCTGGAGATCGTCAAATGAATATTGAAGATAGCCGTTTTTTTGAATCGCTGCACTTGCTTGCGAAAGTGGTTTTTCAGTTAAAAGCCCTTTTGCTAAAGGTCCTCTTGCGACGACACTAATGCCTTGTTCTTCAAGAAGAGAGAACCATTCCTCTGGACGGCGGTCGAGTAAACTATATTGCATCATCACACTGACGATGTTGGATTTTTTGGCGTATTCTTTAATGACGTTTGGACGGATAGAAGAGATGCCATAATAGCGAATAACGCCTTCTTCCACTAATTCTTCAAAAGCCTCAATCGTCTCATCGATAGGATCATCTATCGTGCCTCCGTGCAGTTGGTATAAATCAATATAATCTGTTTGCAGCCGCTTGAGGCTTTGTTTCACGGCCTTTTTTATGTACGCCTTTGAAGGGTCCCAGTCCCAGCCAGATTTGCCTTTTTCAAAGCGGTTGCCGCCTTTTGTGGCCAAAATCAAATCTTGCCGCCTGTTTTTAATAGCCTCCCCGACAATTTCTTCATTTGTCCCAAAATCATATAAATCGGCTGTATCCAAATAATTAATTCCAAGGTCTATAGCCTCATCTAATAAAGAGAGCGCTTTTCCTTTTTCCGTTCCAAGGGACATACATCCTAGTGCTGCCTCACTCACCAAAAGATCCGAGGTACCAATTCGTCTTTTTTTCAATTCCATCACACTCCTATCCCTTCACATTAAGTGAAAAAAATCTGGAATTCAAGCTAGGTGATTTCAAGTGGCGCATTGAAGCAAGCGTTCGCATTTCGCTTCTCCTAAATCATCTATGTTAAAATGAATGAAGTAAAAAGTGAAAGTAGAACGAGGAGCTGACAAAATTGAAGGACTTTGAAGAAAAAACATTATCGACTAAAGAATTATATAATGGAAAAATCATTGATTTGGTTCTTGAAGATGTAGAATTGCCAAACGGAAAACAAGGCAAACGCGAAATCATCAAACATCCTGGTGCAGTAGCCGTCATTGCTCGTACAGACGAAAATAAAATCATCTTGGTCAAGCAATACCGTAAAGCACTAGAGAGAGCCATCGTTGAAATTCCGGCTGGAAAATTAGAGCCAGGAGAAGAGCCGGCACATACAGCACTGCGAGAATTAGAAGAAGAATCAGGGTACACCACTCAGCAGCTCCAAAAGCTGACGGCCTTTTATACATCACCTGGTTTCGCAGATGAAATCGTCCACATTTATCTTGCAGATCAGCTGGTTCCGCTTGAAGAAAAAAGAGAGCTGGATGAAGATGAATTTGTTGAAGTGATGGAAGTTTCATTAGAAGAAGCCTTGCACCTCATTGAAAAGCAGCACATTTATGATGCAAAAACAGCCTATGCCATTCAGTACTTACAATTGCAAGAGGTACTTAAGTCAACAAAATGAGGGAGTTTTTTGCAGACATCCATATTCATATTGGCAGAACCAGAACAGGCAGAGCTGTTAAAATTACAGGTGCAAGGTCACTGACAATTGACCAAATTCTCATTGAAGCAACGCAAAGTAAAGGGATGGGGATGATTGGTGTGATTGATGCACAATCTCCAGAAGTCCTAGAAGAATTAATAGAGGGTGTAGAGGAAGGCAAGTACACTGAACTAAATGATGGCGGTCTATCATTTGGACAGACCGTGCTGCTTTTAGGCAGTGAATTAGAAATTAACGATAACCATTCAAAAGGTCCAATTCACGTGCTTGCATTTATGCCCACACTTCACAAAATGTCTGAGTTCTCCGCATGGCTCGCGCTTCATATGAAAAATGTGCATTTGAGTTCACAGCGCCTCTATGTTGATGGGAAAACACTTCAGCGCAAGGTCAAGGAGCTAGGAGGCTTGTTTATTCCTGCTCATATTTTCACGCCGCATAAAAGCTTATTTGGCAAAGGAGTCAACACGTCTTTAACGGAAGTATTCGACCCAGACCTCATTGATGCTGTTGAACTAGGTCTTAGCTGCGATACGTCAATGGCGTCCCAAATAAGTGAGCTGAACCGTTATCCCTTTTTAACGAATTCAGACGCTCATTCTTTAGGGAAAATTGCGCGAGAATATACAAAAATCCGAATGGATCATGCCTCTTTTGCCGAATTCAAACTAGCCCTTGAAGGGAAAGAGGGCAGAGCCATTACAGGAAATTATGGACTCGCTCCGCGGCTTGGGAAGTACTATCATACAACCTGCGAGAAGTGCGGAGTAAGACCTCGCGCGCTAGATCAAGAAAAGTGCCACGCATGCGGACATACCCGGATGACAAAAGGGGTGAGTGAGCGTTTAAAGGAGCTTGCTGACCAAGAAAGTGACAAAGGAACAAGACCTCCTTATGTTCATCAGCTCCCGCTTCAATTTATTCCGGGTGTCGGAGCCAAAACGCTGGAGAAGCTAAAAGCCGTGTTTCACACAGAGATGAATATCCTTCATCAAGCAACAGAACAAGAACTAAAAGCTATCCTGCCAGAAAAAACAGCCAATTACATCATCAAAGCAAGAAAAGGTGAAGTCGAACTGATCGCTGGCGGGGGCGGAGTGTACGGTAAGGTGGATATCAATCATGAATCAAGTTAACTGGACATGTCAAACGTTTGACCAATTAACAAAAGAGGATCTTTACCTAATTTTAATGGAAAGAGTCAATGTGTTTGTTGTTGAACAAACATGCCCTTACCCTGAAATTGATCACCGGGACCAAGAAGCGCTTCATCTGTCTGCAAAAGAGGACGGCACGATTGTGGCTTATTGCCGAATTTTTCAAAGCGGAATCATGTACGAAGAGGCGTCCATTGGCCGCGTTCTTGTGACGCAGGCAGGCCGAAAAAAAGGCTATGGAAAAATGCTGCTCAGCAAGGCTTTGGAAAAGCTGAGTGAATTAGGTGAAACAAGTGTCAAAATTCAGGCGCAGGCCTACTTGAAGTCGTTTTACGAATCATTTGGTTTTAAGGCCGTTTCAGATTGTTATGATGAAGATGGGATTCCTCATCTTGATATGGTGAAAACAGAAAGATAGGCGTGTATACGTCTATCTTTTTTATGTCACATCGTGTATCATAACGTCAACGAAAGGGGTTTTGCCAAATGGGAAAAAGCAATGCAAAGAAAAAACGAGAACATATTGAAAGGCAGCACAGCCGAAACCCGGAACTGTCGAGAGGAAACATGCCGCATTTTAGCACACATGAAAGAAAGACAAAAACAAAACAAGAAGCCTTGCAGCACATGATGAAAAAACATAAAAGAAGGAATGCTTATGATCACTTTCAAGAGGATCATAAGCATTTTTATTTTGCTTTTTTGTGACAACTAGTTCAAATAAATGGAAAAATTTTAAAAAATAGGACAAACGGTCGTTTCTTTTTGTCTGAAAATGTAGTTAAATGACAAAAAGATGAAAGGGAGAGTGAGTATTGTGAACGTCAAGTCAATTGGAGCAAGGCTTTGTATGGCAAGTATGATGCTGGCATCGGTCACGTTCGGCGCCTCACATATTTCTGCAAAGGAGCAAGCAAAAAAAGAGTACATGATCGGCTTTTCTTCTTCCGTTCAAGATCATACACAAAAACAGCTTGTCGAAGAAGCTGGTGGGCATGTAAAAGAATCCATAGAGCAAATAGATATGATGAAAGTTTCCTTGAATGAGGCATCGAAAGAGAAACTGAATCAGGCAAAAGAAGTGACCTTCATTGAGGAAGACCAAAAGGCAAAAACAAGCGGTCAAACGATCCCATATGGCATCAAAAGCATCAAAGCACAAAAGGTACATAAACGGGGATACGCCGGACAGAATGTCAAAGTAGCCGTTCTTGACAGCGGCATCGATGGCAAACATGAAGATTTACATGTCACCGGCGGAGTCAGCTTTGTTCCAACAAAGTCAGATCCGCTTGTTGACCCGCATGAACACGGAACGCATGTGGCAGGCACAATTGCAGCGTTAGATAATAAGGTAGGTGTCGTTGGTGTTGCGCCAAAGGCTTCTATCTATGCGGTCAAGGTGGCAGATGAAAATGGTGACGGCTACTATAGCTGGATCATTAAAGGAATTGAATGGGCCATTGAGAATGACATGGATGTCATCAATATTAGTATGGGAGGAGCAAGTGAATCTGAAGCGCTGAAAGAAGCGGTAGATCGAGCATACGACAAAGGGATTCTCATTGTGGCTTCTGCTGGGAATGCAGGAAGTTATGGCTCTCTCAACACGGTTGACTATCCAGCTAAGTACGCCTCAGTGATGGCGGTTGCCTCTGTTGACGAAAGAAAACAAAGAGCCTTTGATTCATCTGTCGGCGAAGAAGTGGAAGTCTCAGCACCGGGCGTTTCAACGCTCAGCACCATTCCTCATAATGAATATGGCTATAAGAGTGGAACATCCATGGCATCACCGCATGTAGCGGGCGCTGCGGCTGTCATTCTATCAAAACATCCGAATTTGACAAACGATGAAGTGCGCGAGAGACTTTCAAAAACGGCTGCAAAGCTTGGAGATCCTTTTTATTATGGTGCCGGGCTTGTGAACGTACAAAAAGCCGCCCGATAAATGATAAGAGAGAGCAGTGTTTAGGCTGCTTTCTCTTTTTTCTTTCAATAAAACTGTCATGTTTCGTAATCTCTCTCATAGAATCTAGTAACCTTTACTATTTGGGAGGAAGACGCATGCGGAAAAAGTCTTGGAAGGAACATCTTCTTCAGCACGTAAAAGACCATCTATCGATTTATTTGTTTGTCTCTGTACTCTTTTTAATGGGCGTGATCTTTGGGGCCATCATCGTTAATAGTATGACAATTAGTCAGAAAGAGGATTTATTCTATTATTTAAATCAATTTTTTGGTCAGCTGACGAATGAGAAAGCAGCAGAATCAAAAGAAATGTTTTTGCAAAGCTTTTTGCATCATATGAAATATTTAGGTCTTATGTGGATACTAGGAATATCTATCATTGGCCTGCCGCTCATCTTTCTCATGATCTTTTTAAAAGGAATTGTCGTTGGGTTTACAGTTGGTTTTCTAGTAAATCAAATGGGGCTGAGTGGTTTTTTCCTTTCGTTCGTATCGGTTCTTCCGCAAAACATATTGCTTATTCCAGCCTATTTAGTGATTGGTACATGTGCGATTGCGTTTTCCATCCGTCTCATTGGGCAGCTGTTCATGAAAAAAACCATCAGTCAAGCACCTGTTCAGTGGTTCGCCCGGTATGCATCTGTTTTGCTGATGATTTTAACGCTTGCTGCACTTTCGTCCTTTTTTGAATCTTACGTATCTTTCATGCTCATGAAAAAGCTGGCAGGTGTTCTTTTTTCATAATTTTATAATCGTTATTAAATAATAATCAATTTATTTATCAATTTAAAATGATTATAGTTGGCTCTCAGCACATCATTTGATATAATGATCAAGTAATGTGGCGTAGGAGGGAAAGTCAATGGAAAATCGGATTGATCGAATTAAGAAACAGCTTCATTCTTCCAGCTATAAGCTCACGCCACAGCGTGAAGCAACAGTAAGAGTACTGCTTGAGAATGAAGAAGACCATTTAAGTGCAGAAGATGTATACCTCCTCGTAAAAGAGAAGTCTCCTGAAATTGGTCTTGCTACTGTTTATCGAACGTTAGAATTGCTAACTGAACTGAAAGTTGTTGATAAAATTAACTTTGGAGACGGCGTTTCGCGATATGATCTTCGCAAAGAAGGAGCCGCTCACTTCCATCATCATCTTGTCTGCATGGAATGCGGGACAGTCGATGAGATAGAAGATGATTTATTAGAAGACGTTGAAGAGATTATTGAACGTGACTGGAAATTTAAAATTAAGGATCATAGATTGACATTCCATGGTATTTGCCACCGGTGTCATGATGATGAATCCGGCAAATAATCCGAATTGGAACCTTTTCATTTAAGATGAAGAGGTTTTTTGCATTTTCGCTGTATATTCCTTGTCCCACCTGGCATATGCTGAAGTAATGAGAAGCTTGAGAAAGGACATGAAAATCATGCGAAAATGGCTCAAAACAACAGGTGAAGTGATGAAAGTATTCATCTTGTTCACTGGTTTTACCGTCTTGTTCTATTATGCTATGATATGGATAAATTCAGAATATGAAAGCTACCATCGTTATGATAAACCAGAGGGTGCAGCAATTAAAGTGATGGAAATGGATCAGCCGAATCAAGACAACTGGCAAGACCGATTGATTTATTTTTATCAAAACGGGGAGTAGAAATCATTGAACGATCAATTATCCGACTTTATTCATTTTATGACAGTAGAGAGAGGACTCTCTGAAAATACCATTGTTTCTTATAAACGAGATTTACAGAACTACCTTTCTTTTTTAATGACACATGAGCAGCTGACGGATATCAAAGATGTCACGCGCCTGCATATCATTCATTATTTAAAGCAGCTAAAGGAGGAAGGGAAATCGAGCAAAACGTCAGTGCGGCATCTATCCTCGATCCGTTCCTTCCATCAATTTCTGCTCCGGGAAAAAGTGACAACAGATGATCCGTCGTGGAACATTGAAACGCAAAAAACAGAGCGGAAACTACCGAAAGTTCTATCACTAGGGGAAGTCGAAAAGCTGCTTGATACACCAAATCAGCACACTCCGTTTGACTACCGTGACAAAGCGATGCTCGAGCTCTTATATGCAACAGGCATTCGCGTCAGTGAAATGCTGGATCTGACTCTTGCTGATGTTCACCTCGCAATGGGCTTTATCCGTTGTTTTGGAAAAGGAAGAAAAGAGCGGATTGTGCCAATTGGTGAAGCTGCTGCAAGTGCGATTGAAGAATATATCGAAAAGGGAAGAAGCAAGCTGTTAAAAAAACAGCCGGCAGATGCCTTATTTCTCAATCATCACGGAAAAAAAATGTCGCGGCAAGGTTTCTGGAAGAATTTGAAAAAAAGAACCATCGAAGCTGGGATTCAAAAGGAACTCACACCCCATACACTCAGGCATTCATTTGCAACACATCTGCTTGAAAACGGTGCAGACCTAAGAGCCGTGCAGGAGATGCTCGGACATGCCGATATCTCAACAACACAAATTTATACACATGTGACGAAAACAAGACTGAAAGATGTGTATCACAAATTCCATCCAAGGGCATAAGTAAAGCATGACACAGTGAACGTGTGTCATGCTTTTTCATGTTTGCACCGTTTATGGTTGTCAACCGGCTTGTAAACGGTTTATACTTGAGATGTCAGACCTCTCTTTTTGAAAGGTCAAAAGACAAGAATATTGAAGGAGGCGCTTTTTAATGCCTGATTATCAGTATAAACGCATTTTCCTCGTCGTAATGGATTCAGTAGGAATTGGGGAAGCACCCGATGCTTCTGAATTTAATGATGTAGGTGCAGATACACTAGGACATATTGCTGAAAAAATGAACGGGCTTCATATGCCGAATATGGCGAAGCTTGGGCTGAGCCATATTAAAGAAATCAAAGGAATTCCAGCGGATGAAAAGCCGCTTGCGTATTATGGGAAAATGCAAGAAGCATCAAATGGTAAAGACACAATGACAGGACACTGGGAAATCATGGGTCTTTACATAGACACACCGTTCAAAGTCTTTCCAGACGGATTCCCAGATGAACTATTAAATGAACTAAAAGAAAAAACAGGCAGAGGCATTATTGGAAATAAACCTGCGTCTGGTACTGAAATTTTAGACGAGCTTGGCGAAGAGCACATGAAAACAGGCGATCTAATCGTCTATACATCTGCGGATTCTGTGCTGCAAATTGCTGCGCACGAAGAAGTGGTGCCTTTAGATGAACTTTACCGTATTTGTGAAATTGCACGTGAACTCACATTAGATGAAAAGTATATGGTTGGACGTATTATCGCTCGTCCGTTTGTCGGGGAGCCTGGCGCATTTGTCAGAACACCAAACCGCCATGACTATGCTTTAAAACCATTTGACCGTACAGTTATGAATGAGCTGAAAGATGATGGGCTCGATGTGATTGCGATCGGCAAAATCTCTGATATTTATGATGGCGAAGGAATCACATCTTCTCTTAGAACAAAATCGAACATGGATGGAATGGACAAGCTGGTCGATACACTTAAAACAGACTTTACAGGACTCAGCTTTTTAAACCTTGTTGATTTTGACGCTCTTTACGGACATAGAAGAGATCCAGAGGGCTACGGAAAAGCATTAGAGGAATTTGACGCACGACTTCCTGAAGTGTTTGACCTGTTGAAAGAGGATGATCTCCTTGTGATCACAGCAGATCATGGAAATGACCCTGTTCATCACGGAACAGATCATACAAGAGAATACGTTCCGCTCATTGCTTACAGCAAAAAGCATCAGGGAGCAAATGAACTGCCAACAGCAAAAACCTTTGCTGATCTTGGAGCAACAGTTGCAGACAATTTCAAGTCAGCCATGCCAAAATACGGCACAAGCTTTTTATCTAAACTCAAATAGGGGGAAATCTCGTGGGAGCACAGTTTTCAGAAGCGGCGGCATACATTAAACAAGCATCGACAAACGTACCAACAGTTGGATTGATCTTAGGTTCAGGGCTTGGCATTTTAGCAGATGAGATTGAAAATCCAATCAAATTGAAATATGAAGATATTCCTGGATTCCCTGTTTCAACAGTAGAGGGTCATGCAGGACAGCTCGTCATCGGGACGCTGAAAGGCACTGTCGTATGTGCTATGCAAGGACGTTTTCACTTCTATGAAGGATATGATATGAAGCAAGTGACGTTTCCAGTCCGTGTGATGAAAGAAATTGGCATTGAGACATGCATTGTGACAAATGCAGCCGGCGGTGTGAATACATCCTTCCATCCAGGCGATCTCATGCTGATTACAGATCATATCAATATGATGGGGACCAATCCATTAATTGGACCAAATGACAGTCAAGGTGTTCGTTTCCCTGATATGTCTGCCCCATACGATAAAGATTTGCTGGCACTTGCAGAAGAAACAGCTCAGCGCTTAGGTATATCTGTACAGCATGGTGTTTATGCAGGGATGACAGGTCCTTCATATGAAACACCGGCTGAAGTTCGTTTCCTCAGAACACTTGGAGCAGATGCTGTAGGCATGTCAACTGTTCCAGAGGTGATTGTTGCGCGTCATGCAGGAATCAAAGTGCTTGGTATTTCATGCATTTCTAATGCGGCATCAGGTATTTTAGATCAGCCGCTGTCTCATGATGAAGTCATTGAAGTAACGGAAAAAGTGAAAGCGAGTTTCCTTGATTTAGTAAAAGATGTAGTCAAACAACTCTCATAGCATGTTTCAAGAAGCCTTCTGTTTTATCGACAGAAGGTTTTTTTATGGCAATCATACGATCTCTGAATAAAACAGCCTGTATGAGGAAAAAATAGAAAGGATTACGATAATGGAGGTCTGCCACTTGAAACGTCATATATGTGCATTGTTTATTTTAATGATCCTTATCTCAATGGTTTCACCATCAGCGATAGCAAAAGAAAAGATTGAAAAACCAGGAGAAAAACAAACATCAGAATTGGTGCACGAAGCCAAATCAGCGATCTTAATAGAACGTGACACGGGAAAAGTGCTTTACAACAAAAACAGCGATGAAAAGCTTGCACCCGCAAGTATGACCAAAATCATGACGATGCTTCTCATCATGGAAGCCATTGATCAAGGAAAACTGAAAATGACTGACAAGGTTAGAACAAGTGACTATGCAGCATCAATGGGAGGGTCACAAATCTTCCTTGAGCCTGGAGAAGAAATGACCGTGAAAGAAATGATGAAAGGCATTGCGATTGCGTCAGGAAATGATGCTTCAGTTGCCATGGCAGAGCATATTGCAGGGTCTGAAGAACAGTTTGTGGAGCAAATGAACAAAAAGGCAAAAGAACTCGGCCTCACCTCTACGGTCTTTCAAAACCCAACAGGACTTCCTGAAAAAGACCATTACAGTACAGCTCATGATATGGCAAAAATGGCAAAAGAGCTGTTGAAATATGAACAAATCACTAAATTCACAGGGGTCTACGAAGACTATCTCCGTCAAAACACGGATAAAAAATTCTGGCTTGTGAATACGAACCGATTGATTAAATTTTATCCAGGAGTCGATGGGTTGAAAACAGGTTTTACAGGCGAAGCCAAATACTGTTTAACTGCATCCGCTAAAAAAGGCAACATGCGCGTCATTGCAGTTGTCTTCGGCGCAAGTACACCGAAAGACAGAAACGCTCAAGTGGTCAAAATGTTAGACTATGCATTTAGTCAATACACCACTCACCCGCTTTACAAACGAGGACAAGATGTAGCGGAGATCAAGGTAAGCAAAGGGAAAAAGAAAAAAATTCAGCTTGTCACCTCTGAGCCAATCTCCCTTTTAACGAAAAAAGGCGAAAATGTGGATCAGATTAAAAAAGAAATCAAATTGTCTCAGGATGTCACGGCCCCATTCTCAAAAGGAACGGAACTAGGTACAATTGTCTTGAAAAAAGACGGAAAAGTGCTGCATGAAAGCCCTGTAGAAGCTAAAGAAGGAATGGAAAAAGCAGGCGTTTGGACTTTCTTGAAAAGAGCGATGGCGGAATTTGTGAAATGGAAATAAAATGTGAAAGGCTGCTGTAATTGGCAGTCTTTTTGCTATGAGTAAGAAGAAAAGAACATCTAAATGTGACGAATGGTCACTAGTTTTGTCATGGTGAAGGATTTACTTGATAAAAAAGAGAAACAATCTTTATCCGAAATTAGAGCAAGGAGGAATAAAAAGATGAGCCTTGAAATTGATTTTCAAGTAAAAGAGAGCGTACTTTGCATTCGGTTAACAGGAGAGCTTGATCATCACTCCGCAGAAACATTGAGACAAAAGGTGACGAATTATTTGGAAACAGAGGACATTCGCCACATCGTGCTGAATTTGGCTGATTTAACGTTTATGGACAGCTCAGGTCTCGGAGTGATTTTAGGAAGATATAAAGAAATTAAGCAGCTTGGCGGAGAAATGGTCGTCTGTGCTATCTCGCCAGCAGTGAACCGATTATTTGATATGTCTGGCTTATTTAAAATCATCCGTATGGAGCCTTCAGAGCAAACGGCATTGCAAACATTGGGGGTGGCATCATGAGGAATGAAATGAACCTGACCTTCTCTGCTTTAAGTCAAAATGAATCCTTTGCGAGGGTGACAGTCGCAGCGTTTATCGCCCAGCTTGATCCGACATTAGATGAATTAACAGAAATCAAAACCGTTGTGTCAGAGGCGGTGACAAACTCCATTATCCATGGCTATGATGGAAATCCAGATGGCAAGGTGCATATCCATGTCACACTTGATGACCATGTTGTGTACCTCACCATCCGTGACGAAGGCATGGGCATTACAGATCTTGAAGAAGCAAGACAGCCGCTATTCACCACAAAACCAGACTTAGAACGCTCTGGAATGGGCTTTACCATCATGGAGAATTTTATGGATGATGTCATGATAGACTCATCTCCAGAAATGGGCACGACCATCCGTTTAACAAAGCATCTATCAAAAAGCAAAGCGCTTTGTAATTAAAGGAGCTGCTCATATGGATGTGGAGGTAAAAAAGCAAGCAAAAAAAGCCCAGCTGTCAAATGATGAAGTCAAAGAGCTCATCAAAAAAAGCCAAGACGGTGATCAGCAAGCAAGAGACCTCCTCGTAGAAAAAAACATGCGTCTTGTTTGGTCCGTTGTTCAGCGCTTTTTAAATAGAGGATATGAACCAGATGATTTGTTTCAGATTGGCTGTATTGGACTGCTGAAATCTGTTGATAAATTTGATTTGTCATATGATGTGAAGTTTTCGACCTACGCTGTTCCAATGATCATTGGTGAAATCCAGCGATTCATTCGTGATGATGGAACAGTCAAAGTGAGCCGGTCACTAAAAGAACTTGGAAATAAAATTCGGCGGGCAAGAGATGAATTGTCTAAGTCTCACGGAAGAATGCCCACTGTCCAGGAAATTGCCGAATATCTTGATATCACACCAGAGGATGTCGTCCTCGCCCAAGAAGCGGTCCGCTCACCGACATCGATTCATGAAACCGTGTATGAAAATGACGGAGACCCGATTACATTGCTTGATCAAATTGCGGATCATTCAGAAGAAAGATGGTTTGATAAAATCGCTCTGAAAGAAGCGATCAAGGAATTAGAAGAACGAGAAAAACTCATTGTGTACTTAAGATATTATAAAGACCAAACACAATCTGAGGTAGCAGAGAGGCTCAGTATTTCACAAGTACAAGTCTCGCGGCTTGAAAAGAAAATTTTAAAACAAATCCAAATGCAAATGGATCAAAAAGACAGCTAGCCAATTAGGCTGGCTTTTTTTGTGTGGTAATTACCGGTAAATCAAGTTCTATCAGTATGAGAACCATTTTTCACCACATACTATTTTTAACCCATCGTATAGGAAGTGACTTGGATGGACGGACAAATCTTTCTTCGGCTGCGCCATCGAATCAAGACCGGTAATGATCAGCTTGTTTATTTAGAAGATATCGCCCAAATCACTGGTGATGAGTTTGCTGTGCAAAAGCTTAGCAAAATGCCGATATATCATGTCAGTAAAAAGGATCGTCACATCGCCGTTCTTGATATCATGCATGTGGTCAAAACGATCAAAAAAACATGGCCAGACATCGACATTCAAACCGTTGGAGGCGCTGAGGCCATTGTCGAAATTGATACAGGCAAACGCCAGCTTTCTCCCGTTTTATTTGTGTTTGTATGGCTCCTGTTATTTGTCGGAGCGGCGCTTGCCATTATGAATTTCCACGAGGATGTCAGTATGCGGCTCGTTCATATCCGCCTATATGAAATGATCACAGGAAAAACGGTTGAGCATCCTTATTTATTGCAAATTCCATATAGCTTCGGACTAGGCTTCGGCATGATTTTATTTTTCAATCATGTATTTAAAAAGCGTTTAAATGAAGAACCAAGTCCGCTTGAAGTGGAAATGTTTAAATATCAGCTCGATCTCGATCATTATGTCGCCCTCAAAGAAAATAAAGAGACAATGAAAGACATTCATGATCGGTAAGTGGCTTTTTGTCGTGCTTGTTGGACTTGGCGGCGGTTTAACGGTAGGAGCAGGGTTTGTGGCATTTCTCACAGTGCTGGGCATCATCCCTCGTTTAATGCAATTAACCAAAACGCAGCGCTTCATACAAGGGTACGAGGCGGCTGTCATCAGCGGGGCGGTCGTTGGCGGCTGGGCAACCTTAAGTCCAATACATTTGCATTTATCCAAATGGCTGGCACTTCCGATCGGTCTTTTAGCGGGCATCTTCGTCGGCATGCTTGCAGCTGCGCTGACTGAAGTATTAAATGTACTTCCTATATTAACGAAAAGAATTGGAATGGACGGGAAAATTGTTTTGCTTCTCATGGCCATTGTCTTAGGAAAGGTATTTGGTTCACTATTTCATTGGCTAATTTATATTTAAGAATTTGGAGGGAACAACACGTGTCGAGTTTAAAAGAGAACTATCCATCTAAGGTGAAAACGTATCAGCCTAAACCTCCTTATGTCCTCAACTGCATCAAGGCTTTTCTTGTTGGTGGATTGATCTGTGCCATAGGCGAGGGGCTGCAAAATTTCTATATTCACTTTTTTGATTTTAATGAAAAGACAGCAGGGAACCCAACCGTAGCGACCCTCATTTTAATTTCTTCTATATTAACTGGTATCGGTATTTACGATAGAATCGGCCAGTTTGCTGGAGCGGGATCCGCTGTCCCGGTGACAGGGTTTGCAAACAGCATGACAAGTGCTGCTCTTGAACATAGAAGTGAAGGGCTTGTGTTAGGTGTAGCCACGAACATGTTTAAGCTTGCTGGGAACGTCATTGTTTTTGGTGTCGTCTCGGCATATGTCGTAGGGATCATTCGATACATCTTGGAAAAGGCGTTTTCGTAGGAGGAATGAAACGTGAAACTAACAGGTAAACAATCTTGGGTATTTGAGCACAAGCTTTATGTCAATGCAGAAGGAACAGCTGCAGGACCGAAAGAAAAAGAAGGCCCGATCGGTCATCTTATTGATAAAACATACGACGAAATGCATTGTTATCAAAAGAACTGGGAAATGGCTGAAAGGCAGCTCATGGATGATGCGATATCAACCGCTTTATCAAAAGCAAATTTGCAAAAAAGCGATGTTGATCTTTTGCTGGCAGGAGACTTACTGAATCAAAACGTCACAGCAAACTATGTGGCAAGAGAACTTAAAATCCCGTTTCTTTGTTTATTTGGAGCATGCTCCACATCAATGGAATCGGTCGCCATTGCTTCGGCATTAGTAGATGGTGGTTTTGCAAAAAGAGCCATTGCTGCGACAAGCAGTCATAATGCGACGGCAGAACGCCAATTTCGTAATCCGACAGAATACGGCGGACAAAAACCAGATACAGCGACAAGTACAGTGACTGGGAGCGGGGCCGTTATTATCAGCCAAGAGCCCTCCCAAATTCAAATTACAAGCGCAACCGTGGGACGAGTTATGGATCTTGGGATTACAGATCCATTTGACATGGGGTCCGCAATGGCACCGGCAGCAGCAGATACCATCAAGCAGCATTTAGAAGATCTAGAGAGAACGGTTGACGATTACGATCTTATTTTAACAGGTGATCTATCTGGCATTGGCTCACCGATCTTAAAGGATCTGCTCAAAGAAGACGGCATTCAGCTCGGCCGAAAGCACGATGATTGCGGATTAATCATCTATACACCCGATCAAAACGTGTTCGCTGGAGGCAGCGGCTGTGCTTGTTCAGCTATTGTGACATTCAGTCACATCTTTCAAGAAATGAAGGCAGGGAATTTGCAAAGAGTACTGGTTGTCGCAACCGGGGCACTTCTCAGCCCGACGATGGTCCAGCAAAAAGAGACCATTCCAACCATTGCGCACGGTGTCGTATTTGAGCGTGCAGGAGGAGAGAGCTAATGGATTATCTTATCGCTTTTGTTGCAGGCGGACTTATTTGCGTCATTGGCCAGCTTTTACTAGACGTACTCAAACTTACGCCTGCACATGTCATGACCACCTTTGTTGTGGCGGGTACCATCTTAGACGGATTCGGTATTTATGATAAATTTATTGAATTTGCAGGTGCGGGCGCAACCGTACCAATCGTCAGCTTTGGTCATAGCTTGCTTCATGGGGCGATGCATCAGGCAGATGTACACGGGTTCATCGGAATCGGGATCGGTATTTTTGAATTAACTTCTGCTGGAATTTCAGCTGCGATTTTATTCTCATTTATTATCGCTCTTATCTTTAAACCGAAAGGATAACCTAATATGGGGCAAAGACGGAAAGTCATTTTAGTGACAGACGGAGATATATATGCTGCCAAAACCATTGAGCTTGCTGCTAACAAAGTCGGTGGACGATGTATTTCCAGCTCAAAAGGAAATCCAAGCAAACGGACAGGGCCTGAACTTGTACAGATGATTTTAAAAACGCCGTATGATCCAGTGTTTGTCATGTTTGATGATTCTGGCCTGACTGGTGAAGGAACAGGGGAGACGGCGATGAAACATGTTGCGCGTCACCCTGAAATTGAAGTCATTGGGGCGATCGCCGTTGCATCCAAAACGCATCAAGCTGAATGGACAAAGGTTCATGTTTCCATTGACCGGGAGGGTGAACTGACAGAATACGGTGTCGACAAGCATGGTCTTCCTGAAATGGAGCCTCATAAAATGAGCGGGGATACAGTGTATTGTCTTGACTCGCTCCATCTTCCGTTTGTTGTTGGGATTGGAGATATTGGCAAAATGGGACGTAAAGATGATCTGAGCAAGGGATCTCCGATCACAATGAAAGCAGTTGAATTAATTTTAGAAAGGAGTGGTTTCCATGAAGAAAGACAAGGTAAACGTGTACCGAGACCCGAAGAAAAATGAAGATTACTTCAAGGAAAATGTCGGAATGGGTCTCAGCTTTGACCTTGGCGTGCGGAAAATTTATATACACGATCAGGAAATCCAACTTTACTATGTAAATGGACTGTGTGATACACAGTATGTCATCTACTTATTAAAAGAGCTAATTGAAATCAATGACAACGAACCTGAATCAGATGATCTGGCACGTGTGGTCGAGAACCGTCTAGTCAATCAGCAGGTCTCAAAGGTTGAAACGCTCGATGAAGCGGTAGACCAAGTGCTGTCGGGGCTTGTGGCAGTTGTAGTAGAAGGTGAAAACTACGCATTTATCATTGATGTCAGAAGCTATCCTGGCAGAATGCCAGAGGAGCCGGATACAGAAAAGGTTGTCCGGGGCGCAAGAGACGGCTTTGTTGAAAACATTATTGTCAATACAGCGCTCATACGAAGACGGGTGCGAGATGAAAAACTGAGATACAAAATGCTCAAAGTAGGCGAACGTTCGAAAGCGGATGTATGTGTTTGCTACATTGAAGATATTGCGGACCCAGATCTTGTCGATATCATAGAGAAAGAAGTATCAGGAATCAAAGTCGATGGGCTGACGATGTCTGATAAAACGATTGAAGAATTCATTATTAAACAAGGATACAATCCCTTTCCCCTTGTACGCTACACCGAGCGTCCAGATGTCGCCGCTAACCATATACTAGAAGGTCATGTCATCATCATTACGGATACATCTCCTAGTGTCATCATTACGCCAACCACCATTTTTCACCACGTTCAGCACGCAGAAGAATACCGCCAGGCACCTGCAGTTGGTACGTTCCTAAGATGGGTACGCTTTTTAGGCATTTTATGTTCAACGTTTCTTTTACCAATTTGGTTTCTGTTTATCCTCGAACCAAGTCTTCTGCCGGATCATTTAAGCTATATTGGCTTTAATAAACCTTCTCATATCCCGGTCATATTACAAGTATTCCTTGCTGATTTTGGGGTGGAATTTTTAAGGATGGCAGCGATTCATACGCCAACCGCTTTGTCGACCGCTATGGGGCTGATTGCGGCTGTTTTAATTGGACAAATCGCCATTGATGTCGGTTTATTTACGCCAGAGGTCATCTTATACGTCTCACTAGCGGCTATCGGGACATTTACAACGCCAAGCTATGAGCTGAGTGTCGCCAATAAGATTGTACGACTCATCATACTAGCACTCGTGGCGATCTTTAAGCTGAATGGACTCATCATTGGTTTTACGTTGTTAATCATATATTTAACATCCATACGTTCATTGCAGACGCCTTATATGTGGCCGTTTCTTCCTTTTAATGGGAAAGCTTTATGGCAAGTGTTAATTCGGACGTCTGTTCCTGGCTCAAAAGTAAGGCCAAGCATCGTTCACCCTCAAAACAGATCAAAAATTCCGCCAAATTCTTAACGCTCATTGAAAGTGGCTGAAGATTGTGATATTGTATTTTTAACTTTGAGAAACGGCAAAAGGCAGCTCACGCAGCTGTCTTTTTTCAGCCGAGGCGGAGAAAGAGGGAATGACATTGTATTTACACGGCACTTGCAGACAAAATGAACTCGGTCATTTAGAAATTGGTGGTGTTGATGCCGTTTCTTTAGCTGAAACGTATGGGACACCACTTTATGTATATGATGTGGCTTTAATACGGGAGCGTGCAAAAAGCTTTCAAAAAGCATTTATAGAAGAAGAGTTAACAGCGCAGGTAGCATATGCGAGTAAAGCATTTTCCTCCATCGCCATGTTTCAGCTTGCCAAGGAAGAAGGATTATCTCTTGATGTCGTATCAGGAGGGGAGCTTCACACAGCCATTTGCGCCGGGTTTCCGGTAGAAAAAATTCATTTCCATGGCAACAATAAAAGCAGGGAAGAATTGAAAATGGCGTTAGAGCACGAGATCGGCTGTATTGTCGTAGATAATTTCTACGAAATGAAGCTCATTGAAGAGCTTGGTCAAGAGCTGTCAAAACAGGTGAAAGTGCTGCTCCGTATTACACCAGGTGTCGAAGCGCATACACATGATTACATTACAACAGGCCAAGAGGATTCCAAATTTGGCTTTGACCTTCACAATGGACAAGCAGATGAAGCGGTGAAACAAGTGCTTGGATCAGAAGTGATCGAGCTTTTAGGCGTTCATTGCCATATCGGTTCACAAATTTTTGATACGGCTGGTTTTGTCCTTGCAGCAGATAAAATCTTTTTGAAGCTAGATGAATGGAGAGAATCATTTGGTTTTATTTCGACCGTGTTAAACTTAGGCGGCGGCTTTGGTATCCGTTATACAGAAGAAGATGAACCACTTCCTGCGACAGAATACGTCGAGAAAATTATCCAAGCTGTAAAAGAGAACGTAGCCCGCTATGAGTTTGATATGCCGGAAATTTGGATTGAGCCAGGCCGCTCTCTCGTTGGAGATGCAGGGACAACGCTTTATACGATCGGCTCATCAAAACATGTACCTGGCATTCGCGATTATGTTGCGGTAGATGGGGGAATGAGTGACAACATTCGTCCAGCTTTATATCAAGCGAAATATGAAGCGGCAAGTGCCAACAAAATGAGCCAAACGCATGATCAAACGGTTTCCATTGCAGGGAAATGCTGTGAAAGCGGAGATATGCTCATTTGGGATATCGATTTGCCAGAGTTATCACAAGGAGATTTATTAGCTGTCTTTTGTACCGGAGCTTACGGCTACAGTATGTCAAACAACTATAACCGCATCCCGCGCCCGGCTGTTGTATTTGTAGAAGACGGGGAAGCGCAGCTTGTCGTTGAACGCGAAACATATGCCGATATTGTCAAACTTGATTTACCGTATCAATCAAAAGTGAAATCATCTACGTAAAAAAGCTGCCTGATGTACAGGCAGCTTTTTATGATGACTTATTTTCCTCCAGTAAATACAGAGACGATTGCGTTCCAAATGGAGACAAAGAAATCCCAAATCTTTTGAAGAAGGTTTTTCCCTTCATCTGATTCTATGAATTTCGTAATCTTGTCTTTTGCTTTATCGATTTGAGATCCTACTTGGCTCCAATCGATATTGATGTTCTTCATTTTATCGAATAGTGAAACAAGCTGATCCTTTTGATCTTGCGTTAGATTTAAGTTTAAATCAGAAGCAGCCTGATCCACTTTTTCTTCTACTTCTTTTGTTGTTTTAGGGACACCATTTTTCGCAATGTCATCCTTGATTTTTGCAATAAGGGCAGAAGCATTGTCTTTCCCGATGGAGTCACCCAATTTAGAAGTTGTCACAAGCTCTTCGTTTGCTACCTGTTTCACATCTTCTGGAATGGCTTTGTCGCTTGACACTTCATAGGCTTTTAATAGACCCGTCAGTGCGGCTGTACCAGAAACTTCAAACGGCGCAGTCACGACAACCTTGGCATCCTTGACACCGGCTGTCATTAAAGCATTTAAATACATCTCATCTGTAATGGTCTTGATGTTATGTGTATCCACAGTCAGACCAGTACCTGATTTTTCAATGGTGATAGATGAAGATGATAATGCTCTCGTCCCGATAGAAGAACGAGGGATATACTTTCCTAAATATTCATGCTCTTCTTTATTGGTTACTTCAATTTTTGTCGCATTTTCAGGTGGATTCAACTCGTCAAGCACCTTCTGGCGATCAGCCGGAGTTAAGTCTTGCCCAAGTGTGACGATGACATCGCCGACAGCTGCATCCGCTAAGCTGACTTTTGGCGCACCAATTAGGAAAAGGAGCGCTGCCATCATACCAAGCATTGATTTTTTAAACATGTTGACCTCCTTCAAGTCGAAAGGGTTCCTCTTTCAAGAGAAACTCATCTTTTGAGCACACGTAAAGAAATGCACTCCATCATATAGACGTAACAAATCGATTCGACGTTTCAATTTTCTTTTTAAGATGTTTTCCTTTTCCAATATAATGAAGACATGTTGCACAGTCTGTCATCAATTTAATAGGAAAAAAGGATCAAGCTCTTCTATTGTATCAATCCTAAGAAAAGAGGTAAATCACAATCAAAGAGCAGGGGATGTTTAACATCACCGAAAATGTGCTATAATGAGCGTTGTTTAACCTGAAAGGAGAATGTGAAAAATGGCGAAAAAAGGATACATACAACTAACGAATGGTAAGAAAATTGAGTTTGAACTATACCTAGAGGCTGCTCCAGGTACAGTAGCAAACTTTGAAAAATTAGCGAATGAAGGCTTCTACGATGGATTGAAATTCCACCGCGTCATCCCAGGCTTCGTAAGCCAAGGCGGCGATCCAAACGGTAATGGAACTGGTGGTCCTGGTTACACAATTAAATGTGAAACAGAAGGGAATCCACATCAACACGAAAGAGGTTCATTATCAATGGCGCATGCTGGTAAAGATACAGGCGGCAGCCAATTCTTTATCGTACATGACCCTCAGCCGCATTTAAACGGTGTTCACACTGTTTTTGGCAAAGTAACATCTGGTATCGAGGCTGTTCTAGATATGGAACAAGGCCAAGGTATGGAAAAAGTCGAAGTTGTCGATGCTTAATCCAAAACACCGCTTAATCGCGGTGTTTTTTTATGTTAAATCTGATTTTACGGTTATTTGTTCCGTGAGGCGGTAGGTGATGATCCAATACAAAAGGGCAATGGCACTGACAGAGGCACCAAATAAACATACCCCGATCCAGCCATCGTTTGCGTAGATGCTGGTTGAAACAATAGAACCAGTCGCACTGCCGATGGAGTAAAAAATCATATAAGCAGCAGTAAGCCGGCTTCTCGCCTCAGGCCGCACAGTGAAAATCATACTCTGATTGGTCACGTGTACGGCCTGCACAGATAGGTCAAGAATGATAATACCAATGACTAATGCAATAAGTGAATGCTTAACCAAACCGATGAAAAACCATGAAACGAGCAATAGGACAAGGGCAATGCAGGTTGTGAACTGTCCTAAACCTCGATCAGCAAGGCTTCCAGCCCGAGCAGCGCCTAATGCTCCGGCAACTCCAGCAAGACCAAATGCACCAATTGCCGTATGTGAAAGATTGTATGGCGTGGTACTGAGGGGCAGCACGAGCGAAGTCCATAACGTACCAAACACAATAAAAATAAGAAGAGCCAGAATTCCACGGATGCGCAGGATTCGTTCTTGTCTGAACAATGTAAACATTGAACGAAGCAGGTTTGCATAGGATAATGACTCTCTTTCGCTGTCATCACCCGGGAGAATTCGGAACAACACGCCAGTTATGATAAGCATCATAATGGCAGAAACTAGGTAGACTGACCTCCAGCCGGCGAGATCGGTTAGTACACCAGCAAACGTTCGTGCGAGAAGAATCCCGATCACGATCCCACTTTGCACCAAGCCAACAATACGACCGCGCTCTTCTGGAGCGGCCCAAGTCGCTGCGAACGCTACGAGTACTTGAGTGACCACAGCAAGCAGTCCGACCACAGCTAATCCTATAAAGAGGACGGAGACGATAGGAGCGATGCCGACTAGAATGAGAGACAACACGGATAAAAGCATCTGACCAATGATGAGCCGGCGTCTATTCAATAGATCACCAAGTGGTACTATCAGTAGCAGCCCCAGCGCATAACAAAGCTGAGTAATCGTAATGACCATGCCAATGGATGAATAGGTGATACCAAACTCGGATGCGAGGGAGTCTAATAACGGTTGTGCAAAGTATATGTTTGCAACTGCCATCCCGCAGGCTATCGCAAACAGCAGTGCCATATAGCGAGTCATCGTTGATCTCGGTTTGATTGGTAAATGAGTCGTTTCCATATCAAGATGTTCAATGGAAGTGATTTTTTCTTTCACCATGCATTTCATCGTCTCCTTTTGTACTAAAAAGTATAATATACTGGTCGGTATATTATGATTCCTGTTAAGGATAACCAACAAAACGTTTTAAAGTCAAGACTTTAATACAGTTAATTGATGCTGATCTTGAGAGGGTAAGGCAATTTGACATTAGTACGTCAATAAAATAAAATTATAATGTACTGATTGGTAACCAAATAGAGAATAATATCAAGAAATAGATGGCTGACTTTGTGAAGAAATTTTATTGTTGAAATGAGGAATTGCTGATGGTTCGACAACGGGAATTTGATAAGGAAAAAGCGTTGGATGAGGCAATGGTGCTTTTTTGGGAAAAGGGGTATAGGGCCACTACATTAAGCGATTTGACTGCAAAAATGGGAATACAGCGGCCAAGCTTATACTCAGCTTTTGGAGATAAAGAGGAATTATTTGAGGCCGCATTACGCAAATATACAAAACAGCATGCTGGCCATATTCGAACAAAACTTCAAAGCAATCTTTCTGCAAAGGAAGCATTTCATGCATTATTTGCAGATTTAGTAGAAGAGGAATATAGAGATGGTCCGAGTAAAGGATGTTTTTGCATCAATACAATAGTGGAACTTGCGCCACACGAAGAGAAATTTGAAATTCTTACAAGAGAGCATCAGATGTATCTTTCGGTCATTTTTGAAGAAAGGATTGTTCAAGGTATTCGCTCGGGTGAGCTCGAAAGCAGTCTGAATGCTAAAGCTTTAGCACAGACACTGGTCGTTTCTTTCATTGGACTTACCGTCCTCATGAAATCTCGTCCAGAGCGTTCATTTGTAGATCATTCTGTAGCGACGATACTTTCCATATTGAAATAAACAGTCTACGTGGAAAACAGTCAATATAGGGAAAGCGTATTTTGATCAAGCTATCAAAACACGCTTTTTCTTTTAGGACAGTTATGGACAGAACTCGATTTTGTGATATGATAAGAGAACAAATATTCGCATTTGTGGGTGTCGCCACATTCAACTGAAAAACAGAAGTCAATGCAAATTAAAAAAGCGTGTTTCATGCTGAAAGAAAGCAGGAGATAATTTGAAACCATTAACAAAAGAAGAAAAAAATCAAATGATGATTGCCATTCAGCGTTACTTTGCCGAAGAACGAGAAGAAGAGATTGGTGAATTAGCAGCCATTAATATACTAGAATTTATCACAAAAAATCTTGGAAGTTACTATTATAATCAAGGGGTTCGTGACAGCCGGAACATTGCTGTTCAGAGATCGCAATTGTTAGAGGAAGATCTATTCGCACTCGAAAAAAGATGATCATCAATGGTGTGCGCCCTACTAACGGATAAAGAGGAAAGAGACCCCCTTAATAAAGAACGCATATTCGTATCATATGTAATGATGAAAAGGTGGAACCAAAGGTCCAACTCAATCGTTATATAAGTAACCATTAATGGAAATCAGCTTTTTTGGTTTTATTTCATCAAAAGAAGGAATAAAACATACAAATAGGCGAAGTGCAGATGATGGAGGTTCTAAATATGGGGAAAATTAAATTGAAAATTGCCGTCTTATTTGTTTTACTGCTTTGTTTAGGCGCAGGTTATTTATACATGAATGGCATGAAAATTGAAGATGTGCCAACAGCCATTGGTGAAAGCTTAACAAATAATGATAAAGATTATACCATCTATGAATATACCATTACGAAAATTGATGGAGATGAATATTACGGTCAAGCAAAAAACGGCACAAAAATCATTTTTAATGGAAAGAAATTCGAAGATGATGTGGCCGACTTGAAGAAAGGCGATCGTATTAAAGCCTACTTTAGTAATGAAAAAAGAATAGATGGACTTATAAAAGTAGTAAAAGTCGTTAATTAACAAGTCTCCTTTCCTATAAGGAGACTTTTTTTGTGAGAAATCTTGATTGTTGCATTTGACAACAAGGATCGCTATAATAGCCCCTAAGGACAGCTAAATATCGATTGTATCCTTCGGGGCAGGGTGAAAATCCCGACCGACGGTAATAAAGCAAATGCTTTACAGCCCGTGACCCGTTAATTTATTAACGGTTGATTCAGTGAAAAGCTGAAGCCGACAGTGAAAGTCTGGATGGGAGAAGGATAAAGAAAGCTATGAACGAAAAATATTTGTTGATCATAGTTTTATTTCTGATGCAAAAAAGCCAAAGCCCCGGAATTTTTTCCGGGGCTTTCTGTATGTACATGTAGTTAATAGACCGGCATGCAGTGTTTATTAGGTGATCCCTCATCTACCTTGTATGGACCTTAAAAAGCGACGAAGGTGCTCAATCGATCACATGTCCCTAACATCGCTTTTTTATAAAGTGAGAAATACAAATGAAAAGAAAGGGAGGATCACATGTTTACGGGGATAATTGAAGAAGTTGGCACCGTACAGTCATTAAGTAAAAAGTCAGCAGATGCCATGGAAATTGTCATTAAGTGCAGCCGTGTGCTAGAAGATGTTCACCTTGGAGACAGTATTGCGATCAATGGTGTATGTCTTACAGTCACAAGCTTTACAAAAGCACAGTTCGCAGCAGATGTGATGCCAGAGACGGTCAAAGCGACATCACTGGATCAGCTGACATCAGGCAGTCCAGTGAATTTAGAGCGGGCCATGTCCTCGAATGGACGATTCGGCGGCCATTTTGTCTCAGGCCATGTTGACGGAACGGCAGTCATTACCCGAATAGAAAAGAAAAGTAATGCCATTTACTATGATTTGGAGATGGACAAGACCCTCACAGATATGCTCACGCAAAAGGGTTCGATCGCAATAGATGGTGTCAGCTTAACCATTTTCGATTTGCAAGATTCACACGTCACAGTCTCTATTATTCCTCATACGCTTGAAGGAACTATTTTCCCGACTAAATCTATGGGAGAGATTGTGAATATAGAGTGTGACATGATCGGCAAATACATTTATCGCTTTTTAACAAAAGAACAAGGCGAAAAGCAGCCATCCCGATTGACCCCATCATTTTTAAAAGAGCACGGATTCTAGGAGGCGATTGTATGTATCATTCAGTAGAAGAAGCAGTATATGCTCTAAAAGAAGGAGAAATCATTATTGTAGTGGATGATGAAGACAGAGAGAATGAAGGAGATTTTGTGGCACTTGCTGAGCATGCCACGCCTGAAGTTATTAACTTTATGGCTTTACATGGAAGAGGCCTCATTTGTACACCGGTCCATGCGTCGATCGCCCAACACCTGAACCTGCATCCAATGGTAGTACAAAATACAGATGCACACCATACAGCGTTTACAGTGAGCATTGATCATGTGACAACGACGACTGGTATTAGTGCTTTTGAGCGCTCTGCGACCATGCTTGCCATGTTAAATAAAGACGCAACACCAGAAGAATTTGCCCGCCCAGGTCATGTGTTTCCGCTCATTGCAAAAGAGGGCGGTGTACTAGAAAGACCAGGTCATACAGAGGCGGCGGTAGATCTTGCGAAACTGGCAGGTTCAGAGCCAGCGGGTGTCATATGTGAAATTATGAATGTAGATGGCACAATGGCGCGCGTCCCCGAACTAAAAGAGATCCAAAAACAGCACGGTTTAAAGATGCTGACAATCGAAGCATTGCAGACCTATTTAAACAATAACGAAACAGCAACTATCGAAACAAAATAAAAATCACAAAAAAGGATGATCAACATATGAATACAATACAAGGGCATGTAGTAGCAGAAGGACTAAAATTTGCAATCGTCGTCGCGAGATTTAATGACTTTATTACAAGTAAACTGCTTGACGGAGCAGAAGATACATTGCTCAGACACGGAGCAAACGGTGACGATATTGATGTCGTGTGGGTACCGGGTGCTTTTGAAATTCCGTACATGGCAAAAAAACTAGCTGAAACAAAGAAATACGATGCCGTCATTACACTAGGAACCGTAATCCGGGGCGCAACAACTCACTACGATTATGTTTGTAATGAAGCCGCTAAAGGAATTGCTCAAAGTGCCATGTCAACAGGAGTACCGATTATCTTTGGTGTACTAACAACAGAATCCATTGAACAAGCCATCGAAAGAGCCGGCACAAAAGCTGGAAATAAAGGCAGCGAATCGGCTGCAGCTGCCATTGAAATGGCGAATCTCAATCGAACCTTTCGTTAATTTAGTGAAAAAGAGTTTAAAAACGGTATAAAAATGTTTATAATGTGTGATGAGCAAATGATTCGTGAGACATTTGCTGGACATTAGGATAATTTGAATATTGAGGGGTATATATGTTAATTCGTTATAAGAGGTCTTTTGAAAAAATTGCCATGGGGCTACTCTCCTTCATGCCGGGTGAGAAAGACGTCAAACAGCTTCAGCAGACGATGAAGTCATATGAAATGGATGAAAATCGGCAGCTGTTCCTTTGGAAAGATGGCGAGGATATCGTAGGTGCCATTGGTGTGTTGAAAACAGACGACCAAGTACAAATCGAGCATATTAGTGTGAATCCATCCCATCGAGATCAAGGAATCGGCAAGGAAATGGTTTTAGCCGTGGAAGAGGTATTCAAAACCAAAACACTCATTCCAAATGAATTAACGCAAGGCTTCTTTCATAAGTGTCACAGCGAAACAAATTAAATATCACACATGTAAAAGCAGAGGCTACAGTCCTCTGCTTTTTTTACGTTCGATCTGCTTTTTTCGTTCAAGCAATACATCTGTCCGGTCACGCAGTCTATGTTTTTCGATCAAAAATGTGTGGGATAAGTTGCTCTCCTGTCCAAAGGTCAGTCCTTCTTTTTGAGCCATTTCTTGGCATAAAGAAAGAAGCGCTTGATCTTTGATCGGGAGCAACACACTTTCGTAGGGCATGTCTTCATTCATTTTCTTCTTTAGCGTTCTCAGAAGTATGAGAAACGCCTCATCATCTAGACCGAGGTTCGCTAATACGGGCCGGTTTGCTTCCAGCAAGTGGAGGCTGTTTGAAATGAGCCGTTTTGCCCCTTTTCCATTTCCCCGTCTTTGATGATACAAAGCAACGGCAAGCTGAATGAAACCAACCCAATATTCTTTGCGCTGCTCAGGCGGGTCTTCCTTCCAATATTCCTCAAGAATTTCATGACACTCAAAATAATCTCTTGTCGTATGAAATTCATGTAAAAAAGCCACGTACGCTTCTGGATACACAGTGGTCATCTCCTTTTCCACTCTCAGTCTAACATATTGAAAAGAAAAGAAGAAAGAGCGCCCTTCGTGAAAGGACGCTCTGTTTCTTTAATAAACCCAAGCCGCGCCAACGATGATCAGCAAGATGAAAAGCACGACAATAAGCGCGAAACCTCCGCCAAAGTTATAGCCATCTCCCATAATGATACGGCCTCCTTTTTCATCAGTTCTGTTTTACAATGGTATTCTATGTATAAATGCCCTGAGTGGTATGGGCGAAACCACTGTTTTTCTTGTTTTGCCTAGGACATCATGGTCGAAATTATATTGGACGAGAGCTTTGTCCTGTCTTATACTAAAGGTTAGCCGGTGAAACGGTACTTAGAAGACAGTAGAAATGGTGAGAAAAAAATGCTGGAATATCAGGTGAAAATAGATTCGTTTGAAGGTCCTTTGGACTTACTTTTACATTTAATCAACCGGTTGGAAATCGATATTTATGATATTCCCGTTGCTAAAATTACGGAGCAGTATTTATTATATGTCCACACAATGAGGGAGCTTGAACTTGATGTGGCAAGTGAATATTTGGTGATGGCTGCAACCCTCCTGAGTATTAAAAGCAGAATGCTCCTTCCGAAACAAGAGGAAGAGCTATTTGATGAAGACCTGCTCGAAGAGGAAGAGGACCCTCGAGAAGAGCTGATTGGCAAATTGATTGAATACCGCAAGTATAAAAATGCAGCACAAGAACTAAAGGAACGCGAGGAAGAAAGGCAAAATGCCTTTACAAAACCTCCGAGTGATTTAAGCGAATTTGCAAAAGAATCTGAAGTGAAGGACACAAACTTACATGTCACGGTGTATGATATGTTAGGTGCGTTCCAAAAGGTATTGAACCGAAAAAAAATAACGAAACCAGCACCATCTAAGATTACAAGACAAGAAATCCCGATTGAAGACAAAATGAATGAGATTATGAACCATTTAAGAAAAACGAAAAAGCGGACCAATTTCATGACTCTATTTCAACATGATCAAAAGGAGCACCTTGTCGTGACGTTTCTTGCTGTTCTCGAATTGATGAAAAGTCATCAAATCATGTTAGAGCAGGAAGGAAACTTTGAAGACATTTATATAATAGGGAGTGAAACGATTCATGACGCTTGATATCGTGAATTGGAAAGCCATCATAGAAGCGCTGCTGTATGCAGCAGGTGACGAAGGCTTAACAAAAAAACAGCTCATGTCTGTTCTTGAAGTAGAAGAGGCAGCATTACTCGACATGATGTCTGCCGTAAAGGAAGAATATCAAAAACAAGAACGAGGGATTGAGCTTATTGAATATGCAGATTCATATATGCTGCTGACGAAAAAAGAATACAGCATTTATTTGAAAAAATTAGTCGAGACCCCATCCAAAGGTTTGTCACAGGCAGCGCTTGAGGTACTCGCAATCGTTTCTTATAAACAGCCGATCACACGCAGTGAGGTAGAGGAGATCAGAGGAGTCAAATCAGAGCGGGTGCTTCATAGTTTAGTAGCCAAAGCACTGCTCTGTGAAGTAGGACGTGCCGATGGCCCGGGGCGAGCGATTCTTTATGGGACAACACCTACCTTTTTAGAGCAGTTTGGCTTAAAGGCCTTGGATGAATTACCTCCGCTGCCAGAGAATGTGGAAGCAGATGGTGTACAAGAAGAGGCTGATCTATTTTTTGAAAACTTCAATCAAACATTCGAAGAGATAAAATAGTTCAAAAGAATTAAAAATGTATGATAAAATATAAAAAAGATTTTAGGTCTAACATCTATTGATGTCAGATAAAATGGTAATAAAGCCATGAGGGGAAGGTAAACACGAAACAAATGGCACATATGAATGTAAAGGCTCAAGTTGATCAAGCAGGCGTCTTTTTATCAAAGGTTGCAACTGAAATGAATGGTTTTCTGAACGAAGCTACCTTATCAAGCATGAAACGATTAAACCCTGAAGCGGAAGCCTATTATTGTGACATATTGAGTACATTACGGAAGCTTGCAGTGTACAGCGAGGATGCAGCGGCAGTTTGCAGGAAAATCAGCCAGCAGCAGACATTCCCTCAGCAAGCCGCGCAGCAGACGCTTCACCGTATTTATCATCAATGTATTGAAGAATTTTTTACGCCGAAAAAGGATACATGGTATGAAGACAGCCGTTCCGCGTATACAGGAAAGGGCAGCATTGTTTTCCACCATGAAGTATCCGCTGATATGAAACGATTATTTTCTTCATTAGAAAACGATTTTTTAGCGATGAGAGAAGAGCTAGAATATACGACATCTCATCAGCAAATGAAAATGGTATAGCAAGAGGAAAAAGTGTCTCTACATATAGAGACGCTTTTTTTTATGGACGAGGCATCATAACTTTTTAAGGCGCGCATACACTTGTACAAAACGGACAAGGACGTGAATGAACATGCCCTATTTAAAAATTGGAACAGCAGTCCTTCTTCTATTTACACTCTTACTGCCTTTTTCCTCACATGCCAAAGCAGACATATCATTATCTGTGAGTGCAAGAAGCGCCATTTTAATAGATGGACAGTCAGGCAGAGTCCTATTTGGAAAGGACGAGCATGAAAAAAGGAGAATCGCCAGTATTACGAAAATTATGACGGCGGTATTAGCCATTGAATCAGGAAAAATGAAAGACACCGTCAAGGTATCAAAACGCGCGATTCAAGCAGAGGGCTCATCGCTCTATTTAAAAGAAGGGCAGAAGGTGAGTTTAGAAGACTTGACGTACGGGCTTATGCTGCGTTCTGGAAATGATGCAGCTGTTGCCATTGCAGAGCATGTGGGCGGCAGCTTAGAAGGATTTATTTTTATGATGAATCAAAAAGCGTCTGAACTAGGAATGGAGAATACAAATTTTCAAAATCCGCATGGACTCGATGATCATAAACATCATTATTCATCAGCCTATGACATGGCCATTTTAACAAAATATGCCATGGAGCATAAACAATATCAAAAAATTGCGGGCACGACTTTCTATAAAGCGAAAACGATGGAAGGCTATTGGAAAAATAAAAACAAGCTCCTCACTGGTTTATATCAATATTCAACTGGGGGGAAAACGGGATATACGAAGCTTGCAAAACGCACACTTGTCTCTACAGCTGCAAAAGGGGATGCGGCGCTGATCGCTGTGACCATTAATGCTCCAGATGATTGGAAGGATCATATCTCTATGTTTGAATATGCATTTGATCACTATAAAACGTACGTACTTGCTGAAAAAGGAAGACTCGCTTCGTTAAAAGGAACCTTTTACGAAAAAAAAGCATTTATCAAGCGTGATGTGGACTATTTTTTAAATGAAGATGAGAAAAAGCTAGTGGAAATTGAAACGGAAATGCTTACCCCTCAAAAGAAGTGGGAAAAAAACGCCGAAGCCATCCCGGATGTTGTAGGGAAAATGACATTTTTATTAGATGGCCAGGTGATCGAGCAAGTGCCGATTTTTTATGAAAATAAACGAAATCGAATGCCTCAAAAAAGCTTTCAAGAAATGTTTAAGTCTGTCTTTCAGACATCTATAGGCGGATTTTCATGGTCAATCTAATTTGGGTATTCCTCACTGTCATCGGTCTTGTGTATGCGATGTTCAACGGAACGATGGAGGAAGTAAACGAAGCTGTATTTAAGGGCTCAAAAGAAGCAGTTACCATTTCAATTGGTCTGATTAGTGTCCTCGTTTTTTGGCTCGGACTGATGAAGATTGCAGAAGAGGCAGGTTTGTTAAATTTCTTTAGTAAATTGTGCCGTCCCTTTATTTCAAAGCTATTTCCGGATATTCCGCCTAACCATCCCGCAATGGGATATATTTTGTCCAACCTTATGGCGAATTTCTTTGGTCTCGGGAATGCCGCAACACCGCTTGGGATTAAGGCAATGGAGCAGATGAAAGCATTAAACGAGGGGAAAAATGAAGCAAGCCGGTCCATGATTACATTTTTAGCGGTCAACACATCCTCTATCACACTTGTGCCAACAACCGTCATTGCGATTAGAATGACCTATGGTGCAGATCAGCCAACAGACATTGTAGGCCCAACCATTTTGGCAACACTCATTTCAGGAATCGGTGCAATTCTCATTGATCGCTATTTCCACTATCGCAGAAGCAGGCGGGGGTGATCTCGTGTCATTTATTAACTGGCTGTCACTTGCTTTGATCCCACTGATCATCGCAGGAATTTTAATTGCAGGAACCATTAAAAAGGTACCGACCTATGAAACATTTGTCGAGGGCGGGAAAGAGGGCATTCAAATTGCCTTTTCAATCATTCCTTATTTAGTCGGTATGCTTGTAGCCATTACGATATTCCGTGCGTCTGGTGCGCTTGACTTTGTCATGGGACTGTTAAAACCCGTGTTTACAGCGATCGGCTTCCCGGCAGAAGTGGTGCCGCTTGCGTTTATTCGTCCGATATCTGGCACGGCCGCACTCGGGATGACATCAGACCTCATTGCGACATATGGACCAGATTCTTTTATCGGACAGCTCGCAGCTGTCATGCAAGGGTCAACAGATACCACCCTATACATTTTAACGGTCTATTTTGGAGCAGTCGGTATTAAAAAGATGGGGGATGCGCTGAAAGTAGGACTGTTAGCGGACCTCATTGGAATCATTGCATCTGTCATCATCGTCAGTTTGTTATTTAGCGGCGCCTAATGAGGCGCTTTTTTGTATTTCGTGGATGGAAAATCGCTTTTTAGCTGAAATTAGACAGACGAATCGCTTATTTTTCCACGAATGCTTGTTTGTTTTAAGTCAAGCAAGTAAGATAGTACATGAGGTGAAAGACAAATGGAACGTTTACAGAAAGTAATTGCACATGCCGGCGTCGCTTCTAGACGAAAGGCAGAAGAATTAATTAAAGAAGGACGAGTTACCGTTAATGGACAAACAGTGACAGAGCTCGGAGTAAAAGTGGGCTCTTCAGATAAAATTGAAGTCAACGGATTAAAGCTTGAAAGAGAAGAACCGGTTTACTTTATGCTTTATAAACCGCGCGGCGTCATTTCAGCTGCTGAGGATGATAAAGGACGTAAGGTCGTCACAGATTTCTTTGATGACGTCCCGCAGCGCCTTTATCCAATCGGCCGCTTAGATTATGATACGAGCGGTTTGATTTTAATTACAAATGACGGGGAATTTGCCCATAAGCTCATGCATCCGAAATATGAAATTGATAAAACGTATGCAGCGAAGCTAAAAGGCATCCCATCAAAGGAATTGCTTAGAAAGCTAGAAAAAGGGATCATGTTAGATCATAAAAAGACAGCACGTGCTCGTGCCAAAATGCTTTCTATCGATAAACGAAAGCAGACATCTATCGTTCAATTAACCATTCATGAAGGCAGAAACAGACAAGTGCGCCGCATGTTTGAAGCGATCGGTCATGATGTGTTAAAGCTAAAAAGAGAGCAATATGCGTTCCTTCATATTGAAGGCATGAGACCGGGAGACCGCAGAGAATTGTCTCCGCATGAAGTCAAGCGCCTAAGAGCGATTGCAGATCATGGGAAAAGCGCTTTTTAATTTTCACATAAACTTCAAAAAATGAAGAAGCATCAAAAGAAGGAGAATGCTATAATTTACCTGAATGTCTATGGGGAAGGGGTACTTCAGATGAAGAAAAGACGGTTTTTCATACGGACGGGCATTCTCCTCGTGATGCTTGCTGCACTATGTTATACCATGTATAACTCAGTATTTGCCAAACAGGATCGGGTCAAAGAAGGATCTATTGCGCCAAACTTTGTCCTTCAATCTGTGGATGGGGAACAGATTGAATTAAAGGACTTAAAAGGCAAAGGCATCTTTCTAAATTTTTGGGGGACCTGGTGTGGTCCGTGTAAACAAGAATTCCCTTATATGTCGAATCAGTATGAAGTGTTCAAGAATCGCGGTGTGGAAATTGTTGCAGTCAATGTTGCGGAATCCAATATTGCCGTGAAGAATTTTATGGAATCCTATGGCGTGAATTTTCCTGTTGCGATGGACAAAGATCGTCAAGTGACAGAGGCATATGATATTGGGCAGTTGCCAACTACGCTTTTAATTAATCCTGAAGGCAAGGTAATCAAAGTCATAAAGGGAACCATGACAGAACGTAATGTCTATGAATATATGAATTTGATTAAACCAAAGGGGTCATAGAATGAAAGAGGTAAAGTGCGAGTGTGGACATATTAATCCAATCGGAACTGTTCTATGTGAATCATGCGGGAATCCAATTGCAGCTATAGAGAAAAACTCTTCAAAGCTGCTTGATATGAGATATGACGGCAGTGCAAGACGCTCGCAAACATACAACAAAACGATTGTGGATAAAGTATGGAACTTTTTTTCTTCCGTTAAAGTGGGTGTGTGGCTGATTGTTATTACACTGCTTGCTTCCTCACTAGGAACCATTTTTCCGCAGGAGCGGTTTATTCCGCCAGGTGCATCTGCTTCCACCTATTATGAAGAGCAATATGGGTCGTTTGGTAAGCTGTATTACATACTTGGATTCCATGATCTTTATAATTCTTGGTGGTTTTTAGCTTTAGTCGCATCAATCGGAATCTCCCTTGTCATTTGCAGTCTCGACCGGGTCATTCCTCTTTATCGGGCACTTAAAAACCAAGGGGTTATCAAAAAAGAAGGCTTTATGAGAAGACAGCGTCTGTTCAGTGAGACAGACAAAACGTTAGATCAGCATACATATGAAGGCATCATAAGAGCAATGAAACAAAAGCGTTACCGCGTGCGAGAAGAAAACGGACATATTTTAGCTGAAAAAGGCCGCTTTTCACGCTGGGGGCCTTACGTCAATCACATTGGATTAATCATCTTTCTCATTGGATCGATGCTCCGGTTTGTCCCAGGCATGTACGTGGATGAAACGCTCTGGGTCAGAGAAGGTGAAACGGCCCCAATCCCAGGCACAGATGGTCAATACTTCTTGAAAAATAATGCGTTTTCAATTGACCGCTATGAAACTGGAAATGAAAAAGAAGTGTTTGAGAATGCGATTGAAAGAGCTGGCGACGGTCAAGTGGTGAAAAGTTATAAAACCGATGCCACTTTATACAAACGTGAAGGGGAAGTTGTGTTTGGTGAAAAGCCCAAGCTGAAGCAGGTAACAGAACACGATATCAAAGTGAACGAACCGCTCAAGTTTGATCATTTCTCATTATATCAAGTGGATTTTAAACAAAATGAACTCGATCAAATGGTCTTTCAACTGATTCGTAAAGATACAGAAAAATCTTTCGGAACAGTGAAGATTAATCTGCTGGAGCCTAAGTCAGAATATGATCTTGGTAGCGGTTACAAAGTCAAAGTGATGAGCTATCTCCCTGATTTTTATTTTGACGATGATGGAACGCCGAGTACGAAAACAAGGAATCCGAATAATCCTGCTTTCGTGTTTGAAATGATTTCTCCTGAAAAGCCTAAAGGTGAAAAAAGCTTTGTGGCGATTCAAGAGACAGTAGAAGGCTCTGATAACAACATATATAAAATGAAGTTTGATCGAGTGGAAACGAAAAACGTCACGGGATTGACGGTTAGAAAAGATTTAACTCTCGGGGTGCTCATCGTAGGCGGGATTATCTTCATGATTGGTGTCGTGCAGGGGATGTATTGGCAGCATAGAAGAATTTGGCTGTCTGCAAAGGATGGAAAAGTATTTGTGGCAGGACACACAAACAAAAACTGGTTCGGCTTAAAGTCTGATCTCAACGTGTTACTAAGTGACAGTGGCATCAAACAGCCAGTTGATCAAAAAGAACTGCCTGATACAACAAGTATCAGCAAAAGCAAGGGGGAAGGATTAGATGGCAGCAGTCAGTGAAAACCTGTTATTTGCAGCTTTTCTATTGTATTTAGCGGCAGTTCCTTTTTTTGGTGGTGCCATTAAAGGAAAAAAGAAAGTTGATGGACCGCGCAGGAATAAGGCGGCACTTATCGGCATTACGCTCACCATCATCGGTTTTTTAAGTCAATTTGGCTATTTTATTTCAAGATGGATGGCGTCTGGTCATGCACCAGTCAGTAATTTGTTTGAATTCACAACCGCTTTTGGCATGATGCTTGTGCTCGCATTCATCATTTTATATTTTGTGTATCAAGTGTCTGTACTTGGTTTATTTACACTTCCAATCGCTTTATTGATTATTGCCTATGCAAGTATGTTCCCATCTGATATATCACCGCTGATTCCTTCACTACAAAGTAATTGGCTTTATATTCACGTGACAACAGCAGCACTTGGGCAAGCCATTTTAGCGATCAGCTTTGTGGCAGGTGTCATCTTCCTATTAAAGCATGTCGACCAAACAAAGCCAGGGAAGAAGACATTTGGTTTAGAGCTCGTCATGTTTATGATTGTCGTCACACTTGCATTTATCGCTGTCACGTCCATCTTTAGAATGACAGGATACGAGGCGAAATTTAATTGGGTCGATAAAAATAAAGAGGAAAGTGTGATGGTCTATGAGCTGCCAGCTCTAGTTGGACCTCATAAAGGAGAGCTTGTGACGCAAGATCGTTTGGAACCATTTGTTGATTTGCCGCCTGTTTTTTCAGGAAGAAAGGTCAATACGGTGTTATGGTCATTCGGCACGGGGCTGATCTTGTATGGACTGATTCGGTTGATCATTCGCAAACGACTCAGCGCTCTGCTTCAACCGCTTGTGAAGCAGGTGAACCTAGATTTAGTCGATGAAATTGGATACAGGGCTGTTTCCATTGGTTTCCCTGTATTTGCGTTAGGCGGGCTGATTTTTGCAATGATCTGGGCGCAAATTGCCTGGACTCGGTTCTGGGGCTGGGACCCGAAGGAAGTATGGGCATTGATTACGTTTCTCTTTTATGCAGCCTACCTTCATCTTCGCTTATCAAGGGGCTGGCATGGCGAAAAGTCCGCTTGGTTAGCTGTCATCGGATTCGCCATCATTATGTTTAATCTCATCTTTGTCAATCTTGTGATTGCAGGGCTTCATTCTTACGCGTAATCACATGAAAAAGGCCAACTTTTATGAATCGATTCGGCTTTTTGTTAAAATGAATGTAACAACGGAGAAAGCAGGAGGATTGTCTAATGGAACACACAACTCAAACGAAAATATTAGTCGTAGATGATGAGGCAAGAATTCGCCGCCTTTTAAAAATGTATTTAGAACGTGAAAATTATGAAATCGATGAAGCAGAAAATGGAGATGAGGCGATTCAAAAAGGACTCCAAACAGATTATGACCTCATTTTACTCGATTTAATGATGCCTGGGACAGATGGAATCGAAGTGTGTAATCAAATTCGAGACAAAAAAGCGACTCCAATCATTATGCTGACGGCAAAAGGAGAAGAAGCCAACCGCGTCCAAGGGTTTGAGGCAGGAACGGATGACTATATCGTAAAACCTTTTAGCCCGCGTGAAGTTGTTTTACGTGTGAAGGCATTGCTCAGAAGATCTTCTCAAACGTCTTATCTCAATACTGGGACAACAACAAAAGATGTACTTGTGTTTTCTCATCTTTCAATTGACCACGATGCGCATAGAGTGACGGCTGATGGCAAAGAAGTCAGTCTCACGCCGAAGGAATATGAGCTTTTATATTTCCTTGCGAAAACACCGGATAAGGTTTATGACAGAGAGAAGCTGTTAAAAGAAGTATGGCAGTATGAATTCTTTGGAGACTTGAGAACAGTCGATACCCACGTCAAACGACTTCGCGAAAAGCTGAATAAAGTGTCACCAGAAGCTGCGAAAAAAATCGTGACGGTATGGGGTGTCGGGTACAAATTTGAGGTCGGCGCTGAATGAAACTGTGGAAAAGTGTCGTTGGAAAGTTATGGTTAACCATTCTCTTCCTCGTCCTGATCGTTTTATCTATTTTAACCGTGCTTCTTTTAGAGTTCATTGAGAATTACCATGTAGAAGAAGCAAAGTCAGATTTAACTCAAATGGCAAACAAAGTAGCGGTCATTTTAGAAAGCCATGAGGATCAATCGCTCGCAAGGTCGATTACATCAGAGCTTGCTGACAAATTGACGAGTATTGCGATTATCCAAGAGGACGGGCTAGAGTGGTATTCGTCTGAAAAAGACGGGAAGCTTCCTGCGATTACAAAGAAACAAATTGAAGCGGACAGTGATTTAAATCAAGCACTAAAAGATCGTAAAAAAATCAGTAAACGTGCAGAACCAAATGCAGGCAATCAGAAAGATGAACGAATTGTCGTCGGTGTTCCATTTGAGGCAAACGGAAAAAAAGGCATGGTCTTTCTTTCTCAATCATTACTCGCTGTAGAACAAACAACGAAACATACGACGCGTTATATCTTCTTAGCAGCCGGAATTGCCATTGTTCTGACCACTATCTTCGCTTTCTTCTTATCAACACGTGTCACCTATCCTCTCAGAAAGATGAGAGAGGGAGCACAGGATTTGGCGAAGGGGAAATTTGATACAAAGATTCCTATATTAACGCAAGACGAAATTGGAGAATTGGCCATCGCCTTTAATCAAATGGGCAAGCAGCTTAAATTCCATATCACAGCCTTAAATCAAGAAAAAGAACATTTGTCCAACATTTTAAGCAGTATGGCCGATGGTGTCATCACCATCAATATTGATGGAACGATTCTCATGACGAATCCTCCTGCAGAACGATTCTTGCAGGCATGGTATTACGAGCAAAATATGAAGATCAAAGATGGAGATGAACTGCCACCAGAAGCGAGAGAACTGTTTCATACAGCCGTCAGCACAGAAAAAGAGCAAATGATCGAAGTCACGCTGCAAGGACGTACTTGGGTTCTTCTCATGTCTCCGCTTTATAATCAGCAGGATGTCAGGGGAGCAGTTGCGGTCCTTCGTGATATGACAGAGGAACGAAGACTTGATAAGCTGAGAAAAGACTTCATTGCCAATGTCAGTCATGAACTTCGTACACCAATTGCCATGCTTCAAGGGTATAGTGAGGCGATTGTAGATGATATTGCAGGCTCAGAAGAGGAAAAGAAAGAGATTGCGCAAATTATCTACGACGAATCACTTCGAATGGGACGTCTTGTGAATGACCTTCTAGATCTAGCGAGAATGGAAGCGGGCCATATTACACTTAATCTTGAATCGACAGATACAGAAGAGTTAACCGAGAAGATTTACCGCAAGTTTCTCGGTATTGCGAAAGAAAAACAAGTTGATCTCACATATGACATTCAAGTGGATGAACCGCACTTTGTACTCGATCCGGATAAGATTGAGCAGGTGTTTACGAATCTCATTGATAACGCCATTCGTCATACACCAGAGGGCGGAGAGGTTCACTTCTCGGTTCAATCGGTGGAAAGCGGTCTGAAAATGGATGTAAAAGATTCGGGAAGCGGAATCCCGGAAGAGGATCTGCCATTTATTTTCGAACGTTTCTATAAAGCGGATAAGGCAAGAACAAGAGGGCGTTCTGGTACTGGGCTTGGTCTTGCGATTGTGAAGAACATCGTAGAGGCGCATCAAGGCTCCATTCATGCACATAGCAAAGCGGGTACAGGTACACACTTTACCTTTTATATTCCGAGAAAAAAGCAGGAACTCGTCTAATCCTGACGAAGAATCTTGTTACATGAGAAACACTTCTTTTCTAAAAAAAGAAGTGTTTTTTTATTTTCATATTTTTAAGGAGAAGTTAAACAAAAAGCCCTTCCCAAATTGTCGAACTTGTAATATATTTGTCATAAAGTTGTAATGTAACGTTTTGTAAGAGTCAATCGACAAAAATAAGTGAACGGAGGGGTTTCCTATGCATGAAACCTTTCAAAAAATATATGATTCGTACCATCAAGATTTGTACCAGTTTTTATTTTATATGGTTAAAGATAAAAATCAGGCAGAGGATCTCGTTCAGGAGGTTTACATCCGGGTACTTCACTCATATAAAACTTTTGAAGGAAGAAGCAGCGAGAAAACGTGGCTGTTTTCAATTGCAAGGCATGTGGCGATTGATTGGTTTCGCAAACAGCAAACCATTAGACAACGGGTACTCGGCACGTTTGATTGGGATAAGCAGGATGTAAAGGACCCAGACTTGCTCCCAGACGAACTGGCTGTACAGGATGAAAATGTAAAAGAAATCTATGCCGCACTTGATCATTGCACGATTGATCAACGAGCTGTCATCATTTTAAGATTTATCCAGGGCTACTCAATCATGGAGACGGCAAAGGCGCTAAAGTTCTCGGAAAGCAAAGTCAAAACAACGCAGCACCGAGGCCTGAAAGTGCTCCGAAAACATATGGAGCTTTTGAAGGAGGAGCTAGTGAATGAAAACGAACAGGTCCGATTGGAGCGAAGAACGAATCAAGGTGTTACTAAGTCAGCTTCCAAAGGTGGAGGACAACCGTTCATCTAAGCAGATATACCAGCAGATGCTGATGGCAAGCGGGCAGAAAAAGAAAAGTGCCAAATGGATCGGTCCAGCGGTCGCAACCGTTGTGGTTTTATTTATGGCGTTTTTGATTTCTCCTCATTTATTTCAGCCGGCTGCTCAAGATCATCATAAGCAAGTGGAAACAAGTGCTGACAAAAGTCAGGTGAACGCCACATTAGAGGCGGTCAAACAGACTGATGGGCCCTCACACGTTGTTTCTCGTAAGCAGCAGCAAAAGTATATGACCATTGCATACATAGATGAATCAACCTCTCAGGTAGTTCCAATTAGCATTGAAAAAGAGGATGAGTATGATCATTTGCAGGAAATGATGAACACATATGAGCAAGTGCAGCTGCCTGAAATGACAAAACCTCTTCAATCTTATATTGATATGGTAGATCTTCGAGAAAAAGGAGATACACTCATCTTTCAGTTAAAAAATGATTTGTCCCTCGATACGTTAAAAGAAGCCAACCGGTTTAAAGATATGGTAAAAGAAACGCTAAAATGGAGTAAGTATAAGCAGGTACAGGTCAAGACATCCAAAGGTTCTCAACTTCAATTAGGAGCAAATGGCCGCATTGGAACAATGTCGATTGAGAAACAAACAAAGCACGCTTATTATGTTTTAGACAACAAAAGCGGGACTTTTTTAGTGCCTTCAAAAACCCATTATCCTTCGTATGAAGATGCGGTAGAGGCCATGAAGCGGACAAGTGATGCCGGACTTGATCCATTAATTAAAGATGAATCGATTAAAGAAGTGACGACTAAAGGAAAACATGTGACTATCACGTTTGGAGCATCAGCGCAATTATCGGACTCAAATGATCATATTCTACTCATTGAAGGTCTGCTGCTCTCAGCGAAAGATTTTGGTTTTACAGAGGTCACCATTCAACAGGCGGGGGCAGATCAAGTTGGTCCATATGAATTAGAAGAACCCATAGAGGTGCCGGCTCTGCCGAATCCAGTTGTTATAAGAGACCGTTAAAGGACGCAAGAAATTGCGTTCTTTTTTGATGTATAGAAAATAGCTTCCTTGCTGTATACTAAGCTGTCATAAAAAGAACCTCAAAGAAGGGGAGTCACTGATGAAAAGGTATTGCTTCATATGTGCCAGCTGTTTTTTGCTGTTGATTTTTTCGCCTTTTGCTCATGCACAGAAAACAAGCGAATGGGTGGAGCCGATAAAAGGAGAAGTCACGGATTTGTTTGGGACAAGAGGTGGCTCGCACAAGGGATTAGATATAGCTGCGCCTGAAGGAGAATCCATATTTGCTGCAAGTGAAGGTGTGGTCTCGCGTTCGTATGTATCTGCTACATATGGAGAGGTTGTGTTTATCCAGCATCCAAATGGATATGAAACCGTCTATGCTCATTTACACGAGCGTTTTGTTAAAAAGGATGACCATGTAGAAGCAGGACAGCCGATCGGCATTATCGGCAACACAGGGGCTTCTAGAGGCACTCATTTGCATTTTGAGGTGCACAAGGGTAATTGGTCAGTCAGTAAAGAAGATGCGGTAGATCCACTCACAATCATTGCGATGGATCGTTTCCAAGAGCCGGCTCTTCATGTAAACGGGCATGAAAACAATACATATCTCATTAAACAAGGAGATACCCTTTGGTCGATTGCAAAGGCGCACGAGATGACTGTGGAACAATTGAAAAAAATCAATGAGCTTACTACTCATCTCATCCGAACGGGAGACCGTTTAATGATTTCAACAAAATAAACCTCATGCAAATGCATGAGGTTTAACATTATTTTTTATAGGTCGATCAGACGGACAGAAAGTATATCTTGCACTTCGGTTAATTCTTTGACAATTTCGTCCTCAAGATGTTTGTCGAAAGAAAGCATCATGATGGCTTCGCCGCCTTTTTCTTTACGTCCTACTTGCATTGTCGCAATGTTGACATCATGGTCGCCTAATATTTGTCCAACCTTTCCAATCACACCAGGGGCATCTGTATGCTGGATGTAGACAAGGTGCCCATCTGGATAAAAATCAATATTAAATCCATTAATGGAAACAACGCGTTCTCCTAAATGCGGGATGTAGGTTGCTTTTAGAGTAAAGGTTGAAAGGTCACCTTTGACTTCAATAGAAATACTGTTTTCGTAACCAGATTCGCTGGAAGAAATTTTTTCACTAAAGCTAATGCCGCGTTCTTTTGCCACCATCCCAGCATTTACTTCATTTACAGTCGAATCGACGCGTTCTTTTAAAAAGCCTGACAGGAGACTTTTTGTAATAAAGGAGGTTTCGAGTTTTGAAATAGAGCCTTCGTAAGAGATGCTTACTTCTTTTACAGGCTCTCTCATTGATTGAGAGACAAGACGTCCGAGCTTTCCTGCAAACTGATGATAAGGCTGAATCTTTTTGAACTCGTCTTTTGTCATCGCTGGTAGATTAATAGATGACATGACAGGGAGTCCTTTTGCAAATTGAAGTACTTCTTCAGAAACTTGCGCCGCTACATTTAATTGTGCTTCCTTTGTCGATGCGCCAAGATGCGGAGTCGCAATGACGAGCGGATGGTCTACAAGCGGATTATCAGTAGGAGGTTCTACCTCAAATACATCGAGTGCAGCTCCTGCAACATGGCCGCTTTCAAGCGCTTCAAGAAGGTCACGCTCGTCAATAATACCGCCGCGCGCACAGTTCACTAGGCGAACGCCTTTTTTTGTTTTTGCAATTGTTTCTTTATTGAGAAGCCCTCTTGTTTCTTTTGTTAATGGGGTATGTACAGTGATAATATCTGATACTTCGAGTACTTCATCAAGTGACTTGGCATTGACACCAATTTTTTCTGCCCGTTCTTTTGTGAGAAATGGATCAAATACGTTTACCGTCATGCCAAATGCTCTTGCACGCTGGGCGATTTCGCTTCCGATTCTGCCAAGTCCAACAATCCCAAGAGATTTTCCATAAAGCTCAGCACCAACATATGCGCCTCTGTTCCATTCTTTTGATTTCACAGAAATATTGGCTTGTGGAATATGACGCATGAGCGAAGAGATCATGGCAAATGTATGCTCAGCTGTGGAGATCGTATTACCGTTTGGTGCATTGATGACAATGACGCCATGCTTGGTCGCTTCATCAATATCAATATTGTCTACTCCCACACCGGCACGGCCGACAATTTTTAATGAAGACATTTTTTCATAAAGCTCTTTGGTCACTTTCGTAGCACTTCTGACAAGTAAGGCATCAAATGTGTGTAATTCATCTTCTGCTTCTGTTACATTTTTTTGGACAATTTCAACAAAATCTGATTCTAAAAGTGGTAAAAGACCATCATTGCTCATTTTATCTGAGACTAATACTCGAAACATCGTAAGATTTCCTCCTAAAATAAACGTCATAAATATCTGATAATTTACCATATTCCTTTTCACTGTGTCAATCAAATTAAAGCAGTAAAGCGAAAAAGAAAACACGAACATTTATTGGTATCTTTATAAAGAATGGACACCTTTAAACAAAAGATAACCAATTTTTGCGCATTTGTCATTATAATTTTTAAGTTTTTTACGATTTCTTAAAACTGATGAAATTGCTCAGGATTTTTATCTGTACAAATGCTCATATATCATATATAATGATGTCGAATTGAATAATGATCAATCTTCGGGGCAGGGTGCAATTCCCTACCGGCGGTGATGAGCATAGTCTCTAAGCCCGCGAGCCTTTTTTGGCAGGATTCGGTGTGATTCCGAAGCCGACAGTATAGTCTGGATGGGAGAAGATGGAGGTTCGTAAACGTTGAAAACATGGTTTTTCACACGTTTATTTGTCTAGCCCAAATTCCCCGCTCCTGTTTTCATGAGCGGTTTTTTTGCGGCTGAAATTGAACAATCCTCTTTTCGAAAGATTTGATCGAAAAGGAGAGAGAATATTGAATCAAAGTAAAGTAAAACGTTTAGTCGTCACCAGTATGCTCAGCAGTATTTCGTTCGTGTTAATTTTATTGGATTTCCCTTTCCCAGGGCTTCCAGCGTATTTGAAAATTGATTTCAGTGATATACCAGCGATTATTGCGATTTTAATTTATGGGCCGGGTGCAGGAATTGCCGTTGAGGCATTAAAAAATGTTCTGCATTATCTCATTCAAGGCAGTATGTCTGGTGTTCCAGTTGGGCAAGTCGCGAACTTCATTGCAGGCACATTATTCATCTTACCAGTCGCCTTTATGTTCAAAAAAATTAAATCAGCAAAAGGGATGGCATGGTCAATGATCATCGGTACATTACTGATGACTGTGATGATGAGCATTTTAAATTACTTCTTATTCCTGCCAGCTTACACATGGTTTTTAAACGCACCTGAACTATCTGATCATGCGCTCAAGACGACCATTACAGCAGGGATCTTACCTTTTAACTTTATTAAAGGAATGATCATTACCATCGTGTTTAGCTTCATTTTTGTGAAAATGCGTCCATGGTTTGAAAATAAACGCCGACTTCAAAATAGTTAATATAAAAAAAGCCCCTGCATAAGGGGCTTTTATACTATTCATGCTTAAGTGGGTCACCCTCGAAAGATTCGTCCGCAACTTTGATTGAGTCAGTTGGACATCCTTCAAATGCATCAAGCATATCTTCTTCAAGTACTTCTGGAACTTCTACAGTCCCTTGGTTGTCGTCAAGCGTAACAAATGCAATGCCTTCATCATCATAATCATAAATGTCTGGAGCAGCTGCACCGCATGCGCCGCAAGCAATACATGTGTCTTTGTCTACAATTGTATATTTTGCCATGTTAAAAAATACCTCCCAGATAGTTCGATGGAACACATGGTTTAACCTTTTTAGTTTCACCGATAAAAAACAATTTCCTCAAACCTTATTGTAATGATTTTAAATTCACATTTCAACTGTAAAGTGATTGAGAATGCTTATCACATAAGGGTTTGTTCATAACTTTCCCCCATAAATTGAGTTTAAACATTTCTTCTTGTATGAAATCTGTTAAAATAAAGGGAGAAAATATTCGAATTTTGTCAGGAAGACAGGTGCTTTGATGAATGACTCTTCATTATTTGGATGTCATGTTAATGGACAGCGTATATAAATTGAACGGCGAACGCTCCATTAGTGCTGTCTACCATCTTTTTAAAGGAAAAAAATCATCACAAACCATACAGGATGCCAGCTTGTTTGAGCTTTCCAGGTACTTCGGCTGTTACCCGGGGTTTACGAGGGATCAGCTGAATCGTTCTGCTTTAAAGCTTGAAGAGAAGCACTACATTAGAAAAAACGATGAGACATTCAGCATCACTGAAGCAGGGCAGCGAATGCTAAACCAGCATTTTTCTGAAAAACCGATGCCCGCTTATTTTCATGGTGCCAAATATCACGATAAAGCAAAGATGCTATGGATGAGGCTCTCTTTACTTGTACAAGTGCTTTCTCACTATATGGCTGGATCGCATCAATATGTTCCAATACAAAGAGATGTCTCGGTTCAAAGCTGGACGAAATCTTTCTTGAAACAGCATCAGCAGAAAAGCAAGCTTTCAGAAGATCTGCATCATGAACTAGAAAAGCTCCTTGTTTGTTTAAGCGATCAAGAGGCACTGATTTTTGTTTATTCATTGACCTCAAATGAACGAATCGGGCGTACGTATCAGCAAATGGCGGAGTGGATGAAAGAAGATGTGTGGTATGTGTACCTGCTTTTTTGGAATGTACTCCATTATTTTATTCAATCTGCCCAAAAAGGTGAGGCACCGATTTTGCAGCAGCTCGTAGGTGACCTTGAATTCAAACGCGTGTTAACAACTTCTACCCATAAAACACTTGAGCTTGTCCAAAAAGGATTTGATATTGAACAGATTGCTCACATTCGTTCACTAAAAAAGGCAACGATCGAAGATCATATCGTGGAGCTGTCGATACATGAGCCAAGCTTTTCAATAGATCCGTATGTGAGTATAGAAGAGCAGCGGGCGATCCTTACTGTAGCCAGGGAGCTTCAAACAAATAAAATGAAGCTGATTAAAGAAAAACTCGAGCATCCATTTACTTATTTTCAAATACGATTGGCACTGACAAGGATGGTGAAAGCAAATGGATAAGCTTCATCAGACGCTCATGCGATACTTTGGTCACGACACATTTAAAGTGGGTCAAGAGGACATTATTCAAAGTGTACTGCATCAAAAAGATACGGTTGCCATGCTGCCTACTGGCGGAGGGAAGTCACTTTGCTATCAAATTCCTGGTTATATGACAGAAGGATTAGTTCTGATTATTTCGCCTCTTTTATCGCTTATGGAGGATCAAGTCGAACGAATGAAAATGCGCGGAGAAAAACGAGTGGCGGCGCTTAACAGCACATTGTCTTTTCAGGAGAGACGACATATCATTCGGCATTTGCCATCATATAAATTTTTATTCGTCGCACCTGAGGCATTAATGTCAGAAGTGCTGCTAGAACAGCTCAAGTCGATGCATATTGGTCTGTTTGTCGTCGATGAAGCGCATTGTATATCAGAATGGGGGCATGATTTCCGTCCTGAATATTCAAAGCTGGGAGAATGGAGAGAAGCGTTAGGTCATCCTGTTGCTTTAGCTCTTACAGCTACAGCAACGAAACAAACGCTAAAAGATACAGTGCAAACGCTAAGATTACAGCATCCTGACTTTCATATTCATTCCGTCAACCGCCCGAACATTGCCTTCGTCAAAGAAGCGCACGAATCGAAAGAAGCAAAAGAGAAACGGGCCATTGAGCTTGCGGACTTCCTGCAAGGACCAGGTCTTATTTATTGCCCGACCCGGCAAATGACAGAAGAGCTTGCACTCTGGATGAAACAAAAAACCAATCAGCGTGTTGAGTTTTATCATGGCGGAATGGATGCAGGAGACCGTATGCTCATTCAGCAGCAATTTATCAGCGGTCAGCTTGATCTCATTTGCTGCACGAGTGCTTTTGGCATGGGAATTGATAAAGCGGATATCCGATTTGTCATTCATATGAGCCCGCCGCAATCGATTGAAGCATTTATGCAAGAGATTGGAAGAGCGGGAAGGGACGGGAAAAACAGTGTGAGCATTCTTTTATATACAGAAGAGGATGCAGATATTCAGCAACACTTGATCCAAGCAGAAGGATTTGACGATTCAGAAATTGATTTCTACTTAGCACAGCTCACACAAATGCAGACAAATGATGAAAAAAAATTACGTGAACGATTAATGGAAACAGGGCTTCAGGAGACCCGTGCAAGAATGCTGACGCATTATTACATGATGCATGAGTCCGAACAGCGCCCGGCAATCCTCATGAATCTAAAAGAAAAATTGCAGGACAGACAAACAGAAAAGCTGAGAAAAGTGTGGCAATTTAAAGAGCGGATCATGGGTCATGACTGCTTTAGACAATCTCTGTTATCATACTTTCACGAACAGCTTAATCAAACAGAGCACGCGTCCTCTGATCATTGCTGCTCTTCTTGCGGACTTGACCTGTCTGATTATGAAAAAAAAGATCAATCATTGGAGCTGAATGAAATGAAACACTGGAAGACCGTGCTGGATCGTATGTTTCATCTGACAAAAGAGGCGCAGCATTGATTGAACAACATCGTCGAATCATTGAAAAATTAACCGATCGACAAGTCGTAGAACAGCTGTATTTCACGCAGCTCCTCATGCTTATCGTTTCTTTTTTACTAGGCATATTTATGTTCGATCAATGGACGGATTTTACAGCACTTTGGCAGATTCATGATATGCGCATTCTGACATATGGAATTGGCGGTGCTTTGCTCGTCATCATTGTGGATGCGATTGTCATGAAGGTGTTTCCCGCTCATATGTATGATGATGGCGGTTTAAATGAAAAGATGTTCAAAAACCGAAGCATCCCGCATATTGTTTGGTTAGCACTACTTATCGCCTTTTCAGAGGAAATACTATTTCGCGGAATCGTTCAACAGCAATTTGGGCTGGAGATTGCCAGCATCGTGTTTGCGCTTCTTCACTTTCGCTATTTATCAAAAATACTCTTGTTTATCCTCGTGGTTTCCATTAGTATTTTTTTAGGACTTTTATACGAGTGGACGGGGAATTTATTTGTTCCTGTCATGACTCATTTTGTCATTGACTTAGTCTTTGCTTGTCAAATTCGTTTGAAATATAAGGGGAGGGATGAACATGGAAGAAATGTCGAGAATGCAGAGAAAGAAGGAGCAGCTGACAAACAACCATGACGACGATGTAGAGGAAATTCTTGAAGAAAAAGTACATCCTTCTGATGACTCTCACTTTCCTACACGAGAAGACTTTCATGAATATAAGAAGCAGCGCACGAAAAAAGTGCGCAATCCTTTGTTTACGACATTGGCTATTATCTTTCCTATCATCGTCATCACTGTTTTCTTTCTATTGATCTATTACACATCAAAGGAAATCAACGATAATAACAATCAAGGTGTATACATCGATAAAACCTCAAGTGCTGACACAGACCCAGTTCCGTCAGCACTTGTCGAAACAAAAAATGACGCTAGCGATGATAAAGCGGATGCGTCTGATGAAGAGAAGAAAAAGAAAGATGAAGAAAAAGAAAAGCAGCGATCAAAAGAAAAAGCAGAGCAGAAGAAAAAAGAAAAAGCTGCTAAAGAGAAAGAAGAGCGTGAAAAAGCCGCAGCTGCGAAAAAGCGTGAACAGCAGCAGCTCGCACTGCAAAAACAACAAGAAGAGAAAAAACGAAAAGAAGCCGAAGAGAAAAAGAAGCAGGAAAAAAAGCCGGTTCGTGTCGTACAGCACACTGTGGGCCCAGAGGAAAACCTGTATCGAATCTCGATGAAATATTACAAAAACCGATCGGGTGAAGAGAAAATTAAAGCCTATAATCATTTAAATGGGAGCAGTGTATACAGTGGTCAAGTACTCAACATTCCATTGGAAAACTAATTACCTGACATGATCGAATGAAAAAGCACATACATATGTAGAAAAAAGGGACAGGGTGTATGTGATGACATTGCACGTAATCAGCCGCTATATGGATCAGCCGACACAGAAAATGATGGAAACGTTGATCAAAAGAAAGCACAAATATGAGGGCTTTGCTAAGCAGTGCAAAAGATGGCAATGGACAGCCCTATTGTCGCTGGCGATTCTTTTGTTTTATTTTGTAATAACGGCAAATAAGGGAGGCTCTCTTCAGCCGGAAGCGATGATTGCAACACTGCTTGGTCATGAGATCTTTCTATTTTGGATAATGGCTGAGGTGTTTGCTTTTTACGCATCTTATTACTATAAGAAAAAAGAGGAAAAGGCTGAGGATGAATATCATCGGCTTAGATGTGAGATTATACAAAAAAGCACAGACTTATGGCCGCAATCAGACCAGTGGAAAGAGCGTGAAGCGGTTTTTCACTATATGCAGAAGCAATATGACATTAATCTCTATTATGAAAGTAAATAAATGTGTAAAAAGACGTTTTAATAGTTGAAACGTCTTTTTTCATTCAAGCGTCTTATGAACGAAACAAATGCAAGGGAGCCATTTATGATGAAATATGCCATCGGATTTACTGCCGCCATTGCGGCTGTTACAACAGGTGTGTGTGTAACGGCAAAAATGGTGAAAACGGCAAAACAAAACAACATCAAAAAGCATTACTTTACAATAGAGGCACTTCAATCAGATCGACCAGCAGTGATTTTCTTTATTTCTGATACACACCGGCGTCTTATTAGTGACTCATTATTAGCAGAAGTCACACAAGAAGAACCAGATGTCATTATGGTAGGCGGGGACTTAGCAGAAAAAGGTGTACCCTACGCCAGGATTGAAGAAAATGTGAAACGTTTATCAAGAATTGCGCCCGTTTATTTTGTTTGGGGAAATAATGATCATGAGCTGCACCAGCAAAAGTTTAAAGAGATACTTCATGCATATGATGTCACGACTCTGCAAAATGAAACGGCTGTGTGGGATTTCGAAGGCCAGCCAATCAAAGTTGGAGGTATCGATGATATTCGGCTTGAAAAGGCGGATTATGAAGCGATACGACCTGAGTTTGTGAAAGATGAGGTGAATATTCTCTTATCACACAACCCAGATGTACATCATTTGATGAGTGATGAAGAGGGAATCGACCTTGTTCTGAGCGGTCATACGCATGGAGGTCAGATCCGAATCGGGAAATTTGGTCCGTATGAAAAAGGAAGAACAGGTCAGGTCAAAGGCGCGTTTTTTCTCATTAGTAATGGCTATGGAACAACAAAGATTCCAATGCGTCTCGGGGCAGAACCAGAAACCCATCTGATCTATTTAATGCCTGTAAAAACGCGATGACTGGCTGCACCCTCAATATTTTCCATAAAAGTCACCGTAAGCATAGCTTCATGCTTGTCTTCCGTCTTGACACAGTGTAAACTGAATACAAAATTAAGAACCTATGACTCATCATCTCATATACTACAGTATGATGTGTGTTTAGAAGAGGCAGGAGGGAACGTTATGCGACTGGAGCGTCTGAATTATAATAAAATCAAAATTTTTCTCACACTAGATGACCTGACAGACCGGGGTCTTACGAAAGAAGACCTTTGGAAAGATTCGTTCAAAGTCCATCAGCTGTTTAAAGACATGATGAACGAGGCGAATCAGGAGCTCGGTTTTGAAGCGAGTGGACCGATTGCTGTTGAAGTATTTTCTCTTCAGGCGCAGGGGATGGTCGTCATTGTCACAAAGAGTCAGCAGGAAGATGCTGATGATGATGAGTTTGATGAAGATTACATTGAGATGCAAGTCAAGCTCGACGAGAGTAATCATGTGCTCTATCAATTTGCCTCGTTTGAAGATGTGATTCAACTGTCCCATAGTTTAAGTCGTATTGGACTTTTAGGGGGTACAGTTTACCATTATGAAGGTCAATATTTTCTCAGCCTAGATGATTTTGAAGAACTGTCTGCTGATACAGTCATTTCCATTTTAGCGGAGTTTGGTTCTCCTACGACATTAACGATTCATCGGCTAAAAGAATATGGAAAAGTGATCATGCAAGATGATGCAGTGAAAACGATTCAAATGTATTTTTAATCACTTTTTTCTATTATATTTAATACTGTTGTGATGAAACAACAGTATTTTTTATATCCTTTTTTATATTTATAAACACTGATATTTTATTTTGATAAAAAACGTTTTTTACCTTTGCTTTACCAGTACGAAGGTGTATACTATTGCTTGAAAGGGAGCAGTAGATCATGAAAGATTTCTAGGGGGTTTATTTTAATGGCAGCCGATCAAAACGCCGCTCATAACGCAGAAGATAAGCTAGATGTTTTAAAGTCAACTCAAACCGTCATACATAAAGCGCTAGACAAATTAGGGTATCCGCAAGAAGTGTATGAATTGCTGAAGGAGCCAATTCGTCTATTAACGGTCAAAATTCCAGTACGGATGGATGATGGATCAGTGAAAATTTTCACTGGTTACCGCGCACAGCACAATGATGCTGTCGGACCGACAAAAGGCGGCATTCGTTTCCACCCAAACGTTACTGAAAAAGAAGTAAAAGCGCTTTCAATTTGGATGAGTTTAAAATGTGGTATTGTGGATCTTCCTTATGGCGGAGGAAAAGGCGGTATTATCTGTGATCCAAGAGAAATGTCATTTAGAGAGCTTGAAAAACTAAGCCGCGGCTATGTTCGCGCAATCAGTCAAATCGTTGGTCCAACAAAAGATGTACCAGCACCAGATGTGTTTACAAACTCTCAAATTATGGCTTGGATGATGGACGAATATTCTAGAATTGATGAATTTAACTCGCCAGGATTTATTACAGGAAAACCAATTGTTCTTGGAGGGTCACACGGACGTGATACTGCAACAGCAAAAGGTGTGACGATCTGCATCAAAGAAGCGGCGAAGAAAAAAGGAATTGACATCAACGGGGCTCGTGTTGTCGTACAGGGATTCGGAAATGCAGGAAGCTACTTGGCTAAATTCATGTATGATGCCGGAGCAAAAATCGTAGGGATTTCAGATGCTTATGGCGGATTATACGATGAAGATGGTCTTGATATTGACTACTTGCTAGACCGGCGTGACAGCTTTGGAACCGTGACTAAATTATTTAACGATACCATTACAAACCAAGAGCTGCTTGAGCTTGATTGTGATATCTTAGTACCTGCAGCCATTGAGAACCAAATCACTGAAGATAACGCGGCAAACATTAAAGCCAAAATTGTCGTAGAAGCAGCAAATGGTCCAACGACACTTGAAGGAACAAAAATTCTTTCAGATCGTGGAGTACTGCTTGTCCCAGACGTACTTGCGAGTGCGGGTGGTGTAACGGTTTCTTACTTTGAATGGGTGCAGAATAACCAAGGGTTCTACTGGACTGAAGAGGAAGTCGAAACTCGTTTAGAAGATATGATGGTGAAATCATTTAATAATATTTATGAAATGGCGCAAAACCGCCGCATCGATATGCGTCTTGCTGCATATATGGTCGGCGTACGTAAAATGGCTGAAGCTTCTCGATTCAGAGGCTGGATTTAAGCGGCTTATTTGCATCGCGCCTTAAAATCTCCTATCCTTAAATAGGAGATTTTTTTATGGAATGGAACAAATCATCAAACAGCTAGCAGTTGTTATTGTATTGAAACGACAGGAGTGGAACAAATGAAACAAGAAAAAGCGATCATAATAGGAGGCGGCCCATGCGGGCTATCAGCTGCCATCGCGTTCAAGCAAATCGGAATTGATGCACTTGTCATTGAAAAGGGGAATGTCGTCAACAGTATTTATCATTACCCAACACATCAAACCTTTTTCAGTACAAGTGAAAAGCTTGAGATTGGTGATGTCGCTTTTATTACTGAAAATCGCAAGCCCGTTCGTATCCAGGCGCTTTCTTATTACCGAGAAGTAGTCAGACGAAAAAGCCTGCGTGTGCATGCCTTTGAAAAAGTAACCGCTGTGACGAAAAAAGATGGCTGTTTTACCGTGAGCACATCAAAAGACGACTATTCATGTGATTACGTCGTGATTGCTACTGGTTACTATGATCATCCAAACTATATGAACGTCAAAGGAGAAGACCTTCCTCATGTGTATCATTATTTTAAAGAAGGACACCCTTACTTTGATAAAGATGTGACGGTGATCGGCGGGAAAAACTCAAGTGTCGATGCAGCGCTAGAACTTGTGAAATGCGGAAGCAGAGTCACTGTGCTGTATCGAGGAACTGAATATTCGTCTAGCATCAAACCTTGGATTTTACCAGAGTTTGAAGCGCTTGTGCGGAATGGAACCATCCGAATGGAGTTTGGAGCGCAGGTGAAGGAAATCACAGAAGAAGAGGTGATTTTTACAAACCAGCAAGATCAAACGGAGCGAGTGAAAAGTGATTATGTTTTTGCCATGACAGGCTATCATCCAGATCATTCTTTCTTAGAAAAAATGGGTGTGACAATTGATCAAGAATCAGGCCGTCCAGCATTTGATGAACAGACGATGGAGACAAACGTAGAAGGTATTTTCATTGCAGGAGTCATTGCAGCTGGAAATAATGCCAATGAAATTTTCATTGAAAATGGAAGGTTTCATGGGGGGCTTATTGCAGAAGAAATCAACAAAAGAATGAACGGATAAAAAAAGAACTGGATCCTTACAAGGGATTCGGTTCTTTTTGATATAAAATGGGATTATATAGAAGAATATTTTCATAAAAATGGGCTCGAGTCATATAAAAAAAGGGTAAATCATGGTACGATAATGAAGGATAATGTAGGGAAAGAGGTCTGGTTATGATCGCAATCATCTCAGCAGGTTTAGCTCCCGGCATCGCACTTTTAAGTTATTTTTATTTGAAAGATCAGTACGACAATGAGCCGGTTCACATGGTCATCAGATCTTTTATGCTAGGTGTCATACTTGTGTTTCCAACCATGTTTATTCAATATGTCCTTCAAGAGGAAAATATCGCAACGAACCCTATCTTGATTTCATTTGTGACGGCGGGCTTTTTAGAGGAATCATTAAAATGGTTTATTTTAATGGTCAGCGTCTATGCGCATGCCCAGTTTGACGAACACTATGATGGGATTGTGTATGGAACAAGTGTCTCACTTGGTTTTGCAACATTAGAAAATATTCTTTACTTGGTCGGACATGGGGTTGAATATGCGTTTACCCGTGCTTTATTACCCGTCTCAAGTCATGCTTTATTCGGTGTTGTGATGGGGTTTTATATTGGGAAAGCCCGTTTCTCTGCAAAAAAAGAGCAAGTGAAATGGTTGATCCTATCTTTAACGCTGCCAGTACTTTTTCACGGCTTATATGATTTTATTCTTCTTGGTATGAGAAATTGGGGATATATTATGCTGCCATTCATGATTTTTTTATGGTGGTTTGGCCTGCGGAAAGCAAAAAAGGCCCGTTCAGTGAAAATGGTGCAAATTTAATGTGGAAAACGTCCTATCAGTTGATAGGGCGTTTTTTTTGTCTTTTCATCCAATTCACTCCTGTGATGAATGTATAAAAATAGGGATCGGAAGAAATATATATTCAAACATCAAAAGTACAGGAGGATCAAATATGGACAAAGCTCGTTTCATGAAACAAATCGTCCTTATCTTCTCAATTGTTCTACTCGCAGCTTCACTGATGTCAGCTGAAAAAAGTGAAGCCTTCACCAGTCAAGTCATCCAGCGAGGTGCAACAGGAGAAGATGTAGTCGAGCTGCAAGCACGGCTCCAATATAATGGCTTTTACAATGGCAAAATTGATGGTGTATATGGCTGGGGGACGTACTGGGCCGTTCGCAACTTTCAAAGCCAATATGGTGTAAAGAAGGTCGATGGACTTGTAGGTAAACAAACAAAAAGCCTATTAGTTCAAAAGACAAAATACTATAAAGACTTTGTTCAGCAGCAGCTGCAAAAGGGGAATGAGTTTACCCATTATGGCGGGAAACCTCTTGATCAGCAAACAAAAGCTTCTGCGAAAAGAAGCTCACAAAAAAAGACAGCTCAAGGGGCAAAAGAGAATCAAAAAAGTCAAAGCGGAGGAAGCGGGACATCTGGAAAGACTGGGAATCAGTCAGGCAATCAGCAAGCAAACCAAACACCGAAACAAACGGCAGCCAACATGCCAGGTGGTTTTTCTAGTAATGATATTCAGCTCTTATCACAAGCTGTTTATAGCGAAGCAAGAGGCGAGCCGTATGAAGGTCAGGTGGCGATCGCTGCCGTTATCTTAAATCGATTGAACAACCCGACTTTTCCAAATACGATCGCAGGTGTTATTTTTGAACCGCTTGCATTTACAGCTGTGGCGGATGGTCAATTTTATATGTCGCCAAATGACACTGCTAAAAAGGCTGTGTTTGATGCCATTAACGGCTGGGACCCGTCTGAGAGCGCCGTCTATTACTTTAATCCTGATACAGCAACCAGTCCATGGATTTGGGGAAGACCACAAATTAAACGAATCGGGAAACATATTTTCTGCGAATAAAAAGAGGTGTAAATAAATGATCAGAGGAATATTGATTGCCATTTTAGGAATTGCTGTCATCTCAACAGGTTATTGGGGCTATAAAGAGCATCAAGAAAAAGACGCAGTGCTGCTGCACGCAGAGAACAACTATCAAAGGGCTTTCCACGATTTAACGTACCAAGTGGATCAGCTGCACGACAAACTTGGGGCAACGCTTGCGATGAACAGCCAAACGTCGATTTCACCAGCACTTGCAGATGTATGGAGAATGTCATCAGAAGCACATAACAATGTGAGTCAGCTTCCGCTCACATTAATGCCTTTTAACAAAACAGAAGAATTTTTGGCGAATGTCGGAGACTTTAGCTACAAATCATCAGTCAAATCCTTATCAGATGAACCATTAAACAAAAATACGCACAAAACCATTACGTCTTTATATCATCAAGCGGCTGATATCCAAAACGAACTGAGACAAGTACAGCACCTTGTCCTCAATAAAAATTTAAAATGGATGGATGTTGAAATGGCGCTTGCTGATGGCGACCGAAAGAATGATAACACCATCATTGACGGGTTGAAAACAGTCGAGAGAAATGCAGATGCATTTGCGGATGTCAATCTCGGTCCGACAAATGTGTCGACAGAATCAGAAACACATGGCTACAATCATTTAAAAGGGAAAAAGATCTCAAAGAAAGAAGCGATACGCATTGCCCAGCAATTCGCACCTGATCATAATCAACATTTTAAGGTCAGAAAAAGCGGAAGCAAAACCAATCGAGATGTGTACAGCTTATCGATGTCAGATCCTGATAGTAAAGCGAATTTCTATTTAGACTTGACTGAAAAAGGAGGGCACCCAGTCTACCTTCTTCAAAATCGAGACGTAAAAAAACAGAAAATCAGTTTAAATGATGCATCAGAAAAAGCACTCAGCTTCTTAAAGAAGCAAGGATTTGATGCAGAGTCGTTCCATTTAGATGAAAGCGCGCAATTTGATAATATCGGTGTATTTACCTATGTACCTCTTCAAAAAAATGTACTGCTTTATCCAGATAGTATACGCATGAAGGTCGCATTAGATGATGGTGAGGTGGTTGGATTTTCAGCGAAAGACTATTTAACGAATCATAAAACAAGAGACATAAAAGCACCTAAAATCTCACAAAAAGAAGCGAAGAAAACATTGAATCAGCATGTAAAAATCGAAGATTCTCATGTAGCGATTGTTCAAAATGATATGTCAGAGGAAGTTTTGTGCTATGAGTTCCTCGGAACTATTAAGAACGATACGTACCGAATGTTCATTAATGCGGATACTGGAAAAGAAGAACGAGTAGATAAACTAAAAAACGCAGAACCTATATATAAAGACCTATAGAAAAGGAAGCGAGGAAAAGGCGACTAAGCCTTTTCCTTTTGTTTTATACATGGTTTAATATAGGAGAGGATATGATTTCACAGATGAAAAGAGTGATGAGGAATGTTACAAATAGGGGATGCAATCACAATTGAATACGTCAATGAGAACAAAGAAGTGAAAATTGCAAAATCGAAAGTTTTGGAAAATAATAACGATGATATTTGCATTAATTATCCAGCTGATAAAGAAACGGGCCGCACGATCTATTTAAACCAGCAAACAGAAATCACCGTTTTCTTTTTCGATGAAAATCAAATTCCATACAAATGTACAAGCGAAGTCATCGGAAAGAGGAAAGAAGATATTCCGATGATTGTCATTTCCATTCCGCCAAAAGAAGAAATGATTCGGCTTCAGCGCAGAGAATACCTGAGAGTCGATACAATGGTCAAAGCGGCGATCACGCAAACGGATGAAGAAGCCTTTGACACGTTTATTGTCAATATGAGTGCTGGCGGCTTAGCAATTGCTGTTCCTGAAGGTGTCTCATTGAAAGAATACGGAGAAGTGGTCACAGAGTTTGAACTTCCGCTGAAAGAGCCTGTGAAAATTAAAGCGGTTGCAGAGATGAATCGAGTATATCAAGATGAGCAGACTGGCAAAACAAGAGCGATCATGGAGTTTTCTGAGATTACAAATGACCACCAGCAGCACATTATGAAGTACTGCTTCCAGCAGCAGCTTTTAACACGGGTAAAAAAAGCATAAGAATAAAGGATGTTAAAAGCTTCCATACTAGAGGTGAAAGAATCTAGCGTGGAGGCTTTTTGTATGAAGACAATGGAAAGATGGTTATTGAAAGCGGTGCTCATTCAGCTTGTCTTATTATTAGCCGTTCAGATCACACTTCATTTGACAAAAGGAGAACTCTTTTTGTCAAAAGTCGTGCAATACGAGGGTGTAAATAACATGAGCATTGAAGATTGGATCGAAACGTTTAAGCAGAAGGATTGATAGAAAATTCCCCCGTTTGAGCGGTGATCGTGTTACAATTCATAAGGGAGATTCAATCAAGGAGAGGTATTATGAAAAAGAAATTATCTATCGCAATTGACGGTCCTGCTGCAGCAGGAAAAAGCACTGTGGCAAAAATTGTCGCAGCAAAAAAATCATATATCTATATCGATACAGGTGCCATGTACCGCGCGATTACACTTGCGGCACTTAATCATGGTGTAGACCTTGAGGACGAAACAGCACTTGATGCATTACTAAAAAAAACTGTGATTGATCTGGTCTCAACGGACGAGGGTCAAAAAGTTCATCTAGACAATACCGATGTCACAGAGGATATTCGCACAGACCGCGTGAGCAACCAAGTATCGGTTGTCGCAAAGCACAGAGCTGTTCGGGAAGAAATGGTCCGCAGGCAGCAAGAGCTTGGTCAAAAAGGCGGTGTCGTTATGGACGGAAGAGACATAGGTACGCACGTTCTTCCAGATGCCGAAGTGAAAATTTTCTTGCTTGCATCAGTAGAAGAAAGAGCAAAACGCCGTTTTGAAGAGAATCAGAAAAAAGGCTACGATGTCAATTACGATCAGCTGATCGAAGAGATTGCAAGACGTGACAAACTTGATTCTGAGCGCGAAGTTTCGCCACTTAAGAAAGCGGATGACGCCATTGAAATTGACACAACTTCTCTTTCCATTCAAGAGGTAGCAGGTAAAATTTTAGATGCAGCAGACCGCGTGGAGAAACAGTAAGAAATTTTAGAAAACTTTAATAAGTTAGAGGTTTATCTCTTGACAAACAAGGTCTTTTATTAGAAGTTTATACTAATACTATTTTTATTGATCATTCAAGCAATTATATTGATTTGAATGTTTCTTTAATACATATTCGGCTGGTAATCATCATGCTTAAGACACATATTCGCCCAGTCGTTTTAACTAAGCTGTGTAGGTTTGGACCAAGGAGGTTATCGAAATGACAGAGGAAATGAATCAAATCGATGTTCAGGTACCAGAGGTTGGAGATGTAGTGAAAGGGATTGTTTCTAAAGTTGAGGACAAGCATGTCAATGTAGATATCGTCAATGTGAAACAGCCTGGGATCATCCCAATCAGTGAATTATCAAGTCTTCACGTTGAAAAAGCATCAGATGTCGTGAAAGATGGCGACGAGTTAGAGCTTAAAGTAACAAAAGTCGAAGACGATGCTTTGATTTTATCGAAACGTGCTGTTGATGCAGACCGCGCTTGGGAAGACCTAGAGAAAAAGTTTGAGACAAAAGAAGTATTTGAAGCTGAAGTAAAAGACGTTGTAAAAGGTGGTCTTGTCGTAGATATTGGTGTGCGTGGATTTATTCCTGCATCTCTTGTAGAAGCGCACTATGTAGAGGACTTCTCAGACTACAAAGGTAAAACACTCTCACTTGTCGTGGTCGAACTTGACCGCGAAAAAAATCGTGTGATTCTCTCGCACCGTGCAGTAGTGGAGCAAGAGCAATTAGACAAAAAGCAAGACTTCCTGCAAAAGCTTGAAGTAGGCAGTGTGATTGATGGTAAAGTGCAGCGCCTTACTGATTTTGGTGCATTTGTAGACATTGGCGGCATTGATGGATTGGTTCACATTTCTCAACTATCCCATGCGCATGTTGAAAAGCCATCTGACGTAGTGGAAGAAGGCCAGGAAGTCCAGGTCAAAGTACTTGCTGTTGATCGTGATAACGAACGTATCTCACTATCTATTAAAGAAACATTACCAGGACCTTGGAGCCAGATTGGTGAAAAGGTAAAACAAGGTGATGTGCTTGAAGGAACTGTTCAACGTCTTGTGAGCTTTGGTGCATTTGTTGAAATTCTGCCAGGCGTCGAAGGACTTGTGCATATTTCCCAAATCTCTCATAAACATATCGGTACACCGCAAGAAGTCCTTGAAGAAGGGCAGACTGTGAAAGTGAAAGTGCTTGATGTGAATGAAGATGAAGAGCGCATTTCATTAAGCATCCGTGATTTAGAAGAAAATCCTGAAAAACAAATCGAAGAGAATTATCGTCAATATCAGGCGAAAGAAGAAAACACGAGCGGATTCCAGCTTGGTGACCTGATCGGCGATAAGCTTAATAAATTAAAATAATTTGGTGATCAAAATTGACGAGAGCAGAAAGAAAGAAGCAGCATATTGAACATGCCTTGTCCACTGGACAGCATGCAGCAACAGGTTTAAAAGATGTTTCCTTCGTTCACGTCGGTCTACCAGATCTTGCGACATCACAAATTGATACACATACGACAATTGGCGGACTGACTTTCGGTTCGCCAATTTTTATCAATGCAATGACTGGCGGGGGCGGAAAGTCGACCTATGAGATCAACCGCTCTTTATCGATCGCAGCGAAGGAAACGAATATTCCGGTGGCAGTTGGATCACAAATGGCTGCACTGAAAGATAAAGAAGAAAGACGTACGTATGAAGTTGTTCGAAAAGTCAATCCTGATGGAATTGTGTTTGCGAACTTAGGCAGTGAAGCATCGATTAAGCAAGCGGAGGAAGCAGTCGAGATGCTGGAGGCCAATTTGCTCCAGATTCATTTAAATGTGATCCAAGAGATCGTCATGCCTGAAGGAGACCGTGATTTCAGGGGGGCGCTTGAGCGCATCGCAGCCATCGCTGAATCAGTTGGTGTGCCTGTTGTCGTAAAAGAAGTCGGATTTGGCATGAGCAAGGAAACGGCAAAAAAGTTATTTCATGCTGGAGTTGCGGCCGTTGATGTAGGAGGATTTGGTGGTACGAACTTTTCAAAGATCGAAAATCTTCGCCGCCAAAAAGCGCTTCATTATTTTGACCAGTGGGGGATTCCAACAGCAGCGAGTCTTGCTGAAGTACATACAAGTTTTCCAGATCAAACGGTTTTAGCCTCCGGAGGTATACAAGACGCCCTTGATGTAACAAAATCAATTGCTCTTGGCGCATCCGCTGCTGGTCTAGCTGGCTTTTTCTTAAAATCACTGACTGGCGGAGGGGAGAGCGGCCTCATCGCTGATATCATAGATCTTCAAGAAGATGTGAAGATGATGATGACAGTGCTTGGCGTGAAGACCATTGAAGAACTGAGAAAAACCCAGGTTGTCATTTCCGGGGAAACAAGTCATTGGCTCAAAGAAAGAGGCATCGACACAACGTACTATAGTTTAAGATCAAAGAAGAAAAAGGACTAAAATCAAGTTTAGCCCTTAAACATCTAAGGCATGTGGTCATCACATGCCTTTTTTTATTGATTTCTTCTTCGTGCGCTATCTGGACCTTCTAATGCTGTTGCCCCTTTATGATGAATGGATTGATCACGGTCAGATTCCACTCTTTTTGATGCCTTTAATCGTTTTTCCTGTCTATCTTTTCCCATCATGCATCCCTCCTCAATTATTAGAGTGTCACCTCTTGTTTATTTCATACAATGTCCAAAGCGATCCCTTACGTTTAAAAATTGGGGATTTTCCCATAATGTAATTGAGGTGATGAGACGTTGGAGGCTTTGTACTATTATTGGTCCATATGGTTCGTTTGGATTATGGTGACATTTATTATGGAAAAAAGCTCATGGCGCAGTATGCTAGGCGTTTGTGTCCTCGTCCATATTATATGTAGTCATTTCATGGTATCCATGTTTGATATGAGCCTCAATGCGGGGTACTTGATGACCTTTTTATATGCATGTGCAGGTTTCGTTATATTCCGGTCTGGCCATCAAATGATGAGAATCATGCAATTAGGCTCTATGGTGAGCGCATATGCCTTTTTTATGATTTTTGCATTATATGACCCGGTTTGGTTCACGCTAATAAAAGTGGATTGGGTCGTATTTGCCTTGCTGATCTTGATGTCTTTGACATATGGACATCATTTCACAGAACGAGTCACCCTATGGATGATGTCTGTATGTCTTGGCGAAGCCCTTTATGCGCTGACGATTCACCGCCTGACATCACCGATTGTCATAGGAGATCTCTCTTTTCTGTCCCTTGTTGTTCAAGGGTCCATCTTCCTATTAGGTGTCGATCAGCTTGAAAAGCTCTTGAACGCCCGTTCATCAAGAAAACCAGTAAAAGGGGCTGCAAAATCAACATGACGGATTATACGTTTCCTGTGATTATTGGTGTCATCTTTGGGATGGCGGCCAGACTTTATATGTTAAGAACAGATTACCGGCAATACCCCACGTATATTCATGGACAAGTGATTCATATTGCGCTTGGTTTTATCGCTTCAGGACTTGGTGCGATCATTATGCCTGCACTCATTCAGGAGGAATTTACGGCGATTACCTTTCTCACGCTGGCGGCCACACAATTCCGAGACGTCCGCAATATGGAAAGAAATACGTTAACTCAAATGGATTCATATGAGCTAGTCTCAAGAGGCAGTACATATATAGAAGGCATTGCCATTGCCTTTGAAAGCCGGAATTATATTGCGATTCTCACGGCACTGATTACGACCACAGCCTGTATTTTCTTCTCGCTCGTTATAGGGACAGTGGTCGGTATTCTTTGTTTTTTCTTGGCAAAGCTATTAATGTCTGGCAGCCAATTAAAGGATATTGTCAATATACAAAAAGGAGAGCTTCGCTTTGATGGGGCAGGGCTTTATGTGAATGATATTTACATCATGAATATCGGACTGCCCGAAAAGCAAAAGCTCATTTTAGAGCATGGGATGGGCTTTATTTTGACGCCGAAAAATTTCAACTCAGCCACAACGATTGCCAATCTTGGGCAGCGGCAAGCCATTTTATTTGATTTATCCAACGTACTTGGTGTGTATCGCGACTCTGGTGAACCATCGCTCTGTCCGCTCGCAAAACGTGATCTAAATAACGGCACACTTGGCGTGTTCATTTTACCGCAATGGTATCGTGAAGATTTGGCTGTCCGTGTATTGGAAGAAGTGCCTATTTTAGAAAATGCCATCAGAATGCCGACAGAGTTCATAAAAAAGAAAGTGAGGTAATAGAGCATGGCGAACACCATTGAACAATTTATACTCGCTGTGGCTACAACAAATAAAAAGCGGGTCATGGGCGGAACAGCCGTTTTTTTCTGTGAAAATAAAGAAGAACTCGACATGTACGCCATGAATTTAGAGGCCATTTTAGATGGAATTGCACACGGAATTGGAGAAGATCTTTACTTGATTGTCAAACATTTTTAAGTTATTCATTGTGGTCTGATTAAAAATTGATATAATATATAAGTTGAACCCTTCATGTTTGAAGGGTTTATTTCATAAAACTGAATGAAAATTTTAAATCCCGGTTGAAACATGATGATGAACATATTGAATCGCGGCTGGATTGAAAGGAAGGGTACTATGGGTAAACCTGTCGTAGCCATTGTTGGAAGGCCCAACGTTGGAAAATCTACAATTTTTAATCGAATCGCAGGCGAAAGAATATCGATTGTAGAAGACACACCTGGTGTAACAAGAGATCGAATCTATAGCTCTGCTGAATGGTTAAATTATGACTTTAACTTAATAGATACTGGTGGAATTGATATTGGAGATGAGCCATTTTTAGCGCAAATTCGCCATCAGGCAGAAATCGCAATGGATGAAGCGGATGTCATTATCTTTATGGTGAATGGCCGAGATGGTGTCACATCTGCGGACGAAGAAGTCGCAAAAATTTTATATCGCACGAAAAAGCCAGTTGTACTTGCTGTCAATAAACTGGACAACCCTGAAATGAGAAGTGACGTGTATGACTTTTATGCACTAGGGTTTGGCGAACCGTATCCGATTTCTGGAACGCACGGATTAGGTCTAGGTGATCTGCTTGATGCTGTCGCAGAACACTTCAAAAATTTACCGGATACACAGTATGCGGAAGAAGTTGTTCAGTTCTGCTTAATCGGCCGCCCGAATGTAGGGAAATCTTCTTTAGTGAATGCAATGCTTGGAGAAGACCGGGTCATTGTGAGCAACATCGCTGGTACAACAAGAGATGCTGTGGATACGATGTTTACGTACAATCAGCGTGACTTTGTCATTGTCGATACAGCAGGTATGAGGAAAAAAGGAAAAGTATATGAAACAACAGAGAAATACAGTGTGCTTCGTGCATTAAAAGCCATTGATCGTTCTGATGTTGTCGCTGTTGTTCTAGACGGTGAAGAAGGCATTATTGAGCAGGATAAACGTATTGCAGGCTATGCACACGAAGCTGGTAAAGCTGTTGTGATCGTTGTGAACAAATGGGACGCTGTTGAAAAAGATGAGCGTACAATGAAGGAATTTGAGCAAAACATTCGCGAGCATTTTCAATTCCTGGATTATGCACCTGTCTTGTTTATGTCTGCTCTCACGAAAAAGAGAATTCATACGTTAATGCCATCCATTATTACAGCTAGTGAAAATCATGCGATGCGCGTTCAAACGAATATTTTGAACGATATCATCATGGATGCAGTGGCAATGAATCCAACACCGACTCATAATGGACAGCGTCTGAAAATTTACTATGCGACACAGGTGGCTATTAAGCCTCCGTCCTTTGTGGTGTTTGTAAATGATCCAGAGCTTATGCACTTTTCTTATGAACGTTTCCTAGAAAACCGCATTCGAGATGCGTTTGGTTTTGAAGGAACACCGATTAAAATATTTGCGAGAGCGAGAAAATAAAAAGGGTGAGCAGAATGAAGAAAATTTCAGTACTTGGAGCAGGTAGCTGGGGAACAGCTCTTGCGCTTGTATTAGCTGATAATCATCATGATGTACACATGTGGGGACATAGACAAGAGCTTATTGATCAAATCAATGAGAAACATGAAAATCATGATTACTTGCCAAATGTCGCACTGCCAGCGTCTATCAAGGCGACGACAGACATGAAGCAGGCGTTAGAGGGGACAGACGCTATTATTGTCGCTGTGCCAACAAAGGCCATTCGTGAAGTATTAAAGCAGGCAAATGAGCTGATCATATCGAAAGTGCCGTTTGTTCATGTAAGTAAAGGGATTGAACCAGATACACTTCTGAGAATATCTCAAATGATTGAACAAGAAGTCCCAGATGAGAAAAGAGAAGCTGTTGTTGTCTTATCAGGGCCGAGCCATGCCGAAGAAGTAGGCTTGCGTCATCCGACAACTGTCACTGTCTCATCAGAAAATATTGAAGCGGCTCAATTTGTTCAAGATTTGTTCATGAACAACAACTTTAGAGTATACACAAACCCTGATGTGATTGGTGTAGAAATTGGCGGAGCACTGAAAAATATCATTGCTCTTGCGGCAGGGATCACAGACGGACTTGGATATGGTGACAATGCGAAAGCGGCGCTCATCACTAGAGGACTCGCTGAAATCGCACGTCTCGGTACAAAAATGGGAGGAAATCCTCTGACATTTGCCGGATTAACAGGCGTGGGAGATTTGATCGTGACATGTACAAGTGTTCATTCGCGTAACTGGCGCTGCGGAAATCTGCTTGGTAAAGGGTATAAGCTTGAAGAAGTGCTTGAAAAAATGGGGATGGTTGTTGAAGGCGTACGTACAACAAAAGGCGCTTATCAGCTCTCCAAAGAATACAAGGTCAGCATGCCGATTACAGAGGCGCTTTACCACGTCTTATTTGAAGGGAAAAAGGTCGACGATGCTGTAGAATCATTGATGGCACGTGTGAAAACACATGAAATGGAAGACCTTGTGAACATGTTTGAAAACCAAACAAAATAAATGGAAGACTGAACTTAGGCATGTAGAGGATGCAAGAAGGGGAAGACTTGCATAACATAGCAATGAAGTTTGAATAGAGCTTTGCCTCTACAGAATGAGGAAAAATAGTCGATTTAATGACTGAAGCAGAGTCCCCCTCTTTGCTTCAGTTTTTTTATGCGCTTTTTTCTGAATGATTGGAAAAATGATTGATATTTACCTTATTTTTGGTTTAGAATGAAATATAAACGCTTACAATTTGTTCGTTTTGAAGGGGGACAGGCACGATGAGTTTTGCTTTAATCAAGATGTGGTTTGCGCTTGGTTCAATGGGGCTCATGTTTTTAGCCGTAGTAACCATTTATTTCAGTCGATTTAAGCTGAAAAGCCGGTTTCTTAAAATAACAGCCTCGACCGTCGCATACAGCTTGATGCTTATATCAGGTATCATTGTGTTTTTAGTTGTATTTAGCGGGCCGGTCAATGAATAAAGAAAAAGGAAGAATGTGATGATCAAAGCAAAAGTCAGTGTCACGTTGTTAGCACTTATTTTACTAACAGGATGTCTGTATCCAGAAAATCGCAAAACTGAAAACCGTGTGCCATATGAAGAACAGCTGCAAAGCGTTCAGACAGCGATTGAGGAATTTCAAAAAGCAACAAATGGCCTTTTGCCGATTGAAACGAAAGAAGCAGACACGCCGGTTTATCAGAAGTACGTCATCGACTTTAAGCGCTTGTCACCAAGATATTTACACGATGTACCGTCTACATCTTTTGAAGGCGGGGGCGAATATATGTATGTCCTCACAGACGTCGAAAAAAAACCAACGGTGAAACTGATTGATGTCAAAATGACGCAAACCATCAGTGAATTACGGCTTAGAATCAAAATATATCAAGATGAACATACATATCCGCCATATGGCAAAGTAGTATCAAGCAATTTATATACGTTAAATGAAAAAAAGCTAGGCTTAAAATCGCCGCCTACGGTCATGAGTCCGGTGACGGGGAATTCCCTCCCGTTACTGATTTCATCAAATGGCGAAATCTATGTGGACTACCGAAGTGATTTTGCTCATATTTTGAAGAATACGAAACAAAAGCTCAAAACAGGTGAAAACATTCAAGATGTCTATTGGCAGGAAACCCCGTTTGTACCCGCGTTTTCTGTCCCATATACCATCAACAAAAAAGGTGAGCCTGACTTTTTAGAAAAAAAGACGTCATAAACAAGAATGAACCTTTTTCCTCTGCATATAAATGAGGAGAAAGGTTTTTTTATGGCTAAACATACTCTCAAAACAAAAAAGGTGTCATATTTAAATAGGACAACGTCATACACATATATTGTCCAGACACCTTTCAAGCACAGTTTGATTGAAGAATAGAGTATTTTATTTGAAAACGAGGATAGCAAGTCCGGGAGGGGATCACTTGGAAAAAGTCGATATTTTCAAGGATATCGCTGAACGAACAGGAGGCGATATATATTTAGGAGTCGTTGGCGCTGTTCGTACAGGGAAATCTACGTTTATTAAAAAGTTTATGGAGCTCGTGGTGCTCCCGAATATCAATAATGAGGCAGATCGTGCAAGAGCACAGGATGAATTGCCGCAAAGTGCAGCAGGAAAAACCATTATGACCACTGAGCCAAAATTTGTACCGAATCAAGCGGCATCGATCCATGTGAGTGACGGTCTTGATGTCAACATCAGGCTTGTTGATTGTGTCGGATACACAGTCCCTGGTGCGCGCGGGTATGAAGATGAAAATGGTCCAAGAATGATCAACACGCCGTGGTATGAAGAGCCAATCCCGTTCCATGAAGCAGCGGAAATTGGCACACGCAAGGTCATTCAAGAGCATTCAACCATCGGTGTTGTGATTACAACAGATGGTTCCATTGGAGAAATCCCAAGACATGATTATATTGAATCTGAAGAACGTGTGATTGATGAGCTCAAAGAGGTTGGAAAGCCGTTTATTATGGTGATCAACTCTGTGAGGCCATATCACCCTGAAACTGAAGCGCTGCGGCAGGAACTCAGCCAAAAATATGATATTCCAGTACTCGCCATGAGTGTAGAAAGTATGAGAGAGCAAGACGTCCTTAGTGTGCTTCGTGAAGCATTATATGAATTCCCAGTCCTAGAGGTGAATGTGAACTTGCCAAGCTGGGTCATGGTGCTGAAAGAAGATCATTGGCTGAGAGAAAGTTATCAGGATTCAGTGAAGGAAACCGTAAAGGATATTAAAAGATTAAGAGATGTTGACCGTGTCGTTGGTCAATTTAGCGAATTTGACTTTATTGAAAGAGCGGGCTTAGCAGGGATTGAAATGGGTCAGGGGATTGCGGAGATTGACCTGTACGCCCCAGATGATCTATATGATCATATTCTAAAAGAAGTGGTTGGTGTGGAAATTAGAGGGAAAGACCATCTTCTAGAGCTCATGCAAGATTTTGCGCATGCGAAGACAGAATATGATCAAGTATCAGACGCATTAAAAATGGTGAAGCAGACGGGATACGGGATTGCGGCCCCGGCCTTGTCAGATATGAGTTTAGATGAGCCAGAAATCATTAGGCAGGGCTCGAGATTCGGCGTGAGATTAAAGGCGGTTGCGCCATCTATTCATATGATTAAGGTAGATGTAGAGAGTGAATTTGCACCGATTATTGGAACAGAGAAACAAAGTGAAGAGCTCGTCCGCTACTTAATGCAAGACTTTGAAGATGATCCGCTTTCGATTTGGAATTCTGATATATTTGGGCGCTCACTCAGCTCCCTTGTCAGAGAAGGTATTCAAGCAAAGCTGTCGCTGATGCCAGAAAATGCAAGGTATAAGCTGAAAGAAACGCTTGAAAGAATCATCAACGAAGGATCAGGCGGTTTGATCGCCATTATCCTATAGCATGTGAGACCTCTCATTGACAGGGGTCTTTTTTTGCGTATTGAATGAGTCATAAAAAGACAAATGTATAAAGATTAGTCAGATTCAGGCTGAAATTAGGAATATTCGTTCGCAAAAGTGCCCTTAATCCTTGACGAATAAGGATTCTTCCCTTTAAAATGCTTGATATGGTATTTCATATGTGTTAATCTACTTACAGAAAATCTTCACTTTGTTGGACAAACATTCCTTCAAAGAGTTGTTTTCTAATGAATAGCCATGTATAACGCTTTCTAGACGCTCTTTTTTTCGAAAAAAGTGTATAGAAAGAAGATGAATTGTGAAGAAATGATAACAATCTACTGAATGCATATTTTTGGGAGGAGGTGAAAGGCATGAACAAGACAGAACTTATTAACGCGGTTGCTGAAGCAAGCGAGTTATCTAAAAAAGACGCGACAAAAGCAGTTGATTCTGTTTTTGATACAATTTTAGATGCACTTAAAAATGGTGACAAAATCCAACTTATCGGTTTTGGTAACTTTGAAGTACGTGAGCGTTCAGCTCGTAAAGGACGTAACCCACAAACTGGTGCAGAGATCGAAATCCCTGCAAGCAAAGTACCTGCTTTCAAACCAGGTAAAGCACTTAAAGACGCGGTGGCAGGTAAATAATCGTTATGTGTAATGATCCTATTGCAGGAGTTATACATATACAGTTTCACACTGGTCTAGAAAAGCCCCTTTCATAAGGGGCTTTTCCTTTTGAATCAAAAGGTTCGTTTAGAACGCTCTCCTTTGCTTTTAGGATCTGAAGTGTGCTAGAATCTGATTGAAATGTAATCGCCTTTGGAGGATATAATACATGAGTGAAATAAATAAAGAACTAATTGAACACGCAGTACGCGATATATTAAAAGCCATCGGAGAAGATCCAGATCGTGAAGGACTTCTTGATACCCCAAAACGAGTAGCAAAAATGTATGAAGAAGTGTTCTCGGGATTAAATGAAGATCCAAAAGAACATTTTAAAACCATTTTTGGTGAAGACCACGAAGAACTCGTTCTTGTAAAAGATATTGCTTTCCATTCAATGTGTGAACACCACCTTGTACCTTTTTACGGAAAAGCCCATGTCGCTTATATTCCGCGCGGCGGAAAAGTAACGGGACTTAGCAAACTTGCAAGAGCTGTAGAGGCTGTTGCCAAACGCCCGCAGCTTCAGGAACGCATTACATCAACCATTGCAGATAGTATGGTGGAAACACTCAATCCGCATGGCGTGATGATTGTCGTTGAAGCAGAACATATGTGTATGACGATGCGCGGAGTGAAAAAGCCAGGTGCTAAAACCGTGACATCAGCAGTACGCGGTACATTTGCAAATGATACGGCGGCAAGAGCAGAAGTGCTTTCCTTTATTAAAAACGACTAATTCAATAGATGGAAGGTGAACAGATTGAGTGAAAATAAAGCATCTGATTTTGTAGTGATTAAAGCCATTGATAATGGTGTAAATGTCATCGGCTTAACTAGAGGCTCTGATACAAGATTTCACCATTCCGAAAAGCTCGATAAAGGTGAAGTCATCATTGCACAATTTACTGAGCATACGTCAGCGATCAAAGTAAGAGGCGATGCTGTCATTCAAACAAGCTTCGGTGAAATTCAAAGCGAAGCAAAGAAATAAGCACTTGAATGCACTTGATAGCATAAAAGTGAGAGCTGATATGGTATAATAAATCTCTATACAATGTGCAGGGCTACATATGAAACTGTAATTTTTGGGACAAGGGTGATATCTTTGCAAGACATCTACGGAATTTTATCTAATCTAAATATAAAATTAAATAAAAAGCTTTCTCATCCTTATTTGGCGAAGCATTTACGTGCGCCACTCATCGATGAAGATAAGCTCCTTCTTTTTCATGCAATGTTTGATGAAGCTCAAATTGATGCAGAGAAAAAAGAAAATTATATTTTAACGGCGATGCTTGTACAAATTGCCCTTGATACCCATGACGAAGTCACAACTGCTGCAGCCATCAAACAAGACGAATTCAAAAATCGTCAGCTGACCATCCTAGCAGGAGACTATTTCAGCGGTCTCTATTATTCTCTTCTCTCTGACATGAAAGACATCTACATGATTCGCACGCTCGCAACGGCGATCAAAGAGATCAATGAACATAAAATTAGACTGTATGATCGATCCATTCAAGATGCAGCGCACTTTTACAAAAGTGTAGCAACTGTTGAGTCTGCGTTATTCCAAAGGGTTTCTGAGCATTTTCAATTAACGCATTGGAATGAGATTGCAAGTCGTTTCCTTGTTTATAAGCGTTTCATGAAACAAGCAGAAGATGACAAACATTTAAAACTTTTTTTGAACGATAGCTATACGGACGCCTATACATGTTTTGACAACTTTGAGAAGGAAGGCTATGAAAAGGCCAAACGATCGATCAAGGAGCATCTTGTTTCATCTCCGGTCGTTCAAAAAGAGCTATTAAATCGCTTGGATCATATGAAAAATGAGCCTGCGTACCATCAGAAAGTGGAAGAAGGGTAAGTCATGCAGCAATCAAAAGAACAGCGAGTACACGGTGTATTTGAAAAAATTTATAAAAATTATGATCAAATGAACTCTGTCATCAGCTTTAAGCAGCATAAAAAATGGCGCGATAAAACAATGAAACTCATGAATGTTCAAAAAGGAGCCAAAGCATTAGACGTATGCTGCGGAACAGCCGATTGGACCATTGCGCTTGCTGATGCTGTAGGCGAAAAAGGCGAAGTCAAAGGCCTTGATTTTAGTAAAAATATGCTGAGTGTTGGAGAAACGAAGGTGAAAACTGGGGGCTATAATCAAATTGAACTGCTTCACGGCAATGCGATGGAGCTTCCTTTTGAGGATAACACATTTGATTATGTCACGATCGGTTTTGGCCTACGAAACGTCCCTGATTACTTAACGGTGCTAAAGGAAATGACAAGAGTCGTGAAGCCTGGTGGAATGGTTGTCTGTCTTGAGACATCACAGCCTGAAATGATTGGGTTTAAACAAGGTTACTATGTCTATTTCAAATACATCATGCCGCTCTTTGGTAAACTGTTTGCCAAAAGCTATCAGGAGTATTCATGGCTTCAAGAATCAGCCAAAGCGTTCCCTGGCATGAAAGAACTGGCGGCTCTTTTCGAAGAGGCGGGTCTGTCTGATGTCTCGTATCATCCATTTACAGGCGGTGTAGCAGCAACACATATCGGAAAGAAGCTTTGAATAAACGATATTTGGGTGAAAATAATGAAACTAAAAGCAATGATCTCTTTTTTAAATCATGATATCGATATTATTGAAAAAGAGCTTGAACAAACAGTTCGCTCTGATTATGCATTATTAAGTGAAGCAGGTCTTCATTTGCTGCAAGCGGGCGGAAAACGAATCCGCCCCGTTTTTGTTCTCCTTTCAGGCATGTTTGGCGACTATGACATTAATAAAATTAAATATGTTGCCGTTGCTCTTGAGCTGATTCATATGGCATCGCTCGTTCATGATGATGTCATTGATGATGCTGAGCTGAGAAGAGGCAAGCCAACGATTAAGGCAAAATGGGACAATCGAATTGCCATGTACACAGGAGATTATATGTTTGCAAGATCGCTTGAGTATATGACAAAGATCAATCACCCAATGGCGCATGAAATTTTGTCAAAGATGGTCGTCGAGCTCTGTCTTGGTGAAATCGAGCAAGTGAAAGACAAATACAATATGGATCAAAACCTGCGTACATACTTAAGAAGAATCAAACGAAAAACAGCCTTGCTCATTGCAGGCAGCTGCCAGTTAGGTGCGATAGCAGCAGGTACAGATGAGAAAACACATAAAGCCCTTTACTGGTTTGGCTATTATGTCGGTATGTCCTATCAGATCATTGATGATGTGCTTGATTTCACATCAACTGAAGAAGAGCTTGGTAAGCCTGTTGGGGGAGACCTTTTACAAGGAAATGTCACACTCCCGGTCTTATATGCACTGAAGAACCAGGCACTCGAAGGCCAATTAAAGCTGATTAATAGTGAAACAACGGAAATGCAGCTGAAGCCTGTGATTGAACATCTCAAACAAACAGATGCGATCGACCGCTCGATTCGAGTGAGTGAAATGTATTTGAAGAAGGCATTTGAACAGCTGGACAAACTTCCTCGAGGACGAGCAAAAACGTCACTCGCCTCCATTGCCAAATATATTGGAAAACGAAAATTCTAATCAACATGTTGTTGATTGGTTTTTTTGTGAAATTTTTTGTCAAAAATTGATTATTATAAAAAAAAATGATACGATCACTTTGTAACAATGTAAGCCTATACATACATAACGACGGGGTGGAGAACGTATATGGACAAAACATTTCTTATGGTCAAACCTGATGGTGTGGAAAGACAATTAATCGGTGAAATTGTGTCAAGATTCGAAAAAAAGGGGCTTCAGCTTGTTGGTGCAAAACTAATGAGTATTCCAAAAGAAGTAGCAGAAACACATTACGGAGAGCATAAAGAAAAACCATTTTTCGGGGAATTGGTTGACTTTATTACGTCAGGACCAGTATTTGCAATGGTATGGCAAGGTGAACAGGTAGTAGATGTAACAAGACAGATTATCGGCAAAACAAACCCGAAGGAAGCACTTCCAGGCACAATAAGAGGAGACTATGGATTGACGGTTGGAAAAAACATTATCCATGGCTCAGACTCACCAGAAAGTGCTGAAAGAGAAATCAACTTATTCTTCAAACAAGAAGAACTCACAAGCTGGGATCAAACCATCTCAAGCTGGATTTATTAAGGTTCAAGCCAAGGTGTTCATCAAATGAGCACCTTGGCTTTTTTTATATGAATATTTCTACACGAAATTTCGCATGAGAAGATACAAATTTTCGATAAAAACAGCTATACTAGGACAAAGATAGATGAGACAGGAGAGGACTTTGATGGATCAATATCAAGTATTTGTCGGAAAATGGAAAAAACTAACCGGGGTGGATCTGAATTTATATAAAGAAGCACAAATGAAACGAAGATTAACGTCACTTTATGATAAAAAAGGATATAGAGATTTTGAAGCATTCGCGGTTGCCCTTGAAAAGGATAGAGCACTATTAGATGAGACGATGGATCGAATGACGATCAATGTGTCAGAATTTTACCGAAACTATCAGCGCTGGGAAGTGCTTGACCAAAAAATTCTTCCGCTGCTTTCGAAAAACAGCGGCACCCTAAAAATATGGAGTGCAGCATGTTCGACAGGAGAGGAGCCGTATACACTCTCAATGCTTCTATCAAGCCATCCGCTCGTGAAGGACTTCCAAATTATTGCAACTGATATTGATGATAAAGTTCTGCAATCAGCTCAAAAAGGAAGATATCATGAACGATCATTGCAAGAGGTACCAGATCAAATCAAGCAAAAATATTTCACAAAAGAAGATTCTTCATTTTACACTGTGAAGGATGATGTGCGAAAGCACATTCAATTTAAGAAGCACAACCTTTTAGCAGATCCTTATGAAAAACAGCTTGATCTTATCGTGTGCCGAAATGTCCTCATTTACTTTACAGAAGAGGCAAAAGAAGAGATTTACTTGAAAATGAGCAGCAGTTTAAAACCAAATGGCGTATTATTTGTGGGTTCTACTGAACAAATTTTTCACCCAGAAAAGTTTGGACTGACATCTGCTGATACTTTCTTTTATCAAAAGAAGGGGTTGTAGCTGACTTTTTAGTAGTAAGTGTGTTATCATAGTTTTACTTAAAAGCGTTAATGCGATGAAGGGAGATCAAGTCATGAGATACTTAACAGCAGGTGAATCACATGGTCCACAATTGACCACAATTATTGAAGGCGTTCCAGCGGGACTTTACATAGAGCAGGATGACATCAATTATGAATTGGCTAGAAGACAAAAAGGTCACGGCCGCGGGCGAAGAATGCAGATTGAAAAAGACCAAGCGAAAGTGTTAAGTGGTGTTCGCCACGGGAAAACATTAGGTTCTCCTATTGCACTTGTCGTTGAAAACAACGACTGGAAGCATTGGACAAAGGTGATGGGGGCAGAGCCGATCACAGAAGAAGAAGAGAGTGAAATGAAGCGTCAAATTTCACGCCCTAGACCAGGACATGCGGATTTAAATGGTGCGATTAAATATGGACATCGTGATATGCGAAACGTATTAGAGCGTTCATCAGCCCGCGAGACAACCGTTCGCGTAGCAGCAGGCGCAGTCGCCAAACAAATCTTGGCTCATCTAGGAATCAAGGTAGCTGGCCACGTTCTTGAAATTGGCGGAGTGAAAGCAGCTCATACGACATATAAATCGATTGAAGATTTGCAAAAGGTAACGGAAGAGTCGCCTGTTCGCTGCTACGACAGTGAAGCAGGTCAAAAAATGATGGATGCCATTGATGAAGCGAAGAAAAACGGTGATTCAATTGGCGGAATTGTTGAAGTTATCGTTGAAGGAATGCCGGTTGGAGTCGGAAGCTATGTTCACTATGACCGCAAATTAGACAGCAAGCTTGCAGGTGCTGTTCTGAGTATCAACGCTTTTAAAGGGGTTGAATTCGGTATCGGCTTCGAGGCGGCTTCTAAAAATGGCAGTGAGGTCCATGATGAAATCATCTGGGATGAAGAAAAAGGCTATACGAGAAAAACAAATCGCTTAGGCGGTCTTGAAGGCGGAATGTCAACTGGTATGCCAATTGTCGTAAGAGGGGTCATGAAACCAATCCCAACGCTTTATAAACCGCTTCAAAGCGTTGACATTGAAACAAAAGAACCTTTCTCCGCAAGTATTGAACGTTCTGACAGCTGTGCTGTTCCTGCCGCAAGTGTTGTCGCAGAAGCAGTCGTGGCTTGGGAAATTGCCAATGCTGTTGTTGAGCAGTTTGGTCTTGATCAAATCGACCGCATTAAAGAAAATGTTGAAAAAATGCGCCAGCTTCAGAGGGAATTTTAATGAAAACACTGGAAGTTAAGACGTCTTCAGCCACTTATCCTGTATACATCGGTGATGGGATTAAACGCAATATCGTCGACTTGATGACTTCCACGGGGCATTCCTATACGAAGCTCCTAATCGTTACAGATACAGCTGTTGATGCCATTTACGGTGATGAAATGGTTCGATTACTTAAGCAGAAGTGGTCTGTGCATAAAGTGGTTGTGCCAAGCGGAGAGCAGTCGAAATCTTTTGCTGAGTTTGAGCATATTCATACGAAGGCCATTCAGTTTCAGCTGGATCGCTCCTCGTGCATCATTGCGCTGGGAGGAGGCGTAATTGGGGATTTGGCTGGCTTTGTTGCTGCTAGTTATATGAGAGGCATTGATTTTATTCAAGTGCCGACGACGCTGCTGGCACATGACAGTGCAGTTGGCGGGAAAACAGGGATTAACCACCCGCTCGGTAAAAATTTAATCGGTGCATTTCATCAGCCGAAAGCTGTGATCTATGATACGAGTATGCTTGAGACACTATCTCAAATTGAAATGAGGTCAGGCTTTGCTGAGGTCATCAAACATGCCCTCATTTCAAGTGAAGACTTTTTATCAGAACTGATGTCCATTCGTTCTTTGGCGGAATGTTCAAAGAGCGAGCTGGCACATATGCTGTATCAAGGGATTCAAGTCAAAGCGTCGATTGTTCAAAAAGACGAAAGAGAACAAGGCGTGCGTGCATTTTTGAATTTAGGTCATACACTTGGGCACGCCATTGAAGCAGAGTATGGATACGGCGTTATCACGCACGGAGATGCTATTGCAATCGGCATGCAGTTTGCGCTATATGTGAGCGAAAAGAAGCTGGGACTCAGCCTCAATCGGATGGAACTAAAAAATTGGATGAAAGAACTCGGATTCCCGGTACAAGTCACTCAAAACATTTCCACGAAAACATTTGTTGACCGAATGATTGGTGATAAAAAGGCAAGAGGCGGAACCGTTCAATTTGTTTTATTAAAACAGGTTGGAGACGCTGTCTTGCAGTCTTTCACAAAAGATGAGCTGCATCACTGGCTCGAAGAATGGAAACGGGAGGAGGGATGTCTATGATGTTTCGCGGGATACGTGGGGCTACAACTGTGACAGAAGATACAGAAACAGAAGTGTTAAACAAAACGAAACAGCTGCTAGAAGCGATTATTTCAAGAAATCAAGTAGATCCAGAACGTGTCGTGCAGATCTTAATTTCAGCTACACAAGATATTCACTCCGTTTTTCCGGCAAAAGCCCTTCGTCAGTTTGAAGGATGGACGTATGTGCCTGTTACTTGTATGCAGGAGCTGGACATTCAAGGCGGTCTAAAGCATTGCATTCGCGTTTTAATGACGGTCCAAACAGACACAAAGCAGGAAGATGTGCAGCATGTGTACTTGGAAGAAGCTGTGACGCTTCGCCCTGATTTACAGTTGACAAAAAACAAGGAATTATAATACGATATGAACAGCCGAAGTTTACACACAGGTGTAAACGGCATTGCAAGCTTAGAGAAGATGAGAATGAGACTAGGGTAGTTGAGATGAGTAGAGTTGAGCAGAGATACGATACGTCTATTTCATCATACTGCCTAAAAGAGCAACCCTCTTTTAGGCTTATTTCGTATACTCATACAAACCCTCTATATGTCCCCTCATTCTCCTTAATCCCATTTAAGGAGTGTGCTTATGAATTCCCAATCAAACCTGACCCAATTTTTAAGGGACAGCGAGTCCCACAAAACAATCCCGATTGTTGAAACCATTATAGTTGATACGCTCTCACCGATTCAAATTGTCGAAAAACTCAAGCAAGATATTGTGTATCTGCTAGAAAGCAGAGACGAGTCTTCTAGCTGGTCGAGATATTCCTTCATCGGATTACATCCTTTTTTAACCTTACACGATGACCAAAACCAATATATTGCACGTGACGCTGCAGGGCAGGAAGTCATGAAAAAGCAAGAACTGAAAGACTTACTAGACTGGATGAAAGAGCAATACCAAATCAAGACACCAGATGTTGACATCCCATTTACAGGCGGGGCAGTTGGGTACTTAAGTTACGATCTTATTCCAAGTATTGAACCTTCTGTCAGGCCACACCTAAGCGCATCAACGACAGACAATTGTACTCTATTTGTCTGCCAAACGATGATTGCCTTTGATCATGAAACTAATCATGTTCATTTTATCCAATACACCCAGCTGACCGGAAATGAAACAGAAGACGAAAAAATACAAGCTTATAAAGAAAATCAAAAGCGGCTTGAACAGATGATTCACAAGCTCCATACAAAGATTGATATGAAAGAACTGATTTTATCAGGGAATATGAACGAATCACCGTCCTTTGAACATGTGACGTCAACCTATGAAAAAGCGCAATTTTTAAAGGACGTAGAAAAAATCAAAGAATACATTCGAGCAGGTGATATTTTTCAAGGCGTCCTCTCACAGCGCTTTGATATCCCAGTGTCAGTGAGTTCATTTGAATTATACCGCGTGCTTCGCATTGTGAATCCATCTCCATACATGTATTTTATGAAATTAAAAGACCGCGATTTAGTCGGAAGCTCGCCAGAACGATTAATCCATGCCAAAAATGGGCACTTAGAAATTCACCCCATTGCAGGCACAAGAAAACGAGGAAAAACAAAAGAAGAGGACGCTGCGCTTGCAAGAGAGCTGTTAGAGGATGAGAAAGAAAAAGCAGAACATTACATGTTAGTAGATCTAGCCAGAAATGATGTCGGCCGCGTAGCAGAATACGGTAGTGTGTCTGTACCGACCTTTACAAAAGTTGTGAACTTTTCACATGTCATGCACATCATCTCCATTGTGACAGGGAAGCTAAAGCAGGATACACACCCAGTCGATGCGCTCATGTCCGCTTTTCCTGCAGGCACATTAACAGGGGCACCGAAAATAAGAGCGATGCAATTATTAAATGAAATGGAGCCTGAGCCAAGGGAAACGTATGGCGGCTGTATTGCCTATATTGGGTTCGACGGCAATATCGACTCTTGTATTACCATTCGCACCATGAGCATCAAAGATCAGACCGCTTCCATACAAGCAGGCGCTGGCATTGTCGCAGATTCTGTTCCAGAAAATGAATGGGAAGAGACTTGTAACAAGGCAGGAGCGCTTCTGAAGGCCATTCAGCTTGCTGAACATATTTTCTCAGAAAAGGAGAGTGTGCAGGATGAATCAGCGACTTTCAGCTCTTGTTAACGGAGGCTTCCTATCAGAAAATGAAGCCCATAGGCTAATGCATGATATGTTGAGCGGATCTTTAACAGATGCTGAAGTCGCTGCAAGTCTATCGATTTTAGCGCACAGAGGAGAAACCGCTGAAGAAATGACAGGCTTCGTGAGGGCCATGCGGCAAAAGGCAGCACCAGCGGAAAGATCGCTCGATGTCGTTGACACATGCGGTACAGGAGGCGATGGACTCTCTACATTTAATATATCAACTGCAGCTGCCATTGTGGCTTCCGCCGCTGGTGCTAAAATCGCAAAACACGGAAATCGTTCAGTCTCTTCTAAAAGCGGAAGTGCCGACGTGCTAGAGTGTCTTGGCATTCACATTCAATCCACTCCAGAAGAAACGAGAAGACAAATACAAGACAAAAACATGGGCTTTTTATTTGCACCACTGTACCATTCATCTATGAAACAAGTAGCAGCAGTCCGCAAGCAGCTTGGCTTCCGGACGGTATTTAATCTATTAGGACCGCTTTGCCACCCGATGCAAGCCAAAAAGCAAATCATCGGTGTGTATGCAAAGGAAAAGGCGAAATTAATGGCGGAAGCCCTTGCCCCATTAGAGCCAGAGCATGTCTTGTTTGTATGCGGGGAAGACGGGCTGGATGAATTAACGATTACAGCAAATTCATATGTGATTGAACTCAAAAAAGGTGCCATGACAGAATATACGCTAAACCCAGAAGACTTTGGACTGGAAAAAGGATACTTATCAGATATTCAGGTCCAATCACCGGAAGAGAGCGCAAAATTGATTCAGAATATATTGAATCATCAAACAGAAGGGGCGCCGCTTCATATTACAGCTCTGAATGCCGGAGCGGCTTTATATATCGCAGGCAAGTCTGAAAGCCTCATGGCAGGAACATTAAAAGCATTAGAAACGATAAAAAACGGAGCAGCCAAAGAACAATTGGCTCGTTTAAGACAAAAAACGAAAGAGGAAGAGATCTATGCTTAATCAAATCATTGCACGCAAAAAAGAACATATCCAAACGTTGGAGTTACCTGATGATGGACACTATGAAAGACGATCATTTAAAGAAGCACTGATGAATCCTCACCGTTCGATTGGGCTCATTGCTGAGGTGAAAAAGGCATCTCCTTCCAAAGGAATCATTCAGCCGAATTTTGATCCTCTGCAAACAGCAAAAGCATACGAAAAATCGAATGCTGATTGCTTATCAGTCTTAACAGATGAACCATTTTTTCAAGGGAAGAACGAGTATCTTTCCTTAATTAAAGAACACGTCGGACGTCCAATTTTAAGAAAAGACTTTATCATCGATTCCATACAGGTAGAAGAGTCAAGACGTATCGGTGCAGATGCCATTTTATTAATTGGAGAAGTGCTTGAACCGAAACAGCTGCATGAACTCTATGTTGAAGCGAAGGAAAAAGGACTAGATATTCTTGTCGAAGTTCATGCAGCAGATACACTGGAACAAATCTTAAACCTATTCACCCCTGAAATCATTGGCGTGAATAACCGAAATTTAAAAACATTTAAAACAACAGTTGAGCAAACAAAAGAGATTGCACCACTTGTTCCAAAGGATGTCTTACTAGTAAGTGAAAGCGGTATTCAGACATTTGATGATCTGACCTTTGTTAAAAAACATGGAGCGAGTGCTGTCCTTGTAGGTGAATCATTAATGAGAAAACCCTCACAAGAAAAAGCCGTCCAGACGTTGTTTGGTGAATGATCACGATGAAGCCTTTTTTAAAATATTGCGGAGCGGTCTCACTAGAAGATGTAGAATGCATTGCGCAATCTCAAGCAGATGCGATCGGGTTTATTTTTGCTCCAAGTAAAAGACAAGTCGATCCAGAACAAGTGAAACAATGGCTCACCGAGTCGCAGTGTGAGAAAGAGATTACGGGTGTATTTGTAAATGAAAACATCCAAAAAGTGTGTGACATCACAAAGCATATTCCTTTAGATATCGTGCAGCTGCATGGAGATGAAACACGAGAGGATGCAAAAGAAATAAAACAACAAACAGGAGCGATTGTGTGGAAAGTCTTTCACCACGAGCCCGATGTAAAAGAAACACTCGATAAAATGACGGCATTTGCGCCGTTTGTCGATGGCTTCCTCATTGATGCGAAAGTAAAAGGGATGAGAGGTGGTTCTGGCACAGCTTTTACATGGGAAGCGGTACCTGTATACATTCAGCAGGCAAAACGACTGGAGAAAACATGCATCATTGCAGGCGGAATAACACCAGAAACGCTGCCAGAGCTGCTTGCCTATGGCCCAAAAGCGATCGATCTTTCAAGCGGCATAGAAGAAAACGGGAATAAAAGCAGCGCTAAGATCAAAGCGCTCGAAGAAAGGATGTTAAACGATGTACGCATATCCAAATGAGCTTGGCAGATATGGAGAATTTGGAGGGAAATTTGTTCCTGAGACGCTCATGCAGCCGCTCGAAGAAATCGAACAAGCATTTAACGAATTAAAAGAAGACCCTGCTTTTGAGCAAGAGTATCTTTCCCTTTTGCAAAACTATTCAGGCAGACCGACTGCGCTGACATATGCTGATCAATTGTCAGCATACCTCGGCGGCGCAAAAATCTATTTAAAAAGAGAAGATTTAAACCATACAGGCGCTCATAAAATCAACAATGCACTTGGGCAGGCCCTGCTCGCAAAAAAAATGGGGAAATCGAACATCATTGCGGAAACAGGCGCAGGACAGCACGGAGTAGCAGCTGCAACGGTGGCCGCAAAATTTGGATTATCCTGCACAGTATTTATGGGAAAAGAGGATGTGGAAAGACAATCACTCAATGTATTCCGAATGAAGCTCCTTGGCGCTGAGGTTATACCTGTCACAAGCGGGAACGGCACATTAAAAGATGCAACCAACGAAGCGATTCGTTACTGGGTCCAGCACTGCAGTGATCATTTCTATATGATCGGCTCAGTTGTAGGACCTCACCCGTATCCCCAAATCGTCAGTGAGTTCCAACGGATGATTGGTGATGAAGCAAAAGAGCAGATACTTAAAAAAGAAGGCAGGCTCCCACATAAAGTCATTGCTTGTGTCGGCGGCGGAAGTAATGCCATTGGAATGTACCGAGCGTTTTTAGATGAAGAGATTGATATTATTGGTGTAGAAGCCGCTGGAAAAGGAATCGATACGCCGCTTCATGCAGCAACCATTACGAAGGGGACAAAAGGGGTCATTCATGGATCTTTGACATATTTAATCCAAGACGAATTTGGCCAAATTATTGAGCCCTATTCCATTTCAGCTGGTTTAGATTATCCTGGGATCGGGCCAGAGCACGCATATTTACATGCGAGCGGCCGGGTTCAATATGTGAGTGCTACAGATCAAGAAGCACTGGATGCGCTAAAGCTGCTGACGGAAAAGGAAGGAATCCTGCCAGCGATTGAATCAGCACATGCTTTAGCCAAGGCGTTTGAGATGAGCAGGACGATGAATGAAGATGAAATCGTCCTTGTCTGCCTGTCAGGAAGAGGAGATAAGGATGTGCATACATTAATGAATGTGCTTGAAAGTGAGGGCAAAACCAAATGATCACATTTCAATTAGAGCAAGGCGAGAAGTTATTCATCCCATTTATCACGGCAGGAGATCCGTCAGAAGAAGTCACGATTGATTTAGCTGTGTCCCTTCAAGCAGCCGGTGCACATGCGATTGAACTAGGTGTCCCTTATTCCGACCCGCTAGCGGACGGTCCTGTCATTCAAAGAGCCTCCAAAAGAGCTCTAAATCATGGCATGAATATCGTAAAAGCGATAGAATTAGCAGGGAAGATGAAAAAAAATGGTGTAAAAATTCCTGTAATTCTATTTACGTATTATAATCCTGTGTTACAATTAGACACAGAATACTTTTTCGCTTTACTGCGCAAAAATCATATTTCGGGACTCTTAACACCCGACTTGCCGTTTGAAGAGAGCAGTGAGCTGCAAAAGAACTGTCAAACTTATGACATTTCATATATTTCGCTCGTTGCACCAACCAGCAAGGAACGATTAGTAAACATTGTAGAGCAGGCAGAAGGTTTTGTGTATTGTGTTTCATCTCTTGGTGTAACAGGTGTCAGACAAACCTTTGACGAATCGATTACTGATTTTATTCAACAAGTGAAACAGCTGAGTCACATACCGGTTGCGGTCGGTTTTGGCATCTCAACAAGAGAGCAGGTAGACTCAATGAATAAACTGAGTGACGGTGTCGTTGTAGGCAGTGCACTTGTGAAAAAAATTGAAGAACTTCAAGATCAATTGTTAGCAAGTGATACACGTCAAGAAGCTTTAAGAGAATTTGAAACCTATGCAAAAACATTTAGTCCCCTCTATTCATTCAAATGAGGTGAAACTTTTGCAAATCAAAGATCAATTAAAACAACTAAAACCGTATCAGCCTGGGAAACCAATTGAAGAGGTCAAAAAAGAATATCAATTAGACAAGATTGTGAAATTGGCTTCAAATGAAAACCCTTTTGGATGTTCCTTACATGCAAGAGAGGCGATACAAGCTGAGCTCGAACATTTAGCGATCTATCCAGATGGATACAGCGCAAGTTTAAGAACGGAGCTTGCTGAGTTTCTTCAAGTAAATGAAAAACAATTAATATTCGGGAATGGCTCAGATGAACTTGTGCAAATTATTGCTAGGGCATTCCTTGACCAACATACAAATACCGTCATCCCAGCTCCATCTTTTCCGCAATACCGTCACAATGCCGTCATTGAGCAGGCAGAGATTCGAGAGGTGCCGCTTTTAGACGGAGGAGCTCACGATCTGAAGGGCATGCTGGATGCGATTGATGAGAACACGAAGGTCGTCTGGGTATGCAACCCGAATAACCCGACGGGAAATCATTTGTCAGAATCTGAGCTTGTGGCGTTTTTAGACCAAGTACCAGCTCATGTGCTTGTTGTACTAGATGAAGCATATGTCGAATACGTTCGTGCGGAAGACTTTCCGAACAGCTTATCTTTATTACATTCCTATCAAAATGTCATCGTACTCCGAACGTTTTCAAAAGCGTATGGACTGGCTGCACTTCGAGTAGGCTATGGCATTGCGTCAGAAGAGTTGATTACTGCGATTGAACCAGCGAGAGAGCCGTTTAATACGAGTCGTATCGCTCAGGCAGCTGCACGTGCAGCGATAAAAGATCAGGATTTCATTCAATCTTGCAGACAGAAAAATGAAGCAGGTCTCAAGCAATATCAAGAATTTGCTGACCGTTTTGGACTTTTTATTTATCCGTCTCAAACAAACTTCGTGCTGATTGATTTTAAGAGAGATGCAGATGAATTATTCAATGCATTATTGAAAAAAGGCTACATTGTTCGTTCTGGTAAAGCACTTGGTTTTCCGACTTCTTTACGTATTACGGTCGGAACAATGGAGCAAAATGCAGAAATTCTAAGTACACTTGCCGATTTAATGCAAGGCATTCGTGCGTAGCATAACCATAAAGTCATATCCTAAGGCAGGATATGGCTTTCATTGTACCAACCTCATATACATATAAGCTGTTGAAATGGCTTTTTTAATTTTCGTGAAAAAACAGGTGATGAACATGAATGATGCAAACGAAACAATATTAATCGCTGGACTTGGTTTAATTGGAGGTTCCATCGCACTGTCGATTAAAAAAGAGTATCCCCATAAAAAAATTGTAGGATACGATGTGTCCAAAGAACAAATGGTTGCGGCAACAAAGCTGGGTATCATTGATTTAGCAGCTGATTCATTTGCGGCAGGTTTGGATGAATCTGCGACTATTATATTGGCAACACCAGTTCAGCAAACAGTCAAGATGCTTCGTGATATTGCAAACTCTGGAATTGAGAGAGAGCTCACAATTACCGATGTTGGCAGCACAAAGCAAAAGGTCGTCCATTTTGCTGAAAAAACGCTTCCTAAGCACTACCAATTTATTGGTGGACATCCGATGGCAGGCTCTCATAAGTCAGGAGTCATTGCAGCGAAAGACTTTTTATTTGAAAATGCATTCTACATTTTAACGCCGGCAAAGGAAACAAATCGCCAGGCTGTTGATCGTTTGAAGGACTTGTTAAAGGGGACAAATGCTCATTTCATTGAGATGACTCCAGAAGAACATGATGGTGTAACAAGTGTGATTAGTCATTTCCCTCATATTGTTGCAGCCAGCCTTGTGCATCAAGCACATCATTTTGAAGAACAATTCCCACTTGTCAAACGGTTTGCTGCTGGAGGCTTTCGTGACATTACACGTATTGCTTCAAGCAATCCTGCAATGTGGCGAGATATCCTTCTGCACAACAAAAACAAGATTTTAGACCGGTTCCATGAATGGAAAAAAGAGATCGACCGCATTGAGACCTTTGTACAGCAAGAAGACGCTGAAGGCTTGTTCTCTTATTTTCAAGAGGCAAAGGAATATCGCGATGGACTTCCTCTAAGGAAAAAAGGTGCCATTCCTGCTTTTTATGACCTTTATGTGGATGTTCCAGATCACCCTGGGGTCATTTCGGAGATTACAGGGCATTTAGCAAATGAAAACATCAGTATTACGAATATCCGTATTATTGAAACGCGAGAAGACATTAATGGGATTTTGCGCATTAGTTTTCAAACAGATGACGACCGTAAGCGTGCAGAGATCTGTATAAAAAATAGAGCGAATTACGATACATTTTATGCTGACTGAGGTGACAAACATGAAAATTCATAAAAATGCTCCTATGAATGGAGTCATTCATATTCCAGGTGATAAATCCATTTCTCATAGATCAGTGATGTTTGGTGCAATTGCTGATGGGACTACAGTGGTGAAAAACTTTCTTCCTGGAGCCGATTGTTTAAGTACGATTGATTGCTTTAGAAAGATGGGCGTTGAAATTGAACAAAAAGGGACAGATGTTGTGATCCACGGTAAGGGACTGAAAGAGCTCAAGGAGCCGTCTGACGTCCTCGATGTTGGGAATTCTGGTACAACCATTCGATTAATGATGGGAATATTAGCTGGTTGTGAGTTTCACAGTACACTGATCGGTGATGAGAGTATTGCTAAAAGACCAATGCAACGAGTAACAGGTCCACTTAAACAACTGGGAGCGAAAATAGATGGCAGAGCAAACGGCGAGTATACGCCACTGTCTATTCGTGGCGGTCATTTAAAAGGTATCTCATATGAGTCTCCGGTGGCAAGTGCCCAAATTAAGTCCGCTGTCCTTTTAGCGGGGCTTCAAGCAGAGGGAACAACAACATTAACTGAACCGCATAAATCAAGAGATCATACAGAAAGAATGCTCTCTATGTTTGGTGTAAAACTAGACGAAGATGAACAAAGTGTTTCCATTGAAGGCGGTCAAACATTAAAAGCAACAGATATATTTGTTCCTGGAGACATCTCTTCAGCTGCATTTTTCCTTGTTGCTGGATCTATTGTTCCTAACAGCCGGATTGTGTTAAAAAATGTCGGGCTAAACAAAACAAGAACGGGTATTATCGATGTACTGAAACAAATGGGTGCGAATCTTGAGATCAAAGAAGTAGATGCAAAAGACGGAGAACCGTATGGTGATTTAACGATTTCAACCTCTTCATTAAAAGGAATTGAAATTTCTGGTGACATGATTTCAAGACTCATCGACGAAATCCCGATTATAGCGCTTCTAGCGACACAAGCAGAAGGAACAACGATTATTAAAGATGCTGCTGAGTTAAAAGTAAAAGAGACCAATCGAATTGATACCGTCGTGTCAGAACTTAAAAAACTCGGTGCTGAAATTGAAGCAACTGATGATGGTATGAAGATTCATGGTAAAACCACACTTAAAGGCGGCGCTATCGTGTCAAGCTACGGAGATCACCGAATCGGTATGATGCTGGGGGTTGCTGCTTGCATCACAAAGCAAGCTGTTGAGATTGAAGATACAGATGCTGTTCGTGTATCATACCCGAATTTCTTTGAACACATTGAATACTTAACCAAAACAGTCTGAGGATGTCCTCAGGCTTTTTCTTTCCTTATGCATATTTGTAAGAAATATAGCATAGCTTGTCTCAAGATGAAACCTGGAAAAAAATCATTTTATCCGATAAAAAAATGAATTTCAGGTGCTTGCAGTTTACAAAACTTCCGTTTCGTAAAGGATGAAATGAAAAACAGTCTTTAAAACAAAAAAATGGGTTCATTTTAAAAGAGCAACATATTTGCTGGATGAGTACCTGTCGATTATGATATGAAGTAACAATAGTTTAGGTTTTTGGAAACAGAAAGGAACGGTTTGATTTGAATAGTTCATTACAAGAAGCCATAAAATTAGTTGAGGCGGGTGAGACTGAAAAAGGACTCCAAACACTTGCTCAGGCAGAAAAGCATTTGCATGATGAAGAAAAGGCGCAGGCAGCTCAGTTATATTATGATTGGGGAGATATCGATAAAGCGCGGAATCTCATCAGTGATTTACATGATTTATATCCAGAGGAAACAGGGTTAACATGTTTTTATGCAGAGCTACTGATTGACTCTGATGAAGAAGAAAAGGCGATTTCGGTATTAGAGACGATTCCTGAAGATGATGATGCGTATCCAGAGAGTTTATTGTTAATGGCAGATTTGTATCAAATGCAAGGACTATTTGAAGTCAGTGAACAAAAACTCTTAAAAGCGAAAGAACTGCTTCCAAATGAAGCCATCATTGATTTTGCGTTAGGTGAATTGTATTTTTCACAAGGTCTTTCAAAGAAAGCCGCCGACTATTTCTACAAAGTCGCAGATCAACAACATGAGGTTGGCGGCGTCAATGTTTACCAGAGACTCGCTGAATCACTCAGCACCGCTGGAGAATTTGAAGATGCGCTTGAATGGTACGAAAAGGCAGTAAAAGATCAAACAGACCCGAATACACTTTTTGGCTACGGATTTACAGCGATGAGGGCCGGCAGAACGAAAACAGCCATTCAGCAGCTTTCAGAACTAAAAGATATTGATCCGTCTTATTCGTCTCTTTATATGCCTTTAGCGAAAAGTTATGAGGAAGAAGGACTATATCAGGAGGCTTTAGAGGTAGTAAAAGAGGGTATTAAAATTGATGAGTATAACAAAGAATTATATTTATATGGTGCAAAGATTGACTTGAAAAATGGGGATTCAGAAGATGCGAAAAAGCTGCTTCAAGAAGCACTTGCTCTTGATCCGGGATATATTGAAGCGGTTCAAACATTGCTCGCGATCTATTTAAATGAAGAGCTTTTTGATGAAATCCTGGATGTCATTAAAGAGGTTAAAAGCTTTGGGGAAGATGATCCAAAATGGAATTGGTATGCTGCATCTGCTTCTGTTGGACGAGAGGAATACAAAGAAGCAGCCGATTACTTCAAGCTGGCTCTGCCTGATTTTGATGAGGAGCGTGACTTTTTATATGAATACGCTTCGTTCCTTTTAGAAGAAGGCAGACAAAAAGAAGCATTGCCGCTATTACGCAAAGTTCTTCAGAAAGATGGCACGAATGAAGAAATCGAAGAAACGATTTTAAGAATTGAAGACGAAATTTCCTTATAGTTTGCAGGAATGAAGAACTGGTTTGTTGAATAATTCATGTATAGCAATTTAATTTACGATAGAGGAGGGAATAACATGCAGACCCCTGTTTCTGTCAATGAAAAGAAGGAATTCATCCGGTGGTTTTTAAACCATTATCAGCTAAAACGAAGAGAGTGTGTTTGGATATTAAATTATTTAATGAGTCACGACTCTTTGATGGAAAAGGTTCATTTTGTAGAGCAAGCAGAATTTTGCCCAAGGGGAATCATTATGTCAACACACTGTGTGGATGAAGTTCCCTTTAGATTTTATAAAGAAAACATCATGACGACAGATGCTGAAAAGTCATTTCATGATATTCGTTTGAATAAACAGCAAGATTTGTTTATTCAATTGAATTTCCGTTCTGCTTATCGTTCGCCGGAATATGCAGCTGTGCTTGAAACAAATCCTCATATTCCAAAGGATCTTTATGAGAACGAAAAAGATAAGGATCTTGCGGAGAAAGTGCTTGAACACTCGATCGCAACGTTCCAAAAAGAACGGCTTATGAAAGAGATAGATGAGGCACTTGACCGTCATGATCAAGAAACATTTAATAAGTTAGCAAAAGAATTAAGCCTATTGTCATAAACTGAACGAATAAGCCTTGCCCTATACAGGCAGGGCTTATGTCATGAAAGAGGGGAAATTGATGAAGTTTCAAGCGGAGGATGCGGATCGCTTTTTGCAATCTAAAGATTACATTGATACCGCTATCATTCCAATAGTTGGAATAGATGCGAATCAAATCAAACAAACTGTATCTTTAGGTGAGTTTACCATTCTTGTAGCAGAGGAACTTGAAAGGCAGCTGAAAGGGCGGGTCTTTCTTTTTCCACCACATACATATGTAGAGATCAATGATCGAAAACTAGAAGACATCTTTACGATGAAGCAGTCGCTAGAAGATCATTTTCAGCATGTCGTGTTGATCTCATCTGATCATCAATGGAAAGAGCATGCGGCGGTTAGTGAAGCGCTATTTTTGTTAAAGCCGGTTCCGCTCGAGCATTTAAAGGTAGAATTAAAGCAAAAAATCGTTCAAGACAGTGTAGAACAAATTTTGAACTTTTTGTTACAAAAGTGGAACCCTTCATAAAAACCCTTACATTTGCATTGTACATAGCTTTTTAGGCTGTTGACCTTGTGAATAGATTGATATATTATGAGGGTGTCCTAGTTTTATGAAATTTTTTCTAATTCAGTTATAAAGTAGCTGACGACCTGAGGGGGGGAGAAAAAAATGAGCGAGAAGAGACATGGAGTGTCCAGGCGTCAATTTTTGAATTACACGTTGACCGGCGTGGGGGGATTTATGGCCGCTGGAATGCTCATGCCTATGGTTCGCTTTGCGCTTGACCCTGTGCTAAAAGGAACAGAGGATCAGGATATGGTTCAAGTTGTCAGTGTAGATGAACTGACGAAGGAACCGAAGCGCTTTGACTTTAAAATTGATCAAGTAGATGCATGGTATGAGTCAAAGGAATCTAGGTCAGCATGGGTGTACAAAGAAGGGGATGAAATTGTCGCTTTATCGCCAATCTGTAAACATTTAGGATGTACAGTGAACTGGAACAGTGATCCGAAAAATCCAAACAAATTTTTCTGCCCATGCCACTATGGGCTGTACGACAAGGATGGTACAAACGTACCCGGAACTCCACCGCTTGCACCGCTTGACCATTATAAGCAGCAAGTGAAGGACGGATACCTCTATCTTGGAAAAGCTGTGCCGAAAGGGGAAGGGTAACGATGCTTAACAAGATTTATGATTGGGTAGATGAGCGGCTAGACATTACACCAATATGGAGAGATATTGCGGATCATGAGGTGCCAGAGCATGTCAATCCAGCACATCATTTCTCCGCTTTTGTGTACTGTTTTGGCGGTTTAACGTTTTTTGTGACAGTCATTCAAGTCCTTTCGGGCATGTTTTTAACGATGTATTATGTGCCGGATATTAAAAATGCCTGGGAATCTGTCTATTATTTGCAAAATGAAGTGGCATTTGGTCAGATTGTCAGAGGGATGCACCACTGGGGTGCGAGTCTAGTCATTGTCATGATGTTTTTACATACGCTAAGGGTCTTTTTCCAAGGGGCGTATAAAAAGCCTAGAGAGCTGAACTGGATTGTTGGTGTGCTCATTTTCTTTGTGATGCTTGGACTTGGTTTTACAGGATATCTCTTGCCATGGGATATGAAGGCGCTATTTGCGACGAAGGTTGGTCTTCAAATTGCAGAAGCCACACCATTCATTGGAAAAGAGATCAAAACGCTGCTTGCAGGTCATCCTGACATTGTAGGGGCACAAACGCTGACGAGATTTTTCGCTATCCATGTCTTTTTCTTGCCAGCGGCATTATTTGGGCTGATGGCTGCCCACTTTATTATGATTCGTAAGCAAGGAATTTCTGGACCGCTATAAAAAAAGTTGCGTTTGATGAATGTTCAATGAGGAGGGGATGACTTTGCATAGGGGAAAAGGGATGAAGTTTGTCGGAGACTCCAGAATTCCGGCAGAAAGAAAACCTAACATACCTAAAGACTATTCCGAATATCCGGGAAAAACAGAAGCCTTTTGGCCGAACTTTCTTTTAAAGGAATGGCTTGTAGGTGCCGTTTTTTTAATTGGATTTCTTGTCCTAACTGTTGTTCATGCACCTCCGCTTGAGCGGATGGCTGATCCAACAGATACCGGCTATATTCCGCTGCCAGACTGGTATTTCCTATTCTTGTACCAGTTATTAAAATATGAATTTGCTGCAGGAGGCTATACAGTAGTTGGCGCGATGATTATGCCTGGAATTGCGTTTGGTGCACTTTTGCTCGCACCATTTCTTGATTCTGGTCCTGAACGCAGACCGTATAGAAGACCGGTTGCAGTGGGGATGATGATCCTTGCAGTCGGCGCAGCAACATATTTAACGTGGGAGTCTGTTGCTACTCATGATTGGGAAGCAGCGGCGAAGCAAGGTGAAATTAAGAAAGAAGCAGAGATTGATACCTCAGCGGAAGAGTATAAAATTTATCAGGAGCAGACATGTATCTCCTGTCACGGGGATAACATGCAGGGCGGAGCAGCCGGACCGTCACTTGTTGACAACGGTCTTGCACCTGAGGAGATAGCTAAAATCGCTGTTGAAGGAAAAGGCAACATGCCTAAGGGTATCTTTAAAGGTAGCGATGAAGAACTTGAAAAGCTTTCTAAATATTTATCTGAAGTCAAATCTAAATAATTCAGTTGTTTAAAAGCAAGTACAAGGATATACTCAAAAGAGAAAAAGCTGGCGCTGTCAGCTTTTTTCTGATTTTAACAGATCGTGAGTGAAGAGACGTATGAGATGGATTCAATATCTGCTAGCCACGCGCTACATGCTTGTGCTAGTCCTGATGATCAATTTCCTTGGCACTGTGTACGGCTACTATTGGTATATTCCTCAGCTTGTAGAGACGCCGGCTATCTTTTTAGCTTTTGTTCCAGACAGCCCAACGGCAAGCTTTTTCTTTTTATTTGTACTACTTGCGTTTTTGATGAAACGAAACGCTCCTTATTTTGAAGCACTTGCCCTTGTGACCTTGATTAAGTACGGGTTATGGGCTGTAGGAATGAATATCTTTGTGCTTTTATCTGTTGATGACTTTCCGTGGGAAGGATACATGCTGATTGGGTCTCACTTTGCGATGGCGGTTCAAGCTGTATTGTTTGCACCGTATTATCGTTTTAAAATGCGTCATTTGGTGATAGCCGGCATATGGATTTTACATAACGATGTGATTGATTATGTATTTGGTATGATGCCGCGTTATTCTATGCTGTCTGCCTATTCAAACGAGATCGGCTATGTCACGTTTTGGTTAAGTATTGCCGTTCTTCTTGTTTCGTATTATCTCGTCCTATCGAAAAAATCGGTCAAGCTTGAACTCCCTTAACAATATTGGTCTAACCTTGTCCTTTTCTTCATACGCTGTATGGAGAAGGGCTAGGAGGGACTTGCATGAAACGAAAGCCAATCGCGATGATTCTATTATTTTTTCTCGTATTACAGCCATCTGTTGCCAAAGGCGAGGAAACAGCCGCTAACGTGCTGCAAGAATTAACGGAACTATCAGATTCAATCTTTCAATTAACGAGACAAGCTAAATATGATGAGGCGTTACAGGTCGCATTGTATGTTGAAAAGACATTTAAAGCTGAGAATTGGCGTGGTACTCTGACAAATACGCAGATTCGGCAAATTACACTTGGCTATCAAGATATTATAAAAGGGCTGCCGCAGGAAGAATTGAATGAGCGCGAAAAGCTTCGTTATGCCTCTCAGTTTAGAATGCTGCTTGATGCGATCCAGTCAGACTCTGAGCCTCTTTGGGGTTCGCTGGAGAAGCCCATTATGGGGTCTTTTCCTACTTTGAAAAAAGAAGTGAAGGATCCGGAGTCGACGACGTTTTATGAAACTTGGAATGAGCTGGTTTCTTTATACGATATGATATACCCTAGTTTAACCATTGATATTTCGCCTGAAAAGCTGCAAACGATTAAGCAGCATATGGAAGTGATTGAGCAAGGTGAATTTTTAAAAGCATCAAGTGGAACAAAGCTTGAGCGTCTCACGAAGCTCGAAGAGGATTTATCGAGTGTGTTTGCTCACGTCGATCAAGATGAAGCTGATCCATCGCTTTTATGGGTCATTTTAACAACAGGGAGTATCATTTTATTAACGTTAACGTATGTTGGGTTTCGGAAATACCGTGCTGAAAAAGAGAAGAAGCAAAAGCGTCAGGCTGATTATCCGAAATCATAAAAAAAGAAGCACCATTTTTGGGCTTCTTTTTTTAATGCGGATTAAGCGGCTTTTTGTGTTCATCTAATGTGAAGCCTTCACCAAGCACATCATGCACGTCACTGACAGATACAAATGCATGAGGATCGACTGAGGTCACGACGCTTTTGAGATGGACAAGCTCGTTTTTCGGGACGACGCAATAAAGGACGTTGCGCTCCTGTTTTGTATAGGAACCAACCCCTTTTAAAATGGTCACACCGCGCTCCATTTCCTCTGTGATTTTCTTTTGAATGATGTCATCTTTTTCAGAGATAATCATGGCGCCTTTGGCTGCGTAAGCGCCTTCTTGCATGAAGTCAATGACCTTTGCGGCAACAAACACTGCGACGAGTGTATACATGGCTTCTTTGTAATTTAAATAAGTAAGAGAAATCGTAATGACACATGCGTCGAAGATGAACATTGTTCGTCCCATGGCCACCTGATAATGCTTGTTGATGAGTCTTGCGATGATGTCCACGCCGCCGGTTGTACCGCCGAACTTAAAGATGATCCCGAGGCCTGTTCCGATAAACACACCAGCAAAGAGCGCGGCTAGCGCCAAATCGTGCTGGAGAGGCATATGTATTTGAAAGCGCTGGAAGATGGCAAGAAAGACAGAAAGACTGACGGTTCCTACAATTGTATAAGTAAACATGGTTCTGCCGAGCATTTTCCAGCCGATAAAAAAGATCGGAATGTTTAAGACAAGGTTTGAAATGGATGGATCAATGTGGAATAGAAAATATAAAAGCAGTGTAATACCTGTAAATCCGCCTTCCGCCAAATTGTTCTGCATATTAAAATGAACAAGACCGAAAGAAAAAATCGCAGATCCTATTAAAATAAATACGATATTTTTAAGACGAATTTCTTTTAGCAAGAGACCACTCCTTTTTTTGCTTAGACAGCGATAATATTATATGGTATGGGAGAGAAACAAGCAAACTGAGTCTTAAACATTTGTCAAATATTTATGATTTCGCTAACATGTAAGAGATGGATAGGAGGATGAGCTTCATGACGAATGAAAAAACGCTGCGTCACGTGCAGCAAGAAGTAGATGATTACATAGGACAATTTAAAGAAGGCTATTTCAGCCCGCTTGCCATGATGGCCCGTCTGACAGAAGAATTAGGCGAGCTAGCAAGAGAGGTTAACCATTACTATGGAGAAAAGCCGAAAAAAACAACGGAAACAGAAAAAAGCATGGAAGAAGAAATTGGCGATGTTTTGTTTGTGTTAACATGCCTCGCTAATTCACTAGATATATCACTAGAGGAAGCACACGATCGTGTGATGCATAAATTCAATACAAGAGACAAAGACCGCTGGACAAAAAAAGAAGGGAAGTAGAGACGATGACGAACCAAACCATCAAAGTAGTAATCGCTGGAGCAAGAGGAAGAATGGGGATAGAGGCTGTGAAGCTGGCAGAAGAAACGAGCCATTTTGAGCTTGTGGCAGCCCTTGATCACGCGCACGAAGGAAAAAAATTATCTGATGTGATTCATACGACATCTGAGGCGCCAATTTACACAGATATTGATGTGTGTCTTTCAGAGACAGCACCTGATGTATTAATTGATTTGACGACACCAGAAATCGGGAAAGTACATACAAAAAAGGCCCTTGAACATGGCGTCCGTCCAGTCGTAGGAACCACTGGATTTTCTGAAGCTGACCTGAAAGAGCTACAGCAATTAACAGAAGAAAAGGGCATAGGCTGTATTATTGCGCCAAACTTTGCTGTCGGTGCGGTCTTAATGATGAAGTTTGCCAAAATGGCAGCGAATTACTTTCCTGACGTTGAAATCATTGAGCTTCACCATGATAAAAAACTAGATGCTCCGAGCGGTACAGGGCTTAAAACAGCTGAAATGATTGCAGAAGTCAGAGAAAGCAAAAAGCAGGGACATCCAGAAGAGAAAGAATTAATCGAAGGTGCACGAGGCGCAGATTATGACGGTATCCGTCTGCACAGCGTAAGACTTCCGGGTATGATTGCACATCAAGAAGTACTGTTTGGAATGGACGGACAGACGCTCACAATTCGCCATGATTCTTATAACCGTGCATCATTTATGTCAGGTGTGAAGCTTTCAGTTGAACAGGTCATGCACATTGATCAGCTCGTCTATGGTTTAGAAAATATCATCGACTAATAAGGAGTGGATTCCTGATGAACATTGCTTTAATCGCTCACGATAAGAAAAAAAGTGACATGATCCAATTTGCCATTGCGTACCGTGATATATTGGCAGATCATACACTTTACGCAACAGGGACAACAGGTTTGAGAGTGAAAGAAGCGACGGGGCTTCCCATTCATCGTTTCCAGTCAGGACCACTTGGAGGAGATCAGCAGATTGGTGCTTTAATTGCTGATAATGCAATGGATCTTGTGCTCTTTTTTAGAGACCCGCTTACCGCGCAGCCGCATGAACCGGATGTATCTGCACTCATTCGGCTTTGTGATGTGTATACCATTCCACTAGCCACCAATATGGGGACCGCTGAAATTTTAGTCAGGAATTTAAATAAAGGCACGTTTGATTTTCGAGATGTAGCAAAAAACGGAGGAACAAATGAAACGACTTGATATCCTTGCATTCGGTGCCCACAGCGATGATGTTGAGATCGGTATGGGCGGAACGATTGCAAAATACGTAAAAAAAGGGGCGCGTGTCGGGATTTGCGACTTGACCCAGGCCGAATTATCTTCGAATGGAACGGTAGAGAGCCGTAAAGAGGAAGCAAAAGCTGCTGCCGCCATTTTAGGTGTGCCAACGCGAATCCAGCTCACACTGCCAGACAGAGGACTTTATCTAAATGACGAAGCGATGAAGGACATTGCAGGCGTGATTCGAACATACAAGCCAAAACTGATTTTTGCTCCGCATCACCAAGATCGGCATCCAGATCATGGTCATGCGGGCTCACTTGTAGAAGAGGCTGCTTTTTCGGCAGGTATACATAAATTTGAAGATTCATACAAGCAGCCAGCGCATAAAATAAGTCAGATGTATTATTACATGATTAACGGCCATCATCGTCCAGATTTTGTGATTGATATTTCTGAGGAAATGCACCAAAAAATTGATAGCTTGCAGGCGTATAAAAGTCAATTTGTTAAATCGGCGAATTCAGTTGAGACACCTCTTGTGAACGGTTATATTGATTTTGTCAAAATGAGAGAGTCTATGTATGGAAGGGAAGTCAATAAAGCTTATGCAGAAGGGTTTATCACAAAGAAACCACTTTTGATAGATGACGACTTACTTGGGGGGTAATTATGAAAAAACTGAAGGTCGGAATCACTTGTTATCCAAGTGTCGGCGGCTCGGGCATTATTGCTACGGAACTTGGAAAACGTTTAGCTGAAAAAGGGCACGATGTTCATTTCATTACCTCAAGTATTCCGTTTAGGCTCAATAAAGTGTATCCGAATATTTATTTTCATGAGGTGGATGTCAATCAATATGCTGTTTTTCAATATCCGCCTTATGACCTTGCATTAGCAAGTAAATTGGCAGAAGTCGCAAAACGAGAGAAGCTTGATATTATTCACGCGCATTATGCGGTTCCGCACGCCGTCTGTGCGTTCTTAGCGAAGCAGATGACGGGACACTCTGTGAAAGTCGTCACGACGCTTCACGGGACGGATATTACGGTATTAGGCTATGATCCATCACTAAAGGAAGTCATTCGATTTGCGATCGAATCATCAGACCGGGTAACGGCGGTGTCGCATTCATTAGCTGCGCAGACGTACGACCTCATCAAACCAAATAAAAAGATCGAGACGATCCATAATTTTGTCGATGAACGGGTGTATTTGCGCGAAGATCACGAAGTGCTAAAGACACATTATGGTCTTTTACCGGACGATAAGGTCGTCATCCATGTATCAAATTTTCGAAAGGTCAAACGGGTGCATGATGTCGTTCATGTGTTTAAAAAGATCTCAGAACAGGTGCAGGCAAAGCTGCTGCTCATCGGTGATGGTCCTGAAAAATCGGTCGTATGCGAACTCGTGAAAAAACTGGGGCTGACAGACCGCGTGTTATTTTTAGGAAAGCAAGAGAAAGTAGAAGAGCTGTATTCCATCAGTGATTTGAAGCTGCTTCTTTCTGAGAAAGAGAGCTTCGGACTTGTGCTTCTTGAGGCGATGGCATGCGGTGTCCCATGTATTGGGACTGATGTTGGCGGGATTCCAGAGGTCATTACACATGGAGAAACAGGTTTCCTTGTCCCGCTCGGCGATATAGACGCGGCAGCTAAACACGCAGTCTCTATACTCAAAGACAAAGCGCTTCATGAACAAGTGTCTGCGTCGGCTCAGTCTAGTGTTCAGGGCCATTTCTCTTCTGAAAAAATTGTGAGTGAATATGAAAAGCTTTACCTAGAATTGATCGAAGGTGATGATGAACATGAATGAACCATTCACACATGCGATCCCTATTTTACATACACTGCACGAACATGGGCATCAGGCTTACTTTGTCGGCGGAGCAGTGAGAGATGTCCTTTTAGGCAGGGAAATCGGCGACATCGATATAGCAACAGATGCAACGCCTGATACGGTCGAATCCTTATTTGAAAAAACAGTTGATGTTGGCAAAGAGCATGGCACTGTCATCGTGTTACATGATGGGGTCAGCTATGAGGTGACGACGTTTCGAACTGAATCAGAATATGAAGATTTTCGCAGACCGAAAGAAGTGGCGTTTATCACATCATTGAAGGAAGATCTTTTAAGAAGAGATTTAACGATCAATGCGATGGCCATGGATATAAATGGGGAGATCATTGACCATGTAGGGGGCAAACAGGATATTGAGCGGAAACGAATTCAAACCGTAGGAGATCCTGCGTGCCGCTTTCAGGAAGACGCGCTTCGTATGATGAGAGCGGTCCGTTTTTTAAGCCAGCTTGGCTTTGAGCTCGCTGCAGAAACGGCTGAAGCGATGAAAAAAGATAAGCACCTGCTTGCCAACATATCAGTTGAACGCAAAAAGATTGAAATGGAGAAGCTTTTAAAAGGCCGTTATTGTGAGCGGGCGATTAAGGTGCTCATTTCTACCAAATTGTATGAAGAATTGCCGGGTCTCAAAAAGGATGGTCTGCAAGAATCCTTTCAATCATTTCCGTATTATTTACTGGATGGACTAGAAGAAGTATGGGGGGCTGTTATCCATTTGCTTGGCTTAGATGAAGCGGAGGCTGTGCTCTTCTTAAAAGAATGGAAGCTGTCAACAAAGCTTTTGAAAGACGCGGTGGCGATTAGCCAATACGTCGATTGTGACTGGGATGCGGAGAAGATGTTTGAGGCTGGTGAACACGTGCTCTTATCTAGCTTGAAGATCTCACAGCTAAAACACGAGCGTCGCATTTTCTTTGACGAGCTTGAGGCAGCGAAGCGTTCTTATGATGCCCTGCCGATTAAAACGCTTCAAGACCTCGCTGTTTCAGGAAAAGATTTAATGGCCTTTCGGCAAAAGACATCAGGAAAATGGATCGCAGAAGAGCTCGATTTGGTGAAAAAAGCCGTTCTGCAAAATCATTTGGAAAACCGAAAAGAAGCCATAGAGGAGTGGCTTACAGCATGCGATCAGCAATTAGAAAACGATTAATCGAACTATTTACAGCATCAAGTGAGGACTTTGTCTCAAGTCAGCAAATATGTGATGAGCTTGGCTGTTCTCGAACGGCTGTCTGGAAGCATATAGAGGGCCTCAGAAAAGAGGGCTATGAGGTAGAAGCCGTCAGAAGAAAGGGGTACCGCCTGCTTCGTAAACCGGACAAAATTAGTGAGGATGAAATTCTGTTTGGTCTAGAAACAGAGAGCTTTGGCAGGCACATTTATTTTCAGAAAGAAGTCGCCTCCACACAGCTGATTGCCCATGATCTTGTAAATGAAGGTGCGCCCCACGGTACGCTCGTTGTCAGTGATCATCAGACAAATGGGAAAGGCCGCCTTCAAAGAACGTGGCATTCACCAAATGGGACAGGCATCTGGATGAGTCTCGTTCTACGGCCTGAAATTCCGCTGCACAAAGCGCCGCAGATGACACTTTTAGCATCTGTAGCCATCGCAGAAGCCATTGCAGAGCAAACAGGACTCAGTCCATCCATTAAATGGCCAAACGATATTTTGTTAAACGGGAAAAAGGTCGTTGGCATTCTGACTGAATTAAAAGCAGAGGCGGACCAGGTTCATGCGGTGATTATTGGCCCGGGCATTAATGTGAACCAAACGGCTGATGACTTTCCGGATGAACTAAAGGATGTCGCCACGAGCCTGCGAATGGAACTGAATGAAAAAGTGGACCGTGCTGCCCTCATACAACAGATCATGTCCACCTTTGAAAAAAGGTATGACGATTATATGAAGCATGGATTTACACCGATTAAACAATTATGGGAATCGTTTGCGATGACGATCGGTCAGCATATTGTTGCCCGCACCGTCAATGGGCAATACACTGGAAAAGCGCTCGGAATCAATGAAGAAGGTGTTTTATTGCTTGAAACGGAGGAAGGTATTCAAAAAATCTACTCCGCAGACATCGAGATAAAGTCAACTTAAGTGGAACACCCGGCACATTTTTGATATACTTCGTGTGGGCAGTATCTGAAAAAGAGCTGTACCTGTAGAAACAAAAATTTGATAAATTTCTGCCTTGATCCTAAGGGACTTGGACAGAGGGATGATTCGCCGCGCATGAGAGATCAAAACATGTGATGTGAGGCAAGCCATCTCCTCTCCAGAATGAGGAGGAACAAATGAAGACAAAGCTAGATTTTTTCAAAATGAAAGAACAAAACGAACCGATTGTGATGCTGACAGCATACGACTATCCATCTGCAAAGCAAGCAGAAAAAGCGGAAGTCGACATGATCTTAGTTGGTGATTCACTTGGGATGGTTGTACTTGGACTCGATTCGACAGTACAAGTCACAATCGATGACATGATTCATCACACAAAAGCAGTGAAAAGAGGCGCAAAAGACACATTTATTGTGACGGATATGCCATTTATGTCTTACCATTATTCATTAGCAGAAACATTGAAAAACGCAGCACGCATCATGCAAGAAAGCGGTGCGGATGCCTTAAAGCTAGAAGGCGGAGATGGCGTATTTGAATCCATTCAAGCTCTCACAAGAGGCGGGATTCCTGTCGTCAGTCATTTAGGCCTCACACCTCAGTCAGTTGGAGTACTTGGCGGATATAAAGTGCAAGGAAAAGACCACGAAAGTGCGCAGAAATTGATTGAAGACAGCTTAAAATGTGAGGAAGCTGGTGCGATTGCACTTGTGCTTGAATGCGTACCTGGTGAACTGACAAAACGAATTACCGACATGCTGAAAATTCCTGTCATCGGGATTGGTGCAGGAGCTGAGGCAGACGGACAAGTTCTCGTTTACCATGATGTGGTAGGATACGGGGTGTCTAGAACACCTAAGTTTGTGAAACAATACGCGCAAATTGATACTGTACTAGAAGAAGCGCTTATTCAATATACGAAAGAAGTAAAAGCACACACATTTCCAGAAGACAAGCATACATTTCATATCAAAGAAGAAGTCCTTGATGGTTTATATGGGGGTATGAAAAAATGAACGTTGTCACCCATATTCACGAGCTGAAGGAATTGATCAAGCAGCATCGAGAAAAACAGCATTCCATTGGCTTTGTCCCAACGATGGGCTTTCTTCATGAAGGACATCTGACGCTCGCGAAAGAAGCAAGGGATCAAAATGACATTGTGGTAATGAGTATTTTTGTCAATCCTTTGCAATTTGGACCGAACGAAGACTTTGAATCCTATCCAAGGGATATGGAAAGAGATCAGCGCCTTGCAGAAGAAGCAGGTGTGGATATTTTATTTACACCTGATGTGAAAGAAATGTATCCAAATGAGCCATCTATCACGATGACGGTTCAAAAGCGGACTGATGTCTTATGCGGGAAAAAACGTCCAGGACATTTCGACGGCGTTGTTACTGTGCTTACAAAGCTATTTCATCTTGTAGCACCAACAAATGTATACTTTGGTCTAAAGGATGCACAGCAAGTCGCTGTGATCGATGCGATGATCAAGGATTTCTTCTTTGATCTTCACCTTGTATCTGTGCCGACAGTTAGAGAAGAAAACGGTTTAGCGAAAAGTTCAAGAAATGTGTACTTATCTGAAAAAGAAAGACAAGAAGCACCTGCTTTGTACCGCGCATTGAAAAAAGGACAGTCAGCGGTTGAAAAAGGTGAACGTGACGTCAGTCGTATTTATCAGTTGGTAGAAGAGGAAATTCTTCAAACGAGCGGGGAAATCGATTATATTGAGATCTACTCCTATCCAGAGCTTGAGCCGCTTCAGCAGTTGGCAGGTCAGGTCATCATTGCGATTGCGGTGAAATTCTCACGGGCAAGACTGATTGATAATGTGATATTCCATGTTCCTGAAAGCGGTGAAAAACATGTATAGAACCTTTATGACCTCTAAACTTCATAAAGCGACGGTAACAGAAGCAAACTTACATTATGTAGGAAGTATCACCATTGACGAAGATTTACTTGATGCGGCAGGCATGATGGCAAATGAGAAAGTACAGATTGTCAATAATCACAATGGCGCGAGACTTGAAACATATATTATTCCTGGTGAAAGAAAGAGCGGTGTCATTTGTTTAAATGGCGCGGCAGCAAGATTGGTTCAGCCGGGGGATGAAGTGATTATTATCGCTTATGGAATGCTCTCAGAAGAAGAAGCAAAGACACATACACCAAAAGTGGTCGTATTAAATAAACAAAATCAAATTGAACAAATGATTGGGCAAGAGCCTGCGAGAACGATTTTATAACGCATGCTGCAAGGAAACAGAACAGTTTTAAGAAAAGAAGCTGTTCTGTTTCAGCTATTTTGCCCAGAGCGTGTTTCACTTCGAGTGAAACGAGGAATTGAGGTGTCCATTTTATGGCCGATCAAAGGTTTGTTGTCGTTGATATTGAAACCACCGGAAATTCACCCAAAAAGGGTGATAAAATCATTCAAATTGCTGCGGTGGTCATTGAAAATGGACAAATTGTCGAACGGTATTCAAAATATGTGAACCCGGGAAAAGCGATCCCTGGATTTATTGAACAGCTGACAGGTATTCAGCAGCACATGGTTAACGATGCAGTGTTTTTTGAGGACATTGCCCAAGAGGTGTATGATCTTATTCAAGGCGCTTATTTTGTTGCGCACAATGTTCATTTTGACTTGAATTTTTTAAATGATGAACTAAAAGCATGCGGGAAAAATGAGCTGGATGTGCTAGCGATTGATACAGTTGAGATTTCTAGAATTCTTTATCCAGAGCTTGAAGGTTATAAGCTCACTGAATTAAGTGAAGAGCTCATGCTTCCACATGACCACCCGCACCGGGCGGATAGTGATGCGGAAGTTACTGCCATGTTATTTTTAACCTTATTACATCAATTAACACATACACCGCCAAATGTGCTAAAGCAGCTGCGCAGATTATCCTCTTATCTCTTAAGCGATATAGGACTTTTAATACAGCAGCTTGAAACGAGTCGTGCTAGCCGTGAAGATTCTTTGGTAGAAGTGGGCTCTTTTGCTGTAAAAGATGTCACCAATCCTGAAACGGATACGACAGATTCAGTAGGGGAAGACGATGAACAGCTGTTTGAGGAGATCAAAAAGAAGCTTCCCCAAACAGTGGAAGGCTATGAAGTAAGAGAAGGCCAGCTCACGATGATGAATAAAGTGAGAGATGTGTTTCATGAAAGGGCCTATGCTTTAATTGAAGCGGCACCAGGTATTGGAAAAACGCTGGCATACCTCATACCAGCTGCACTAGAGGCAAAGAAATCAGGAAAACCTGTCATTATTAGTACATATTCCATTCTTTTGCAGCAGCAAATGCTTCAGCGCGATGTGCCGATTTTAAATCAATTGCTTCCGTTTGAGCCAGCTGCCTGTGTATTCAAAGGACGGGCGCATTATATTTGCTTAGATAAGTTTGAGCATGTGCTGCATGAGGAAGATGATAACTATGATGTGGTCTTAACGAAGGCACAAATATTAATGTGGCTTCTTGTCACAGAAACGGGTGATTTATCTGAACTGAATTTACCTTCAGGAGCTGCCAATATAAAAGACCGTATTTCGTGTGTGCACATGCCGTTTACATCGAAAAAGCGCCGCTTTAAAGAATACTGCTTTTATGAACGCGCCAAAAAAAGAGCCAAAACAGCCAATTTAATTTTAACAAATCATCGCCTGCTCTTATCACAAACGGAAGCATCGTCTATCTTTCAGCATGCAGACGTATATGTGATTGACGAGGCTCATCAATTTGAGAAAACAGCCAATGAAACACTAGGAGATAGTGCGTCGTATATCCAGCTTCATGCGAAATTAACGCAGCTTGGCTCCTTACAGGGCGGTCTTTTAAACAAGCTGAAAAAGAGATTTCACGGTGCAGGTTTACAGACGGACACCTTTATCGAAATGGATGAGTATCTTCATCAGCTTCAAATGGAAAGTGACGCCTTCTTTAGTACCGTTCATTCTTTTGTCAAAAGGACAAAACCAAAAGCAGACATCAATCGTCTCATTCATAGAGTACGTCATCATTCGAAGCATGCGCAGTGGAAACGGATTAAAGAGACGGCAAGTAAGCTTTGTTCCTTGTTAATTGCTTGTGAAAAGTTGTATGAGCAGCAAAAAAGCGAGCTTCTTCAAAAAAGTGATCAGCTGACAGAACACTTTGCCTTTGAAGCAGAGGAATACGATCAAGTGATGTCGTTTATGCATACATTTTGCAGTACGCTGTACCGGTTTATTTTTGAACCGAAAAATGATGAAACGGTTTGGATTGAGATTGATGCAAAGGGTGCCAAAAATGCTGTCTTTATGCATGCACAGCCGCTAGATACTGGAGAGCTTTTAGCGGACCGATTTTTTATGAACAAAAAAAGTGTTGTTCTCACATCAGGAACACTCACAATCAATGGGCGCTTTGATTATTGCTTAGAACGATTTGGTCTGCAGGATTTTTATCCGCATCTTGTACAGATTGAGTCACCGTTTGAACTTGAAAAACAGCTCAAGGTGATTGTACCAGCTGATATGCCGCCGATTACGAACCGTGATGAGCGCGACTATGTAGAGCAAGCAGCACGGTACATTAAGGTGATGGAAAAGCAGCATCAAGCGAAGATATTGGTGTTGTTTAATTCACATGAGATGTTAAAAGCAGTGTATGAAGAGCTGAAAACAGAAGGGATGCAAGCCGCCCTTTTTGCTCAAGGTCTGACGGGCGGGAGCCCTGTTAAATTAACGAAAATGTTCAAATTAGCAAAACATGCGATTTTACTTGGTACGGGTAGTTTTTGGGAAGGTGTCGATTTTCCTGGATCAGAGCTGACAACAGTCATTATGGCACGTCTCCCGTTCAGGCCGCCTGATTCACCGCTCATTGAAGCAAAATGTGATGCCGCTAAAAAACAGGGGAAGAACCCGTTTAAAGCCGTTGCTCTCCCAGAAGCTGTGCTAACCTTTAAACAAGGTGCAGGACGCTTGCTGCGCTCTGAAAAAGACATAGGTACATTGCTCATTCTAGACCGCCGAGTGAAAACCGCTTCATATGGAAAGCTATTTTTAGAATCACTCCCTCATGCGCCAGTCCACGAGATGTCAAAAGAATCACTTGAGGCGTATATAGAGAAGCTCAACAACGAAAAGCCGCTGTCATAAGCGGCCTTTAGCTGGTGTGGGTTTGGAGTTAATTTATCGTAACGGCTTTTTGTGTTCCGTTGTAAAAATAGTATCGGTTCCCGCGCCGAAAAGTATGACTAACAATATTTACGTACCGAGGAGGAATTAGAAGTGGAAAGTAAAATAGAGGTACTTTCAACTGTTCAAATTAAGCATTCAGAGGACCTGTATAAAATTGTTGACTTATTGAACAGAACGCTTAAAAGAGAAGATCTCATGTTTGGATTAGCATTAGATCAAGAAGATCAAAATCAAGCGATATTTACGATATATCGCACATAGGGGAAGCTTGACATGAAAAAAATAGTCTGGATCATTTCATCCGTTGTGGCTCTCGTTTTGCTCATTGGCATCATCAGTTTTACGTGGATTTATCAGATTGCCATGGGACAAAAAGAACAAGGTCATGAGGCGGCGATTGAACGAGCAAAAAAACAAGCAAACATCGTACAAGTGGAGCAAGTGGAAACCTTTGTCGGGAAAGAAAAACAATTTATTGTTGAAGGGAAAAACAAACAAAATGAAACAACCTATGTTTGGGTACCTGCCAGCAATAAAGAAAAAGTGATCGCAAAAAAAGCAAAAGAAGGCATTACCTCAAATCAAGCAGTACAAGCCGTTCAAAAGGAGAACACTGTATCTAAGCTAAAGGACGTTCAATTAGCAAGAGAAGGTGACGTACTCCTTTGGGAAGTGACGTACTTAAATGAGAACAATCAATACAGCTTCAGCTATGTCGACTTCTCGACAGGACATGTGGAAAAAAATGTAACGCCGTAGTTTCTCCTGTCTTGCGTTGACCATGCTGATTTAGAACGGTTATAATAAAATGTATGAAAAAAGATTCACACCTGTCGAAAAGGTGAGCTTCTTTCTGGCTTTGGAGGGAATTATGTTGAAAACAACGATTAATCAAGTGTTCAAACATGTCGATGAAGATGTAACCATCGGCGCATGGATTGCCAATAAACGTTCAAGCGGTAAAATTGCATTCTTGCAGCTGCGTGACGGGACAGGCTTTATTCAAGGAGTCGTAGTAAAAGCAGAAGTGGAAGAGGAAGTCTTTAAGCTTGCGAAATCAGTCACTCAAGAAACATCTGTCTATGTGACAGGACAAGTGACAAAAGACGAGCGTTCACCTCTTGGTTTTGAATTGCAAGTGAAATCCATTGAAGTGATTCACGAAGCAACTGACTATCCAATTACACCAAAAGAGCATGGAACAGAATTCTTAATGGATCACCGTCATTTATGGCTTCGTTCTAAAAAGCAGCATGCCATTATGAAAATTCGTAACGAAATTATTCGTGCTACATATGAATTCTTCCATCAAGAAGGTTTCGTGAAAGTAGATCCGCCAATTTTAACTGGAAGTGCACCTGAGGGCACAACGGAGCTGTTTGCGACGAAATATTTTGATGAAGATGCGTACCTTTCTCAAAGTGGACAGCTTTACATGGAAGCTGCGGCAATGGCACTCGGAAAAGTATTCTCATTTGGCCCAACATTTAGAGCTGAAAAATCTAAAACAAAACGTCATTTAATTGAGTTTTGGATGATCGAGCCTGAGATGGCTTTTGTCGAATTTAATGAAAACCTTGAGTATCAAGAACATTATGTGACTCATGTTGTTCAAAGTGTACTTGAAAACTGTAAAGTTGAACTGCATACACTTGGCCGTGATACAGCAAAATTAGAAAACATCAAAGCACCATTCCCGCGCATCACTTACGATGAAGCGATTAAATTCTTGCAGGAAAAAGGCTTTGACGATATTGAATGGGGAGATGACTTCGGTGCGCCTCACGAAACAGCGATCGCTGAAAGCTACGATAAACCAGTGTTTATCACTCATTACCCAACATCATTAAAACCATTTTACATGCAGCCTGCACCGGATCGTGATGATGTCGTCCTTTGTGCAGACTTGATTGCACCAGAAGGCTACGGAGAGATCATTGGCGGTTCTGAGCGTGTGCATGATCTAGAGCTGCTTGAAGCAAGATTGAAAGAACATGGGCTAGATCAAGAAACTTACAAATGGTACACAGAATTAAGACAATATGGTTCTGTACCGCATTCAGGTTTTGGTCTTGGACTTGAACGTACAGTTGCTTGGATTAGTGGAGCGCCGCATGTGCGTGAAACCATTCCTTTCCCAAGATTATTAAACCGTTTATATCCTTAAGACGTGAAAGCCTCCAACATATGGAGGCTTTTTCAAACGTTTTTTGAAGGGGCACGTGAAATAAAACGTGATATACTTAAACTGAAGAGGTGTATCCGATGAATAGGCAGCAATTTATTAATATGCAGCAAATGGGTTCGACCAGTTTGCCTAATTTGCTGATTGCTCATTATGAGCAGTTAGGACTGAATGAATCACAAATGATGGTGATGCTCAAGATTAAAATGAATGAAGAACAAGGTGTTTTCTTTCAAACATTTGAAGAGCTGTCCCATGGCATGACCATTTCAGCTGAAGAGTGTGCGTATATGGTTCAGCATTTAATTCAAAAGGGATTTATTTCGATTCAGCCGTTTGAGGACGGGTCTGGTATTCAGCATGACCGCTACTCAGTTGAGCCTTTATGGGGCGTACTGTATGACTTTTTAGAAGCAAAACAAGCAAAGGAAGGTCAAAAACTTCATGTGCAGGCTGAAAAGTCTTTATATGCTCTATTTGAAGATGAATTTGGCAGACCGCTGTCTCCTCTTGAAGGAGAAACACTCTCGATCTGGATGGATCAAGACCATCATGATGCTGAAATGATTCGCCTAGCGTTAAGAGAAGCGGTTTTATCAGGAAAATTAAATTTCCGTTATATCGACCGAATTCTGTTTGAGTGGAAAAAGAAAGGGCTGAAAACAGCGGAAGAAGCAAAAGAGCATAGCCAGCATTTCCGTTCTCAGCAAAAAGCGCCACCTTCAAAAGAAGAGACGTCAACATATAAACGACAAGTTCCTTTTTATAATTGGCTGGAACAATAACCAATAAAGGAGAAGTCATGTTATCAAAAAAACAAATCAATGAATGTTTAGATATTATAGGAGATATGTTTCCAGAGGCTGAGTGTGAGCTTGTTCATTCCAATCCATTTGAACTTGTGATCGCTGTGGCACTCTCTGCGCAGTGTACAGACGTGCTTGTCAACAAAGTCACCAAAACGTTATTTCAAAAATATCAAACACCAGAAGACTATTTAAGTGTACCGCTTGAAGAATTGCAGCAAGATATTCGTTCGATTGGCCTTTATCGCAATAAAGCTAAAAACATTCAAAAGTTGAGTAAAATGCTGATTGAAGAATATGGCGGTGAAGTACCAAAGGATCGGGACGAGCTTGTGAAGCTTCCTGGGGTGGGCCGGAAAACAGCAAATGTCGTCGTATCTGTCGCTTTTGGAGTGCCGGCCATTGCTGTCGATACACACGTAGAACGAGTTAGTAAGCGTCTTGGGATTTGCCGGTGGAAGGATTCTGTTCTTGAAGTAGAGCAAACCTTAATGAAAAAGGTGCCAGAAGAAGATTGGTCTGTGACGCATCACCGCCTAATCTTTTTTGGCAGATATCACTGCAAGGCGCAGCGGCCGCAGTGCGAGTCCTGTCCGCTTCTTGATATGTGTAGAGAAGGGCAGAAGAGGCTGAAAAAAGGATTGGTGAAGCTGGCATGAGCGGGGCAGCTGTTTTTACCTCATATGTCGAAAAGCTAAAAGGGAAAAAGGTAGAGATGAAAGGCGATCGAGTAGACATACTTAGAGATAATCCACTCGCATATGATCTATCATCAGAACTTTTAACAGATGAGCTTCCATGGCAGAAAACAGAAGAATTTGTTCCTGTGAAGTTCGAACTGTGGAATGAATTAAAAGAAAAAATGCTTCCTCGTTTTCAAACAAGAAAGTCCCGGTGTGAAGAAGATGATATGCTGCAAGGTATTGTCAGTATGATTGCGATGTTTTACTGGATCAAAGGGGAGAGACTTCAAACGCTTGAATGGGAACATATCAAGCAAGAGACTTTTCCTGTAGCTCCAATTAATTGGACAGAACGTTTAGAGTTCATTTTGCTAAAACCAACTCAATATCATTGCTTTATTCAACTGGACGAGCTATACACGGAACTAAAAAAGCAGTATGGAAAACATGAAGCACTTAAAAAGATCAGACAAAACCGTTAAAAAAAGCACTTGCCATATGGGCAAGTGCTTTTTCATTATTCATTTTCTTTTCGACTAGGAGAATTTGATTGCGAATTTGAGCTTTGAGAGTTTGTTTTCGCATCATCTTTCTTTTTATCTTTATTGTCAGTTTGTGAGTTCCCATTTGTACTGTCTGAGCCATCATCGGAAGAACCATTATTTCCATTTTCCGTATTTCCGCCTTGATCCTGATCCTTATCTTGATCTTGATCTTTTTTATCATCTGGCTTTTGCTCGTCAGTGCCTGGGGGTTGATTTTTGTTATCGTCAGTCTGGTCTGTCTGCTCGTCGTCAGGCTGCTGCGGTTCTTCTTCTTCTTTATTCTCATCATCTGCTTTTTCTTCCTCATCTTCATCATCCTGGATGGTGAGGAAGGTAGAAGCTGCTTTACTTGTGACATCCTCTACAGTGGCTGTCACTTGGAATTTATAAGTAGAGCCAGGCTTCACATCAGAGATGACCGCTTCTTTAGAAGAACTGTTTTGAATCTCTTTATAGCCGCCATTATCAACTGCTTGTTTCACATTAAATGTAGCATCTGCGTCGTCATCATAGCCCCAAGACAGTGTGATGGATTTTTTCTCTTCATCATACACCGCTTTTAAGTCAGAAGGCTTATCGGCTTCTTTTTTCTCATATGTGTCAGACACTTTTGTCGGAACCGTTCCTTTGACAAAGTATTCTGTTGTCTTCTTATCGCTCGGTGTATTTGGTCCGGCTAATTTCGCTGGATCCGATCCTTTTTCAACCGTAGCTTCAACGACACTGTCTGGTTTTTCAAATGAGCCGCTTCCATCATCAATTTGAGAAATTAATCGCTGGAAGACGAGTTTGGCAACACGCTGTTCATAATTTGTGAGCCATATTTTGCCGTCCGCATCTTTTGAGTTACCAATTCCAGTCCAAACGGCTGCTGTATATTGCGGCGTATAACCAACAAACCACGAATCTTTCGCACCGCCAGAAGGGATATTGTATTTATTCATATCATCTTGTGTAAAGTTGGTTGTACCTGTTTTACCAGCTACTTGAACGTTCGGTACTTGTGCAAGTGTACCTGTTCCAGATTGTACAGCTGTTTTCAGCATATCAGTGATCATAAATGCTGTGTAATCACTCATTGCCGCTTTAGAATCTGGCGTAAGGTCAAGCTTTGTTCCGTCATTAAACTCAACAGACGTGACAGCATGCGGTTCATTATAGTACCCGTTATTACCGAATGCACTAAATGCTCCAGCCATCTTCAGGGAGGAGACACCATCGTCAAATCCACCGATTGAGTATGACTCTGGAATGTCAGACGGTAAGTCCATACCTAAGTTATTTGCGAATTGAACGGCATTGTCTGTGCCAGCTTCTTGGAAAGCTTTTAAGGCAGGGATGTTACGTGATTGTGCCAAAGCACTTCTCATGGACATTTTCCCTAAATGTCTTCTGTCAAAGTTATTAATCGGTGTACCATCTGAGTACGTATATGGCGCATCATCAATTTGCTGATACGTAGACCATTTTTTGTTTTCAATGACAGGACCGTAATCTAAAATTGGTTTGATTGTTGAACCTGGCTGACGTTTTGCATCTGTCGCATAGTTAAAGCCGCCGGCTGGTACATCACGTCCACCGCCAATAGCTCGGATTTCGCCATTTTTCGTATCAAGCAGGGTGACACCCGCCTGCATACCTTTCGTAAAACCAACTGAATCCCCATTGATAATATCATCTAGGTGATCCTGTGCTTTTCGATCGAGTGAAGTATAGATTTTTAATCCATCTGTTGATACATCCACTTTGGCTTTTTTCTGTACTTCTTCCATGACTTCTTCAATATAAGCAGAGTACTTACTTGAGTTCTGGCTCTTATATTTATCAGCTGAAACGACTGTCTTGCTGACAGGGGTTGCTTTTGCAACGTCATAGTCTTTTTCTGAAATGTAGCCTTGTTTTTTCATGAGGCTTAAAACGATATTACGGCGTTTTTCCGCTGCTTCAGGATGTTTCACTGGGTTATAGGCAGAAGGACTTTGCGGCATACCTGCAAGTGTGGCAGCCTGTGCAACGGTTAGTTTATTTAAATCTGTCACGCCGAAAAATTGTTCTGCCGCTTTCCCAACACCATAAGCATAAGGCGAGAAGAAAATACGGTTTAAATACATTTCTAAAATTTCATCTTTAGAGTATTTTTGCTCAAGCTGAATCGAGAGCCATACTTCCTGTACTTTACGTTTTAACGTTTTTTGATTGTTAAGTAGAGAGTTTTTCACAACTTGCTGTGTAATCGTACTTCCACCTTCAGCTCCAAAGCCGTCCTCGACGTTTGCGACAAGGGCACCGCCGATACGGATTGGATCAATCCCGTGGTGTTTATAAAAACGTGCATCTTCAGTTGCAATAAATGCTTCTTTTACCACATCGGGTATATCTTTAATCGAGACATACGTTCTTTTTTCCGCACCAACTTCTGCAAACACTTTCTTGTCTTTGTCATAAAGCTTTGAAGAATACGGTGTTTTGAGCTTACTATCATCAATAGAAGGAGCGCTTGATGCAAAAACGGCAAAAGTTGTGATTCCGGCAACTACACAAAGAAGACCGATCACGAGTAAAGATAAAAATATTTTTTTAAATAGACCTGCTTTCTTTTTGCCTTTTTTGTTCTTTTGCTTCTTATTGTTTTCTTGACTTGCTTTACGTCGCTGTTCACGACTTGTAAATTGATCAGACATCACATCTCAACCTTTCGTGTTAAACCTTTTTCGAACGTCATTGCTACTCACTTTCATCCGAAAAATGAAGTGTCTCCACTACTTTAATATAATCAATTCTTGGCGAATATCCAAGTGTCATTAAGTGGCCAGCTTCCATTAATTCGTCTTTGCTAATGGATTTCCGGCCGTTTTGCTGCTGCCGCTCCCAGAAGAAAAAGAGATCTGAAGCGGACAAATAATAAACGGAGCCAAATGCGGATATAATAACGAAACAAATACCGCCTTGCTTTTCTACCTGTTTCATATGCTCAATTTGATGATCGTGAAAATTTTTGAGTGGAAACGAGGTGGTGCTTTTGGTTTCCTTTGCTTCAAAATCGATATAGCGCCCTTTGTACACTCCATTATAGTCTGTTGTGGATGATTGTTTAAAATAGGCTTCTTTGATAACAGCAGCGCTTCTTTTTGGATAATCCACATTCACAATCTGAACGGGGGTAGGCTTTTTATGAATGACTGCGATCCCGTTGACCAAATAGTACTGGTTGGTTTCATTTAAGTCAGCCTCAAGCGTCATCCCGCGGTTACTATAAGAGGATTCGCCGCTGATTCTTTTTTTTGTCCCAATTTGTTGAATGGGCTGATACGATTTTCCGTTTGGATACCGAATCATCAAGTTTCAGCCTCCTTTTAATGCATTTTGTATTGGAGAGATTACTATGTTGTCACAAGAAGAGCACATCATCACTCAGTATATATTGCGTGAAACGAAAGCAAAAAATAAAGACAACCTGACGAGGACAAATGCTTACAAACGCTTTTATGACCGCCATCCAGAGATGAAATGGTCGCTGCTTGCTTCCTTTGTCTCGAGAAATGCTGGATGGTCTATGACGGATCTTAAGGGTGAGCTCTTCCATCCAGGTTTAACAGATCAGCAGGGGCACCTTTTTTTCACAGCATATGAAAGAGCGAATTGGCTGATCTTTTCGGATGCTTACCCTCAGCTTCTTTTGTATGAATGGTCTAAGCGGTGCAGCAAACCCTTGTTCCATCTGCTTCCATATTTTTCTGTTTCTCGTTTTATGAGCACTGAGTGGGAACGTTTTTGGCTAAAGGGTGACACAGAGCGCCTGCTTTATGCACTCATCATAAATGAACAATATACTATACAATCTCCTATTATACAAAATCCTCTTCTGAAAAAGAATGTTTTTCACTCGATTCAATATCTGTTCAGCGAGTGGGGACATTTCCAAACCGTTGTTTTTCCAACGGTGGACGGGCATTTGTACGGGTTAACCATACGGAAGTTTTCCCGCGTAAAGGAGCGTATTACATTAGGAAAAAAACTAGCGAAACTATTATTTCGAGCCGATTTATTTTCGGATTTTTATCATTTTTTGCATACCGTTCCGCATACCGGATCACGGTTTGATTTTGAGCCGTTTTTAGGGATCGCTAGGAGGTCAACACCTTTTCTTCGAACAGTTTATCCGGTGATGACACATTCATTAGACGATCAAAGGGACGATTGGTTTCAAAAGAAATTGAGCCCATCCTTATTTGAGGCAGAAACGTTACCAAAACAAATTGAGCTGACCGACTGGTATTTTCATAAAAAAAGACAGCTTCGTTTTCTTTTCTCATTAGAGCACTATTTTTTGCATAAATAAAAAGCAGGGGGTACCTGCTTTTTTTACGTGGATGGTCGATTAGGACCGCCGAGCTTTTTATCAAGCTGATCTGTACTGTTTTCTTTCCCTTTTGGCTTTTGCTCTTTTGGTGCTGGCTGCTTTTTCATGAAATCTACCTCCTTTGTCCTTAGAATTTACACAATCGGACGCAATCATACAAAGAAGGACAAGCATATGTCGAAAAGGAAGAAATAGCGCTCATCTACACTTAGATTGGCGATTTGCTTCTAGTTTTGTCATGTGTGAAGGAGGGTGTGAAAGAAAAGAGAATGTAACGAGAGACGATAAAGGAGGAATCTGATGATGAGCGAATTTGTATCAAAAGAATCCATTATGCAGTTATTAGAGGAAATCGAGCGGAAAATTGATGCGGTGGAAGAAGAACTGTCTCTTGCTGTGAACCAAACAAAACGTGCAGCCATAGAGGAGCAAGAACAAATGATAGACCGGCTTGAATCAGAAGTAAAGGACTGTGAAGTGAAGATTCACGCGGCTGAGTATAAACTGGCGGCAAGACCGGCATATCACGCCGGATAGCTTTTCTATTTGAGCAATAAGTAAACGTTTGATAGGATGGTTCATAGAGGTGAACATTTTGGATAATCAAACATTACTTGAACATACACAAGATCTGAGAATATGGATCGAAGAGGCGTATGAGCAGTACCAAAAGGGAAAGTCTGAAGAGGAATACCCCGTATATGATTTTCACACGGACATTCAGCCGGCCGTTGAGACATTTGATCAGAAAATGGAAGAGTGGCTCACTGCTGCGATCTCGTTTATTCATCTGGTCAAACCTAGATATTTACACCAAGAACAGCTTGAAGCCGTCAAAGAAAATGGAAAAGAGGTTGTCCTGCAATCTTATTTTGGCAAACAGCATGCACCCCGTGTGAAAAATTTAGTTGAGTCAGTGATTTACACACTGAACCTTTTAATAGAAGAAATCAACAAGCGCAGCTGAAGACATATGCTGCGTTTTTCTTATGGCTGCTTTAGGCACATCTTCTGTTCTTGATCATAATATATGAGTGACATCACTATGTGTTGAGAGCGAGAGGAGCGAGATATATGATCCCTTATTCAAACCAGCAGCCTTATGAATTCAATCCATTCAATCGAGGGCCTTTTCCGTATCCAGATATGCAGCAGCCTCCGCAGCCTCCAGAATATTTCATGCCGCCACATCAAGGTGGAATGAGCCAGGCACCATCTGCTGTCTATCAGCCGCCTTATGGATACCAAGAAAATGTGCCGCCTTTTCATCCGCCTGAAGCGATCAATCAACCCCAGATGCCGCCACCAGGCATGATGCCCATGCAGCAGCCTATGAACCCTTATCCTTTGCCAAGACCGCAAAAACAGCAATCATCTCAATTTAAAAGTGTGCTGTCACAATTCAAAAAAACGAATGGACAATACGACTTTAACAAAATGTTTGATACAGCTGGGCAAATGATGAGTACGATGAATCAAGTAGGTTCATTAGCGAAAGGATTTACAAGCATTTTTAAAGCATAGTTAAAACCCAATAGATGGACCTATTGGGTAGTTTGCTTTGGTGCCGTCACACGAAGCGTTTGATCTTTCCACACGCTCTTCATGTTCGTTTCATCTATTTTTGCCGGCATTAAAATGGTTTTGGTAAAGCTCGAATACGAGGAAGTTGTATCCGTTTTGATTGTTTCCTGCACGGATAAGTGTAAATATTGGGCTTTTACTTCTAGCGCGATATCCCCTTCGACAAAATGGTCGGGAAATTGGATCTCGATATACACAAACTGCTCATCCTCTGTCACATCGGTCGTAATCGATGCAAGTGAATGTGATGTGGTCATGAGCGCCTCCGCACTATTTATTATCTCGTGAAACGGGGAGGATGCGAAAAATTGTTCAATCGCTTCATTGAGAATATCTTCATTTGCCAGCAATTCATGTTTCTTTTCGCCTTCATGTTTCATTTGAATCACCTCTCATCTACAGCCTATGCAGAAAGGGCTCAGGCGGTTATCAATTGATGAGAGGAAAAAATTATGATTAAATAGTGTTGAATGAAGCAAGGTGTATGAGCGCAGCGTTTCATACGCGGAATAGAACTAGAAGCAAAGCTTGAAGGGAGCAATTGACATTGCTGAAAAAATTATTCGGTTTCGGAAAAAACCAAGATGATGTAAAGGAAGAAATCATTTATTCTCCAGCTGATGGAGAGTTAATGGATATGACGGATGTACCAGACCCTGTTTTTTCTCAAAAGATGATGGGAGACGGCGTAGCAGTAAAACCAAAAAGTGGCACGATTGTTTCACCAGTAGAGGGTGAAATCATCCAGCTCTTCCATACAAAACATGCAATTGGCATTCGAACACTCTCAGGGCTTGAGCTTCTGATTCATATCGGGCTTGAAACAGTGGGATTAAATGGTGAAGGATTTGAAGCGCACATAAAAGAAGGGGATAAAGTGAAGATCGGTGACCCTCTCATTACGTGTGATTTAGAACTGATTGAAGAGAAAGCGGCAAGTACAGTGACTCCGATTGTCATTATGAATGGTGACTTGATCGAGCATCTTGATAAAGAACCAAAGGGACCTGTGGAAAAACAGACTTCTAAGCTTTTTACCGTTAAACTAAAATAATCAGGACACAAAAAAAACTACCCAATCGTATGAGGGTAGTTTTTTTGATGACATTAATCTTCCATCGGAACCCAGCCTTGACTCGCTTCCATGACAGACCACAATCCTTCTGGAATCAAATACTTATCTTTTTGGCTGCGTTTAATGACAGTTTCAATCTCGCTTTCTCTGCCTTCTTTAATCTTCTTTGCCCAATCTGGGTCGACGATCAGCTCTCGTGCGACAGCGATAAGCGGAATTCCTTGATTATAAGCACTTAGTGCATCTTCGGCTGTAATGACGCTGCCCACACCGATGAGTGGAAGGGTATCGCCGCAGCGTTCTTTTAGCAGCTCCATACGTGTCTTATGAGTATCTGCACCACGTCTTGCTTTAGAGTCAATCTCCATTAAAGAGATATGCAAATAATCGAGGTTTTTTGTTTTGAGAACATCCACTAAGGTAAACGTCTCTGTCATTGTTAAACCAGGTGTTTCTGGTTCTTCTGGGGATAATCGATATCCAAAGATAAACGGTTTTGTTGCATGCTTTTCGATTGCCTCTTTGACTGCATCCACAATAGCGATAGGGAAGGCTAGACGCTTTTCTTCATTTCCTCCCCACTGATCTGTCCGCTGATTGCTATGCGGAGAGTAAAATTGCTGTAATAGATAACCATTTGCACCGTGGATTTCCACGCCGTCAAACCCTGCTTGAACCGCTCGTCTTGCCGCTTCTTTAAAAGAGTCAATGATATGGACAATTTCCTCTTCTTTTAAAGCGCGTGCAATCTGCTTTCCATCTTTAAACACATCACTTGGCGCAACCACATCACCGTTTGGAACTAAGTGAGGGAGAGCCTGAGAGCCGCCGTGATGAATTTGAATGATGGCTTTTGTTCCCTTTGCCTGAATCGCAGAAGCAAGTTTTTTCAGGCCAGGTATATCTTCATCTCTTGCAATAGAAGGCTGTCCTTCAAATGCCTTACCATCTGGAGTCACGTTTGCACATGCTGTGATCACCATGCCCATATCACTTGATCTAGCTGTAATGAAATCAATTTCCTCTTTAGAAATGGTGCCATCCTCGTGAGAACCGAAGTGTGTCATTGGCGCAACGACTAACCGGCCATCAATAGACGCACCTCCTGGAAACGTAAATGGTTCAAATAAAGGCTTAAATTCGTTTTTCACTCTCATCATCTTCTTCCTTGATAAAATCATTTCACTATAGAAGTGTAATAGATACTGTTACAACACTTCAAAGTATTTGCTCATAGGCTGCGCATCAAAAAATTGCCGCCTAGTCATGCAAACAAATATTCGGTACACTATGTAAGAGAGGTGATGCGATATGAAAAAGAAAACAATGAACGAACTCATAGAAGAATTAAAGAAAGACGAACAGGTAGAACATTGGCATGAAATTGATGCGAAGCCTGCACAGACCTCTCCGGTTCCTGAAAGGGTGAACGACAGGCTGAAAAAGGCGCTTGAGAAACGAGGCGTGAGCGAACTCTACATTCATCAAAAGGAAGCCTTTGAACGTGTGATGGATGGAGATCATGTGGTAACCGTCACACCAACAGCTTCAGGTAAAACGCTTTGCTACAATCTGCCTGTCCTTCAGTCGATCGCAGAAGATCAGACAAGCCGCTCCCTTTATTTATTCCCAACAAAAGCGCTCGCACAAGATCAAAAAAGTGAACTTAACGAGATCATCCACGAGATGGATGTTCCGATTCATAGTGAAACATATGACGGAGACACCTCTCCGGCCATTCGGCAGCGAGTCAGACAAGCAGGACATATTGTCATCACAAACCCGGATATGCTGCATTCAGCCATTTTGCCTCATCATACGAAATGGGTCAGCTTGTTTGAGAATTTGAAGTATATTGTCATTGATGAGCTTCATACATATCGAGGTGTATTTGGCAGTCATGTGGCCAATGTGATTCGCAGGTTAAAACGAATTTGTGCATTTTATGGAAGTGAACCGGTTTTTATTTGTACTTCCGCAACGATTGCGAATCCAAAAGAGCTAGCGCAGCAGCTAACGGGGAGCAAGGGGCATCTGATTGAACGAAACGGGGCACCTAGCGGTAAAAAGAATTTTGTGTTTTACAACCCGCCAGTTGTGAATAAACCATTAAATATTAGACAAAGTGCCGCCACTGTTGTCAATCAATTGGCAAAAACTTTTTTGAAAGAAAAAATCCAAACGATTGTTTTTGCTAGAAGCAGAGTAAGAGTTGAAGTGATTTTAAGCCATATTCAAGAGCTAGTGAAAAAAGAGATCGGTCCAAAATCGATTCGTGGATATCGCGGAGGCTATTTACCAAAAGAGCGGCGAGTGATTGAAAAAGGATTGAGAGAAGGAGACATTCTAGGTGTCGTCAGCACAAACGCACTAGAATTAGGAGTGGATATAGGTCAGCTAAAGGTCTGTATCATGACAGGGTATCCTGGCAGTGTAGCGAGTACATGGCAGCAGGCAGGACGAGCTGGAAGGCGTCATGAGGAAGCACTCATAATTATGGTGGCAAGCTCCTCACCTCTTGATCAATATATTGTCAGACACCCTGAATATTTCTTTAACAGGCCGCCTGAAGCTGCCAGAATCAACCCTGAAAACCTCATTATCTTAGTGGATCATCTAAAATGTGCATCCTACGAGCTTCCGTTTCGGGAGGATGAACAGTTTGGCGGCATGGAGGTAGAAGAGATTTTGCAATACTTACATGAGGAAGGTGTTCTTCATTTTAGCGGGAACCGGTATTATTGGTCAGATCAATCGTTCCCAGCGCATGGCATCAGCCTCCGGTCTGCAAGCCAGGAAAATGTGGTGATTGTGGATCAATCAGATGTGGCGAATGTTCGGATTATTGGAGAGATGGATCGATTCAGTGCGATGACGCTGCTTCATGATGAAGCCATTTATTTACACGAAGGGGTTCAGTATCAAGTGGAAAAGCTAGATTACGAGCATCTGAAGGCTTATGTGAAACAAGTAGATGTAGAATATTATACGGATGCGAATTTAGCTGTTCAACTTAAGGTGCTTGAAATCGATCAGACGACAGAGAAGGAAGCCGTATCTGTTCACTACGGTGATGTGACTGTCAACGCAATGCCGACGATTTTTAAAAAAATCCGGCTAAGTACCGGTGAAAATATCGGCTCTGGACCGATTCACTTGCCGGAAGAAGAAATTCATACGAGTGCTGCTTGGTTTGAATTACATGAAGCAGAGCGGAGATTTGAAGAGAAAACACTTGAACAGCTGCTGCTTGGCATCGCAAATGTTCTTCAGCACATTGTACCTGCTTTTGTGATGTGTGACCGTTCTGATATTCATGTTGTTTCACAAATTAAAGCGGCACATACCGGAAAACCGACGGTCTTTTTATATGACCACTACCCTGGCGGAATCGGCTTAAGCAAGGAAGTACAAGCTCGTTTCGATGAAATAGCAGGCGCAGCCATTCAGCTGATTGAGCGGTGCCGCTGTGAAAATGGCTGTCCATCCTGCATTGGCATGGAAATGAAAGAGGTGAGCGGAAAAAGCAGCATCGTTGAATTGATGTCCGTATTTTAAGGGAAAGGAGGGGGACACCTGCTCATGTCTTTAAAAGGGAAATTAAACAGAATGAAGAAGCACCTATCGCACAATCAGACACATGAAAACCGGCAGAAAACTTTAGAAGGACAACCACAGCCTGTGACTTCAGAAAATATCCCATTTTTAAAAGAATGGGAAACATTAGGTGTATCTCCTTATCACTTTGAGGGTTCCTTTTGTCTGATTCGGGAAGTCACCTATTCATTAGAAGATCAGCATGGGCGCTATGCGTTTGCGGAACTGCCGAAGATCATCGAGGCATGGAACGAAAGCGGCATCCAGCATTCGCTATCGGCTAAAGGGTACGAGTCGCACGAGCTGTTTTTCTTTGATACAGAAACAACAGGATTATCTGGCGGTACGGGAAATATGATTTTCTTGCTTGGACATGCACGTGTCTTTTCCGACAAAGTGGTGGTGAAACAGCACCTGCTCACCAATCCAGGAAATGAAGCGGCTCTGTACAAAAGCTTTCTCGATGAAGTAAACGTAGAATCATTGGTTACATATAATGGTAAATCGTTCGACTGGCCGCAAGTGAAAACGAGACATACGCTCTTACGAGATCAAATCCCTGCACTTCCTGAATTCGGACATTTTGATCTTCTGCACGGATCTAGACGATTGTGGAAGCATAAATATGAACGAATGGCGCTATCCGTTGTGGAAAAAGAAGAGCTGCACGTGCATCGTGAAAACGACACGCCGGGGTTTTTGGCACCGATGATTTATTTTCATTTTTTAAAGGAACAAAATCCGAAGCTGATTGAAGGGATCTTGACTCATAATGAACTAGACGTCTTATCGTTAATCAGCCTCTACATTCATCTATCCAAAAAAATACTATCTGAGGATGCGGTAAAGGAACACAATGAGAAGTATGCGCTCGCCAGGTGGCATCTTGCTCATCGTGATGTACAGGAAGCAACGAAGCATTTGCAAAAATTAACGGATGCTGATTTTGAGCATGCGAATCAGGCGTCTTATGATCTTTCCTTACAATATAAACGACAAAACGAGTGGGATGAAGCGGTTCAAATATGGGAAAAATTATTTAAATCAAGCGATGTCCATTTAGCATTAAAAGCGGGTATAGAGCTTGCGAAGTGTAAAGAGCATCGTCAAAAAAATGCAAGGTCAGCTCTATCCATCACTGAATCGTTATTATCTTTCTCATCGTTAAGTCAGCGAGACACGGAAGAACTTGAGAAGCGAAAAAAACGTCTCTTGAGAAAAGCTGGGCAATGAACATTATTGCCCGGGAAAGCGCAAAACATGACAACGTTCGGCTCTCGGCCGAAAATAAAAATTGTTTAGCACTTTTATTGTAGAAAAGTCACGAATCCTGTAAAATAACGTTAGATATTGAATGAGGAGCGTAGAGCATGTATAAGGGTCTTTTCTACTTGTTTTTTCTTGTTGTCATTTTGGTCGCTTTTGTGTTTTCAAACTATAAGGATGTTTTTCTTGCAAACTTTTAAAATAGGTTAATGCATTAGTACATGTACACCTCTTAATTCATACATTGTTAATGTAAGAAAATTAAGGAGAGGGGAATGCTACATGTACCATCATCATCATCATTGCCAGCCGAATGTTACACAGCCAATTGTTCATCCGACGAATCATTGCTGTACACACAGCGATTCAACAACAATTGTGCCGCATATCCATCCGCAGCATGTGACAAATGTTCACCATCAAAATTTCAAACATGTTCACTACTTCCCGCATACGTTTTCTCAGGTGGACCCGGCAACACATCAACACTTTAACTGCGGTGGACCTTGCTGTAACAGATAAAGTGAAATGGGACTTTTAGAAGTCCCTTTTTTTAAAAGCAGGTGAAAAAATGAAAATTATTGCTGTCACAGGGTACAAGCCATTTGAGCTTGGGATATTCAAACAAGACGAGCCTGCACTTCAATACATAAAAGCGGAGCTTCAAAAAAGGCTGACAGCCCTGATTGAAGAAGGCCTGGAATGGGTTCTCATATCAGGCCAGCTTGGGGCAGAAATCTGGACTGCCGAAGTGGTATTTGAGCTTCAAGAGGAGTATCCAGCGTTAAAACTGGCCGTCATTACACCATTTTATGAACAGGAAGAGCGCTGGAATGAACAAAACAAAGAGTTGTATGAAGGGATTCTTGCACAGGCCGATTTTGTAGAAAGTGTCACGCATAGACCGTATGAAAGTCCGGCACAATTTAAACAAAAGAACCGTTTTTTTATTGAAAAAACAGATGGCCTTCTCGTCCTTTATGATCCTGAGCATGATGGCTCGCCAAAGTACATGATCAAAGAAGCGGAAACCTATACCGATTACCCCATTATGTACATCACAATGGATGATTTGAGAGCGCAAGTTGAGGCAGAAGATCCGTTTTTTGACTAAAAGCAAGAGAAAATTTGACAACGTCACGTATTTCTGAAAAAATATACTATGAATTCACGATATGAGGTGAAAAAGATGCTTGCTGATAAAGTAAAGCTTTCTGCGAAAGAAATTTTAGAAAAAGAATTTAAAACAGGTGTCAGAGGATACAAACAAGAAGAAGTCGATAAATTTTTAGATATGGTCATTAAAGACTATGAGACATTCAACCAAGAAATCGAAAAGCTTCAACAAGAAAACCTCCATTTGTCTAAACAGCTTGAAGAAGCCGTTGAGCAAGGAAAAAGACAGCCTGCACAGTCTAATACAACAAACTTTGATATTTTAAAAAGACTATCTAACCTTGAGAAACACGTTTTCGGCAGCAAACTTTATGATTGAGCCTTGCTGAAAAAAGCTTGTGCCTGATGTCATTGTCGTTTATAATAACGATTATTGATTAACGTTCGGGTAATCGCTGCAATGCTTTTAGACATTGCAGAGGAAAGTCCATGCTCGCACGGTGCTGAGATGCCCGTAGTGTTCGTGCCTGGCGAAAAAATAAGCCAGGGCAGCCTGGGAAAGGCTGACGGCAGGAAAAATGCCTACGTCCTTTTAGGATATGGCAAAGTATCCTTGAAAGTGCCACAGTGACGAAGTCTCACTAGAAATGGTGAGAGTGGAACGCGGTAAACCCCTCGAGCGAGAAACCCAAACTTGGTAGGGGAACTTTCTCAAAGGAACCAAACGGAGAGAAGGACAGAGTATTCTGTAGATAGATGATTACCACCTGAGTACGAGGCATTTGCCGTTTGCAGTACGATGGAACAAAACATGGCTTACAGAACGTTATATCCGTTATTATAAACATGATGAAAACAAAGCTCTCCTATTTCAACATATGGAGAGCTTTTATCTTGAATACATAAAAGGACGAGAAAACAGGTGATAAAACAATGAAAACCTATACACTCATCGCAACAGCTCCAATGGGAATTGAAGCGATTGTTGCAAAAGAAGTAAGAGACCTTGGCTATGACTGCACAGTAGACAATGGAAAAGTGATTTTCGAGGGGGATGCTCTTGCGATTTGCCGTGCGAACCTTTGGCTGCGTACAGCAGACCGGATTAAGGTACAAGTAGCTGAATTTTCGGCAAAAACATTCGATGAGCTGTTTGAACGGACGAAGGCGATTGACTGGTCCGCTTTTTTACCGAAAAACAGCACGTTCCCTGTCATCGGTAAATCTGTGAAATCACAGCTTGCCAGTGTGCCGGATTGTCAGCGTATCGTCAAAAAGGCGATCGCGCAAAAGCTCATTTCCTCTTACAACATACAGTCTGAATGGCTTGAAGAAACAGGACCTGAGTATAAAATTGAGGTTGCCCTTTTAAAAGATAAAGCTGTGCTCACGCTTGATACATCTGGTGTGGGTCTTCATAAACGAGGGTACCGCATGGATCAAGGCGGAGCACCTATTAAAGAAACCCTTGCGGCTGCACTCGTGCTATTAACAAACTGGACACCTGACCGTCCGTTTGTTGACCCTTTCTGCGGGTCAGGAACAATCGCTATTGAAGCGGCCATGATAGGACAAAACATTGCCCCAGGATTTAACCGGGAATTTGCGTCCGAGTCATGGGAATGGATTGGTGAAGACGTTTGGAACAAAGCGCGTCACGAAGTGGAAGAAAAAGCAAACTATGATCAGCCGCTCCACATTATTGCAAGTGATATCGACCATCGGATGGTAGACATTGCACAAATGAATGCTGAAGAAGCTGGTCTAAGTGAATTGATTCAATTTAAACAAATGCAAGTGAAAGACTTTCAAACGAAAGAAGAGTATGGTGTGATTGTCGGAAATCCGCCTTACGGAGAACGACTCAGTGATAAACCAGCTGTTGAAAAAATGTATCAAGGAATGGGCGAAGCATTTAAGAGCCTAGATACTTGGTCCATTTACATCTTAACGTCACACGAAAAGTTCGAAGAGTGCTTCGGCAGAAAAGCAACGAAAAAGAGAAAACTGTTTAATGGTTTTATTAAAACAGACTATTACCAATATTGGGGAAAACGCCCGCCTAGAAAACAGACAACTGAATCATAAAAAAATGGTCACACCTACAGAAGGTGTGGCTTTTTTTATCGCAGAAAGGTATAAACCTTCACGGGACGGAATAAACTGAACTTGATTTTAAAAAAAGAGGTGTCTCCATGATACAATATGATCAATTTCAGTTAATCCAAAAAGCACTTGCTTCGACTGCTCAAAAAATTGAAGGGCAAGAAGGTGGACAATCTGCTCAGTTGACAGCAGCCATCGAAGATTTAGCGCTTGCTCAGGCTTACATAGAGCGTTCAGAGCATGCATTTTTAATGAAAGAAACCTATCAACATCGTTTGCGGTCGTAAAAAAGATTGTCATTCCCCAGCATAAATGTTACTATTGAATGTCTGAATGATTCAAAAGTTGGGGGTTGAAGCAGGTGACAGCATCTCGTTTGCCTTTTTCATTATCAAAAGAACATAATTTTTACGAAGAACTGGGCAACTGGATTGGTGATGTGTTCTATGACATTTTGCCAGAAAAGGGCTTTGATCTTCGAGATGAACAAATATTTATGGCTTTTCAACTAGAAAGAGCCTTTAAAGAAAAAAGTGTGATGTTTGCCGAAGCTGGGGTAGGCACAGGCAAAACCATCGTCTATCTATTATTTGCGGTCACATATGCAAGGTATACAGGGAAACCTGCGATTATTGCATGTGCAGACGAAACGTTAATTGAACAGCTGGTGAAACAAGAGGGTGATATCTATAAAATTGCCAATCACCTTGATATTCAAATAGATGCGAGATTAAGTAAATCGCATGACCAATATTTATGCTTAAAGAAACTAGAGAAAACCATGCAGCGTGAAGATGATGAGAAGTGGCTCGATATTTATGAATCGCTTCCTTCATTTGTTCATGAATCACATGGCATGCAAAACTTTTATCCGTATGGTGATCGAAAAGAGTATCCAGAACTATCAAATGATGAATGGTCACGCATTGGCTATGACTCGTTTCAAGACTGCTTGACGTGCGATATGCGTCATCGCTGCGGTCTGAATTTATCAAGAGATCATTACCGGAAAGCAACCGATCTCATCATCTGTTCTCATGATTTTTACATGGAGCATGTGTGGACGAAGGAATCCCGCAAACGCGAGGGCCAGCTTCCGCTGCTTCCAGAACATAGCTCCGTCGTATTTGATGAAGGGCACCTTCTTGAATTTGCCGCACAAAAAGCACTGACGTACCGAGTGAAGCAATCAATGCTCGAAACATTTTTAGAGCGCCTGTTGCAAAACGATATACGTGAAGAGTTTGCCGAGCTCGTTGAAGATGCACTTGCCACAAACGATGAGTTCTTCTATCTCTTAAAAACACATGCCAAAGAAATCAAGGGCTCGCATCGACTTGAAATTGGACGTGTGGATGAAGTGAAGCGGTCTGCAAGTGAATTGTGTGATTTGCTTGAAAAAATCGGAGAAGCACTCGTGTTTGAATCAGAGATGTATACAATCGATCAATACGAATTGTCTGTTGTGGAAGAGTACATTGAACAAATGGCGTATTCTCTGTCGCTATATCAAAAAAATGCGATTAGCTGGCTTGAAAAGCAGGAGTTAGATACGACATTTGTTGTGATGCCAAAGACAGTCGCAGAGGTGCTTGGTGAAAAAGTATTCTCGCAAAAAAGACCATACATTTTCTCTTCTGCTACATTGTCTGAAAATCAATCCTTTGATTATTTAGCTGAAAGTCTTGGGATCAAAGATTATTTATCAATGAGTGTCGCTTCTCCGTATGATTACGATGAGCAAATGAAGATTTATTTCCACGGGATTCAGCAGCTTCAAGAGCAAGAGGCAAAAGGACAGCAAGTGATCACTCAGCTGAAAGAAAACGGAGGACGATCTCTGATTTTGTTCCCTTCATTTGATGAACTTCATTTCTTTAGAAAGCAGCTTGAGGCATCGGATGAATCACTGCCTTTCCACGTGTATTTTGAGGGAGACGAGGAAATCAGCACGATTGTTCAAAAGTTCCAAGCAGATGAGACATCCGTGTTATGCTCTGTTCACCTTTGGGAAGGGCTGGATATTCCAGGACAATCACTAACAAATGTGATCATCTGGGGACTTCCTTACCCGCCTCATGATCCGGTATTTGAGGCAAAACGGAATGAAGCAAAGGATGCTCGTGCTGAAGTTGACCTTCCGTATATGCTGCTGCGCTTGCGACAAGGTATTGGAAGGCTGATTCGGACAAGCCAAGATGCAGGAACCATTCATATTTATTTTGACCGTAAGGAAGATACAGAGCTTCAAAGTAAAATTGAATCCGTTCTGCCAGTCAAGCCAATCATCTAAATAACGCCCGAACGAGGAAAAGAGGAGGATACCATCTGAGTATCCTCCTTTTTCATTGACAAAAGAACATTCCTTGAAGTAGCCTTGAAACGTACATACATATTTTATTGATTGGGGGAACAAACGTATGAGTCTTGAAGCAAAAGAGAAAGCGTTTTATCAATTACTAGGAAAAATCGCCCATTATACGGAGGCGCTCCATTTACTTTATTGGGACTCTAGAACACAGGCGCCTAAAAAAAGCGCCGATTTCAGAGCTGAAACCATCGGTCAATTATCAAGTGATATTTTTAATATGAAGACTTCTGATGAAATGAGAGATCTTCTTCACGCATTAAACAAACATCGAGATGAGCTGTCAAAAGATACACAAAAGGCGCTCGAATTATCACAAAAAGAGTATGATGAAAACAGCAAAATTCCGAAAGAAGAATTTAAAGAATACTCGATTTTGCAATCAAAAGCAGAGCATGTCTGGGTAGAAGCAAGGGAGAAATCAGACTTTTCACTCTTTGCACCATACTTAAAACAGCTCATTGATTTTAACAAGCGCTTTATTCAATATTGGGGCGTGAAACAAACGCCATACGATGTGCTGCTCAATAACTATGAGCCAGATATGACAGTTGAACAGCTCGATCAAAAGTTTGGTGCACTTCGTGATGCCATTGTTCCTCTCGTGAAAAAAATCGAAGCCTCTCCTCATAAGCCGGATACTTCATTTTTATCGAAAAGTTTTCCGATCGACAAACAAAAGGAACTGAGTCTCTTCTTCTTAAAAGAATTGGGGTATGACTTTGACGCAGGACGTCTGGATACAACGGTTCATCCGTTTGCTGTGACATTGAGCAGAGGGGACGTTCGTGTGACGACCCGTTATGATGAGCATGATTTTCGGATGGCGATCTTTGGCACGATTCATGAGTGTGGTCATGCCATCTACGAGCAAAACATTGATGAGGCACTGAGCGGAACGCTATTATGTGATGGCACATCAATGGGGATCCATGAATCACAGTCTCTTTTCTTTGAGAATTTTATCGGCAGACATGAAGATTTCTGGAAAACGTATTATCATAAGCTGCAAGAAGCGTCTCCTGAGCAATTTAAAGATGTCTCTTTAGAAGACTTTGTGCATGCAGTGAATGAATCGAAGCCGACTTACATTCGAATTGAGGCAGATGAACTGACGTATCCGCTTCACATTATCATCCGCTATGAAATTGAAAAAGCGATTTTTAATGAAGAAGTAGCAGTTGAAGACCTGCCTGCACTGTGGAATGAAAAATATAAAGCGTATCTTGGCATTACGCCTCCTAATGATGCACTCGGCATTTTGCAGGATGTTCACTGGTCTGATGGAAGCTTTGGATATTTCCCTTCATATGCGCTTGGTTATATGTATGCGGCGCAACTAAAGCACCAAATGATCAAAGATTTACCGAATTTTGATGAGCTGATTCAAAACGGGTCTTTTGCACCGATAAAAGAATGGCTCACAGAACATGTTCACCAGCATGGAAAACGCAAAAAACCATCTGAAATCATTCAAGATGCGACTGGTGAGGAATTAAATGTGCAATATTTAATCGATTATTTAACAGATAAATATACGAAATTGTATTTATCTTAAATAAAAGGCACCCTTTGCTCAGAAGGGTGCTTTTTTGATGCTTGAATATTCTAAAAACGAACGTTTTGATCTGATCTATTATTTAAGTTCGGTATTTTTCTGGAAAAGTGCTTTCCAAGCGTCTGAAATCTTGTTATAATTTGAACACTATAACACTCATATAATCGCGTGATGATGGCACGCAAGTTTCTACCGGACACCGATACAGTCCGACTATGAGTGAGCAAAATGAAACAGCTCTTGTTTGAGCTGAAGATCCGTGGATCGTTTTCGCATTGCTTGCTCCTCATGGACAGCAATGCTTTTTTTATGCAAAAAATGAAAATGTTTGCCAATATGCTGGGAGGAAGAATGATGGAATTGTTACGTCAAAAAATTGAGAACGAAGGAATCGTTCTGTCAAATCAAGTGTTAAAGGTAGATGCCTTTTTAAATCATCAAATTGATCCTGTGTTAATGCATGAGATCGGGCAAGAGTTTGCTAGATTATTCAAGCATGATGGTATTACAAAAATTGTCACAATCGAATCTTCTGGCATTGCACCTGCTGTGATGGCTGGACTAGCTCTTCAAGTACCAGTTGTCTTTGCTCGAAAACGTCAATCACTAACACTAACAGATAACCTATTAACAGCGAGTGTGTACTCTTTTACGAAAAAAGTAGAAAGCACGATCGCTGTTTCAAATACGCATCTCAGTGAAAAAGATTGTGTATTAATCATTGATGACTTTTTAGCGAACGGTGAAGCCGCTAAAGGGCTTGCCGCAATCGCAAAGCAGGCGAAGGCGAAAGTAGCCGGATTTGGCATTGTCATTGAAAAGTCATTTCAGCCCGGAAGGAATGCGCTTGTTCAAATGGGCTACCGCGTCGAGTCCCTTGCACGTATTGAATCACTTGAGGAAGGGAAAGTCACGTTTGTACGGGAGGTACAATCATGAGTGCCGCTAAAAAAGCCAAAACGCTCTCGCTAGGGATTCAGCATGTGCTGGCGATGTATGCAGGTGCCGTTCTTGTGCCGCTCATTGTGGGAGATGCGCTCGGCCTCACCCCTGCACAGCTGACTTACTTAATCTCGGCAGATATTTTCATGTGCGGGGCTGCCACGCTCCTTCAAGTTTGGAAAAACCGTTTCTTTGGTATCGGTCTGCCTGTTGTATTAGGCTGTACATTTACTGCGGTTTCTCCTATGATTGCGATTGGCTCTAAATATGGAATTTCGTCTATCTATGGAAGTATTATCGCTTCTGGATGTATCATCATTCTTCTTTCCTTTTTCTTTGGGAAGCTTGTGAAATTTTTCCCGCCTGTTGTGACAGGGTCTGTCGTCACCATTATTGGCATTACCCTTATTCCGGTAGCGATGAACAATATGGCAGGTGGAGAAGGAAGTGCAGATTATGGTTCTTTTGAAAATCTAGGCCTCGCTTTCCTTGTGCTGTTTATCATTGTGCTGCTCTATCGATTCACAAAAGGTTTTATGAAGGCGATCGCTATTTTAATCGGTATTCTCCTTGGGACAGCAGTCGCTGCATTTATGGGGAAAGTGGAAACAGCTGAGGTGGCGAACGCTCAAGTTTTCCGCATGATTGAACCATTTTATTTCGGCATGCCTACCTTTGAATTTGCACCCATCATGACCATGACGTTAGTAGCCATTGTGTCATTAGTCGAATCAACAGGTGTTTATTTCGCATTAGGTGATTTAACAAACCGGTCATTAAAAGAGAAGGATTTAGCGAAAGGCTATCGCGCAGAGGGGATTGCTGTTTTATTAGGCGGTATCTTCAATGCCTTTCCTTACACAGCCTACTCGCAAAACGTGGGGTTGATCCAGTTGACAGGAGTCAAGAAAAATCAAGTCATCGTTGTGACAGGAGCATTGCTCATGTTATTTGGACTTTTTCCTAAAATTGCTGCATTTACGACGATTATTCCAAAGTCAGTTCTTGGCGGCGCAATGGTCGCCATGTTTGGGATGGTCATTGCCTACGGTATTAAAATGCTCTCGCGCGTAGATTTTGCCAAACAGGAAAACCTACTAATTGTTGCTTGCTCAGTTGGGATCGGCTTAGGTGTCACCGTCGTGCCGCAAATGTTTGAGCATTTGCCAGAATCAATGAAATTATTAACAAGTAACGGAATCGTGGCCGGTAGCATTACCGCTATTTTGCTTCATATTATTTATCACATGATTCCATTTAAAAAAGAAACAGGGCAGGATCTGATAGAAGAACCTAAGCAATCTGTTATGTAAACACCTCTCTTGGAGAGGTGTTCAGATTGTTGACAAAGGGCTAAAATGATCTCTATTTTAGCTATTTGTCTTCTTTTCAGCTTGATAGAAAACCTTTGAAGTCCTAGGAAGGAGCGGAGCGTGTGAGGGTTTGTCTACACGTTGAAAACCCGCATCTTTTGGATACGGGCTTGTTGTGATTAGCGCTATTAATGTTGTACCGGCAGCATTGTTTCGTTAATGACTGCAAATGTATAGCCCCTTGCTTTTAGCTGTGTAATCAGGCTATCTAAATAGTTTGTGGTAGAGGGTTGATCATGCATTAAAATAACTTTTGGTTCCCATGGTTTATTTTTCTCAAACATTTGCAGTTGATTCAATACCTCTGGAACATATTGTGAGTTTTTATATCTCCAGTCAAGGCTATCAATCGTCCAATCCCAGTAAATAAAGCCATTTTGGTTTAAACGTACTTTTTGATGATATGTTAAATTTGGAACACTGCCATAGGGTGTTCTCACAAGACGGGTGTAAACGCCTGTAACAGAAGCAAGAATGCGCTGAGCTTCTCTCATTTCATTTGCGGGAGACTCACTGTTCTGATAAAAGCGGTTTATATCATGCGTCATGCCATGAAGCCCTAATTGATGTCCTTCTTGATAAAGTCTTTTCACAGCTGCTTGGTGTGCTTGGATTTGTGGTCCAAGCATGAAGAATGTCGCCTTCACGTGATGTGCTTTTAATACATTTAACAGCTGATTTGATGTAGCAGAAGGACCATCATCAAATGTTAAAAAGACCGTTTTATTCGTTGTCTGTTGGTTTGGATTGGTCTTAAAATGTGTATCCAATGTTCTTGTAGAATGATCTTTTGCTTTCAGACTGATGCTTGTGTCTCGGAAGTCACTGTTGGCAACAATTTTTGCTTGCCCATGTGTCGCCTGCAAATGGGGTTTAGACATATCCCAGATAAAAAAGAGAAACAGTGTAAGAAGCACTAAACCAATTATCTTCGAGAGAAGTATCGTGTTGTAGGGTGTCTGTTTTTTGGACACATTTTTCATTACAATCACTCCAGTCAATTAAATTTTGTGCCGAATCATGTAGTAGATTCTATCTTTTTTCACTGTTTTTCATGGTGTTCATATTGATTAAGTATACAGGAAAAAAACACCTTTTTATATATAATAATCAAATAAATTAGCATTTTATGGTTATTGATTTGTATTGATCAGAAAAAAAGGTGATCCATTCATGTTTAAATGAAATAATTCTGAATAATGATCGAAACGTTGATATTTATACGCTAAGATAGCATCAGATTTAACCATTAATGCGAAGCGAAGGGAGATTCCGTATGAAAGTGTTGTATAAAGACGATTTCATTGAAAAAAAGGATGCTCATGTGGATATTGGAGATAGAGGCTATCAATCGCGAAAAACATGGAGAAAAGCTCTTACCCCTACAAAATAAAGAAGAAACAAAAGAGATCAAAGTCAGTACAACTGAATCAGAGATTGGCTACTATGTAAAAGGTGAACGTGAAAAGTCATTTGCTTCTTCCTTTCATACAGCTTGTGATTCAAAAGGATTTATTTTTGGATCACTGGTCACAGGTGGCAATGTTCATGATACTCGTATGTTAGATTCACTCGTAAAACAGGTGACAGAGAAAATCGGAAAACTAAATGTAGACACGGTAGATGCTGAATGTCCAGCGTAACCCTTTATAATTATGTGAAAACCCCACTTTTACTTGAATTAAAGGTGGGGTTTGTCTACGGTCTGCACTTCTCTTTTAGAGGTGTTTTTTTTGCATAAAAAAAGCAGGTTCGCTTGGCTTGGAACGAACCTGTGAAGGAGGAAAACTACATCATGTTTTCAACTATATTATCCAATATTTATCAATTGTCGTCAAGACAAAAAGTTAGACGGAGGAAAATGTTTTGACTGAATTGTGACGATTTGGCATGTATATCCTTTTTTCGATAGGGGATATTAACCGAAAAAAGAGGTGAAGCCGATGGCGTACATTCTTTCAGTTGGAACGAGTCTCCCCAAGCATCACGTGGATCAGAAAACAACTGCTGAATTTGCTAGGTCTCAATTTAAACGATCGTTTAAAGATATTGATCGGCTGCTGAGAGCTTTTCAGAATGGAGAAATTCAGAGCAGGCAATTTGTACAGCCCATTGAATGGTATCAGACGCACCACTCTTTTGAAGAGAAAAACAATATCTATTTGGAGAAGGCACTGGCTCATGCAAAAGAAGCAATCATACATTGTCTTCAAGAGCAGGCGTTTCTGAAAAAGCCGATCCCGGTTGAAGAGATCGATGCACTGTTTTTTATTTCAAGTACCGGCTTATCGACCCCAAGTCTTGATGCAAAGCTGATGAACGTACTTCCTTTTTCTCCTTATACGAAACGAGTACCGATCTGGGGGCTAGGGTGCGGGGGTGGTGCGGCAGGGCTGTCTCGGGCTTATGAATACATAAGGGCATATCCAGAAGCAAAGGTGCTCGTCGTTGCCTGTGAGCTGTGCAGTTTAACCTTTCAGCCGCAAGATCAATCAAAAAGCAATTTAATCGGCACCTCCTTATTTGGAGACGGGACGGCTGCGGCTCTTTTAGCTGGAGAAACGGCTGCACTAGAATATGCTCATTTAAAAACAGTCCCTAAAGTACTAAGTACACAATCCGTCACGATGAAGGATTCTGAGGATGTGATGGGCTGGGAATTTACAAGTGACGGCTTTCGGGTTATTTTCTCCCGTGACATTCCGTCTATGATTTCAGGCTGGTTAAAAGAGCAGGTGGATCGATTTTTAGAGGAGCTTGGATGTTCAACTAAAGACTTATCCGTTTTTCTTGCCCATCCTGGAGGAAAAAAAGTGATTGATGCCTATGTTGAAAGTCTATCTTTACGAGAGGATCAGCTATTTTCTTCAAAAGAAGTACTCAAACAACACGGAAATATGTCCTCTGCCACAGTTTTGTATGTCATCAAGCATTTCCTTGAACATCAATCAGCTGAAGCGGGGGATATTGGCCTTTGCGGGGCGCTTGGTCCAGGCTTTTCCTCAGAACTGCTGCTTATGAAATGGGAGGAGGTCTTGTCATGATCATTTGGCTTGTTATCGGTTTCTTCGTTTGTCAGCGGCTCATTGAAATGCTTGTGGCCAAAAGAAATGAAAGAAAAGTAAAAGCGATGGGTGCCATTGAATTTGGTGCTAGTCATTATCCCTATATGGTCGCTATGCATACGGCCTTTTTTCTCTCACTTATAGTTGAGACAGGGCTTTTACACAAGGGGTCGTCCCGGTATTTTCTTGTGCTGCTCCTTTTCCTGATGGCTACACAGGTCATTCGATACTGGGCATTATGCTCCCTTGGGACGTACTGGAATACGAAGATTTTAGTCGTGCCAAACGCAATGATTGTAAAAAAAGGGCCGTATCGCTGGTTGAAACACCCTAACTATGTAGTCGTGGCGATTGAGCTTTTGCTGATCCCTCTATTGTTTGAGGCGTATGTCACTGCCATTTTGTTTACGTGTTTAAATGCATGGATGATGGCTGTAAGAATTCAAACAGAGGAGAAAGCGTTAAATCAGTATTTGCTAAATTAATATTGAAAATCATTATCAATTGTGCTACACTTTCATTAATGATAAACATTCTCAATCATGAAGGATGGACGGTGATCACATGACAATGATTTTCTTACTCGGTACGGTGTGTGTATACAGCCTATTAATTGGCTTCGTATTAAAAGGTGTCTCCAAAAAATCTGCTTCCTGATCTCAGTCAATTGCGACTGATCGGGCAGCAGATTTTTTTTATTTCCTCATATCAGAAGAAAAATCTCTTTATTTTGTGTAAAATGGTATCACATACATAACTGACTTTTCTAAAAACAAAGGGGTTTATCGTCATGAAAGACTTGTCTATTCGAGATTCTCTCGTTCAAACTACAGGAGCTTTATATCAAAGCTTTCTCAAAAGGGATGATCATGAGCGCGCAGCCAAACTTGCATCGATTATCAAAAAGGAAGCAGAAGAAGAAGTGTATATCGCATTTACCGGCCACTATTCTGCTGGAAAGTCATCACTTGTGAATCATCTGCTTCATGATCACATTTTGCCAACGAGCCCAATCCCAACAAGTGCAAACTTGGTCGTCGTGAGGAAAGGAGAAAGTGAAGTGCAGCTTCACACCTCTGATGGCCGTTTTGCAAAAATGAGCGGCTCTTATGATAAAGAAGCAGTACAGCGTTTCTGTAAGGATGGAGAACAGATTGAGATGGTGGAAATTAGCGGTGACTATAGAGGACTGGAAGAAAAGGTGGCACTGATTGATACGCCAGGAATTGATTCAACGGATCATGCACACTTTTTGTCTGCTGCCTCTATTCTTCATCAAGCAGATGCTCTTTTTTATGTTGTTCACTACAACCATGTTCATTCTGAAGAAAACATTCGTTTTATTCGCTCCATTAAAGAGAAAGTACCAAATCTTTATTTCATCGTGAATCAAGTGGACCGGCATGATGAGCATGAGACTGCATTTGAAGACTACAAAAATCAAGTGATTGACATGCTCCTTAAAGAGGGCATTGAAGAAGATCATCTATACTTTACATCTGTAACCGATGAGACGCATCCAAGAAATGAAATGATTCGTTTAATCGAAAAACTACAAGAATTACAGACGTTGCCGAAAGCATCACTTCGTGCTTATACTGAGCAAAAAATTGAGCATGTTTTAAAAGAACACATTGACTCGTTAAAAGAAGAGCTGCAAGGTGAAGAGCTTGATTCACAGCTTCAAGAAAAAAGAAAAGAAGTAAAGGAGTTTGAAGCGAAAAACTACTTCATTGAAAATGGAGCCAAACAGTTAGAAGATGAAGTATCTTCTGAAGTCGAGAGCATTTTAAAGAATGCCAACCTCACTCCATTTAAAATGAGGGAACTCGCAAGCGACTATATTGAATCAAAAGCACCTGGCTTTAAAGTGGGACTGCTTTTTGCTAAAAATAAAACTGAGCAAGAAAAAGAAAAACGGGCAACCGACTTCTTAACAGATGTCAAAGCGAGGATGAAAGCTGAAGTGGACTGGCATATTGCTGAGCTGCTTAAAAAAGAAGTCAAGAAGCATCAGCTTGGTGAAGAGTTATTAAATCAAGTGATGGCATTTGAAACACCTGTGCAAGAAGCACTCCTTGAAAGTGTGATTCATCATGGTGCGACGTTCTCCAATGAATACGTACTACAATATGCAAAAGATGCTGGCGAAGCCTTGAGAAGACAGGCAAAACAGAAAGCGATGACACTGATTGAACAAATGTCTGAGTCGCTGAAAGCCCAGCTTATGAAAGATAAAGCAAAACATCAAGAAAAATGGGACCAGTCTGCAAAAGAACTCCAAACGCTTGAGCAGTGCATCGGAAAAAATGAACAAATGAAGCGTGATATTCAACATGTATGGGATATATGGCAAAACGGAACGGATGAACAGATCGAAGAAGATTGGTTTTATGCGAAAAAGAGGCGGATGCAGCATGACCAGCTAAAGCAGGATCACGCGCCCATTCATCCCGAAGAGAGCGAGCAAGAAAAACCGCAGAAGCAGACAGAGCAACATCAAATGCGTCAGTCACAGCATGTCACGACGGCACAGTCAATTGACCAGTTTGAACAGCTTTCTCAGATTTTATTGCCATTAGACGCTCTCAAATCTCAAAGAAAGTCCTTTGAAAAACGAACAAAGCGGCTGCAAGCGAAAGAATTCACACTCGCTTTATTTGGGGCTTTTAGTTCGGGGAAATCTTCCTTTGCAAATGCCCTTGTTGGGAGAAAGGTACTGCCATCCTCTCCCACGCCAACAACGGCAACGATTAATAAGCTGACGCGGCCGACGGAAGATCACCCGCATGAAAGTGTAAAAGTGGTGTTCAAAACAGAACAGGATATATTAGAGGAGCTCAATCAGATCCTCGGATTTTCGATCTCAGAAGAAAAGGGAGAGACGTTTACATCCAAGCTCGAACGAACGCTGAAAAAAAGACAGCTTGAACAAGATCACCGCATCATTGTTGAACATTTTTTACAAGCGCATACACGTTTCCTTCATCACATTACGAAGCAAACGCCGCTTCATGTCACTCTTCAAGAACTGAGGCCATATGTGGCGGAAGAAGCTGTTTCTTGTGTGGTGAAGGAAGTGACGGTGTATTTGAGTACACCTTTAACAGATAAAGGGCTGACTATTGTTGATACGCCAGGCGCCAGCAGTATGAATAAGCGCCATACAGAGATTGCCTTTCAATATATGAAGGACGCAGATGCTCTTCTTTATTTAACTTACTACCAGCACTCTTTCTCGAAGGCAGATCGGTCATTTTTACGTAAGCTTGGGCTTGTAAAAGATTCATTTAGCATGGATAAAATGTTCTTTATTATCAATGCAGCTGACCTCGCAAAGGATCAAGCAGAGCTTGACACCGTCTTTGACTATGTGAATAATGAGCTCACAAAAGAAGGCATCCGAAACCCAAACCTTCATCATGTGTCCAGTAAGGAAGAAATCGAAGGAAAGGGAGAGACAGCTTATAATCAATATGCAAAGCTTAGAAAACAGCTCGACTATTTTATTGAGGAAGAATTAACGAAAGATGCGATCGAGCTTTTGTATTTTGAAGCCGGCATGTTATGTAGCACAGTCGACAAGCTGCATGCGACACTGCATCAGTCAGAAGATGAGAAGCAAGCGGAAAAGAAAAAGATAGACACATCCTATGAAGCGATTCTTGATCAAATGAGTCATATCAAACAATCTAAGCTAGTGACAGAAAGTGTGAAAAAGGACTTACATGAACAGCTCTATCATATTGTCCAGCGCCTATCACTATTTGCGAATGATCTGTTAAAGACAGCCTTTTACCCTGGAATATCTCAAGGAGACTTCAGGCAGCAGTTGAAAAAAGCGCTTGAACAGGCACTGAAGGATTATGAATTTGAATTTGTACAGGAGTTAAAGGCGCTTGATATCCGAATGGAATCGTTTATTCATCAATACTTCCAAGAGGAATGGGAAAAAGGATTGCAGGCGGCATGTGCAGAAGACCCTTACTTTTCTCTCTCACTGTCGCCGCCAGAAGAGAAAAATGCTGAGCTGAAACAAATTGAAGTCGAATCTGAACTGACACCATTCGAACCGCTCTTAAAGAAGCAAAAATCAGCGAAAGTTTTCTTTGAACAGAATGGAAAGGCTGCGTTCATTGAAGCGATTCGAGATATTCTTCATCAGTTAACCACGAAATGGGCAGATAAAGAAAAAGAAGAATTACTGAGCAGGTACGACACAATGGTGAAGACCTTTACTGAAAGATATGAAACAGAAGCGCTCGAGCAGCTAAGTGAACAAAAACAAACATTTATCACGAGCCTAACGACAGATGCCAAAGAACAGGCGGTAATTGAACAAGTATATGAACAAACAAACGAATGGAAGAACCAGTTGAAAACCATTTGATTCATGGTAGACTAAATAAAAAAGAAAGCAGTTGATAGAAAATGACGAGCGTACACGAAGAGATTTCCGCTCACTCACAAAAGCAGCATGCTCATATTCAGTCCTTTCTTGAGCTTGAACAGAAAAGAGAACAAGCAATAGAGACTGCTGTATTCAAATGTGAGCAAAACGAGCCATTTACAACAGACGACATCAATGCCATTACGTCGAAGATGAATGAGCTTGCACGAGGCGGTATTGTTCCGCTGCGTAAGCATGTGACGAATGATATGGTCAGGGAGTATGTCAAGCGGAAACAGAAGTAAAGAGTAACTTTCTCTTTTTTGGTCATCTTAATGAATGTACCGAGAAAGGGGAATGATCATGAAAAAAAAGCAACAGACAAAGCAGCAGGATGAGCGTGACCCTAAACAAAAAGACATGCCGTCCTATGCAGAAGCAGAGTCGAAAAAAATGCAATACGGTCAAAAGTAAACAGGGTGCCTCTTCTTTTCTAAAAGAAGAAGGCGCCTTTTTTATGTCGAGTTTTGTGTTCTGTGATAGAATAGGAGTATTGTTTTGAAAAAGGGAGTTTATAAGAATGAATAAACACGTACTGCTTGTAGATGGAATGGCGCTTTTGTTCAGATCGTTTTATGCAACGGCTGTACATCGCAATTTTATGATAAATGATCACGGTGTGCCGACAAATGGAGTCAATGGCTATTTGAAGCACTTATTAACGGCTGTACAGACATTTGAGCCAACGCATATTGTTTGCTGCTGGGATATGGGAAGCCAAACATACCGAAACGAATTGTTTCAAGATTATAAAGCAAATCGGGGAGAGGCGCCTGTCGAGCTCATTCCGCAATTCGATTTAGCAAAAGAAGCTACAGAAGAACTGGGAATTGTAAACATTGGTTTAAAGGGCTTTGAAGCAGATGATTGTATCGGTACTCTTGCTGCGCTCTACCAAAAAGAAGCACGGGTGACTGTCCTAACTGGAGACAAAGATTTGCTGCAAATTTTGAATGAACAAGTCACTGTTGCCTTGATGCAAAAAGGAATTGGCAATTATAAGCATTATACAAAAGCCTTATTCGAAGAGGAAATGGGAATCTCTCCAAAGGCGCTGATCGATATGAAAGCACTCATGGGTGATGCAAGTGATAATTATCCAGGTGTCAAAGGAATCGGAGAAAAAACCGCATTAAAATTTATCCAAACATATGAAACGATTGACGGTTTGCTAGAAAATGTCCATGAACTAACGGCTGCACAGCAAAAGAAAATGCAAGCAGGATTAGAAGATCTGAAGCTTTCTCGTCTATTGGCAGAGATCAAATGTGATGTCCCGCTCAGCTGTCCAATTGATGAGACGAAAATGAACATCAATCAAGAACGTGCTGCTGCTATGCTGAGGTACCATCAAATCAAAGGAATCGAACCGATGATGAATCGTTTAAGTAAAATAGAGATCAGCTAAAGCCGATCTCTCAGGTTCATCTTTTTGTATTGCTTTTCTTCGCTCTATTTTCCAGCTGAGATAGTGGCTGTTTATCTTTTGTTTGCGCATCACCTTGTGGGGTTGTCCCATTTGTGACACGACCTTTATTTTCTTTATCCAATCAGTATCACCTCACACACATTAGCATAACCGAAAAAAAGCGATTCATCCTTTAGAAAGGTGAATCGCTTTTCTAGCGAGCTGATCCGCTATTTGATTTTCCTTACTCGGAATCCATTTAATGAAAAATAAATCAAACTGGCTTTGAAGTTCGATCATCTCTTTGATAAAATGCTGAAAGGCTGGATTTTTAGCAAATCCTGCATTGGCTGCGCGGTCAACTACTTGTGAATCTGTTCGAAATGAAACGGTACGCAATCCTTTTTCCGCGCATATTTTCATCCCCTCGATCAGAGCGGAAAATTCTGCTTCGTGATTGCTCATTGATCTAAGAGGAATGGAGAAGGATTCAGCCTTTCCATCATATTTAATGAAAATGCCGATGCCAGAGGGACCTGGATTACCTGCACTTGCACCATCAATGTATATTTCAGCTGGCACATTATTTCACCCTTTCATCAAGCGGAACCATTTTTTTCGCTGCATACGCGTAAGGTGTCGCAATCGCAGCTACGATAAATTTAATGACATATGTCGTGATGAAGATTTCAATCCATACATGAAATGGATACGTGCCAAGAAAGGCAATGGTCGTGAAAATCAGTGTATCAAGAAGCTGGCTAATCATCGTACTTCCGGCGTTGCGCACCCAGAGCGCACCATCGGAAGGAAATATCCGGCGAATAAACGAATATACATAAACATCTAGCATTTGACTGATCATATAAGCAGCGAGACTGCCAAGTGCAACCCTTGGCATAAAGCCAAATATCGTTTCCAGCGATGATTGTGAGATATCAGATGGAGCGGGATGGAAAAGCAAAGCCTCCTGCATGACAACAGTTAGTGTTAAAAGGGTGGCAAAGCCAATCCAGACAGCTTTTCTCGCTTCATTTTGTCCATATTTTTCATTTAATACGTCCGTTGCAAAGAACACACTGCCGTACAAAATATTTCCAAGTGTTGCCGTTAAGCCAAATAATTCAACGGTTTTGACAACTTGTAAATTTGCGGCAGCCGTCGCAAAGCCAATCCAGACAAAAAGGCCCATCTTGCCAAATCCTTTATAAAATAGAAGAACAATGATAAAATTAATGATCGCAAATAAGATCCAAATACCTTCATTAAACAAGTGACATGAACTTCCTTTCTCATTGTAAAATGTAACTTTTTGATTATAGCATAACGTATGTTTACCTTAAAAGCACGGGAAGGCGATGTGATCAATGAAATTAAGAGCACACTACACAATGAAAGTGAAATCAATTGGGTCCATTGCTTTTTACCAAGAAGATTGGTTGGAGCTAAAAGAGGCCTTGATTTTAGCAAAACATATCGACAAAAAAGAACCACAGTCACTCCTGTCATTTGAAGATGAAAAAGGGGCCATGTGGTCCATAAAAGAGCTTGAAAAGCTAAATGAAGAACTAAAGCTTGAACCTGATCAGCTTCAAGTCTATTTTGATGCAAGTTTTCATAAAGAAACAGGCGACTCTGGTCTTGGAGTTGTCGTCTACTATAAGCTGGGAAAAGACGCTTATCGATTGAGAAAAAATCAGCCTTTCCAAGGGAGCACCAATAATGAAGCAGAGTATGCGGCTTTATTTGAGGCAGTAAAAGCTTTAAAAGACCTAGGGGCAAGCAGAAATTCTGTCACGATTAGAGGAGATTCACTTGTTGTCATGAATCAGTTAAAAGGAGAATGGCCTTGTTATGATGATGTACATAACAAATGGCTTGACCGAATTGAAGCGGCTTTAAAAGAGCTGAAGCTGACGCCAACCTATGAAGTCATCGATCGGAAACAAAATGCAGAAGCGGATCAGCTTGCAAGACAGATTCTTGCAGACGTCCCAATCGAAAGTACATTGAAATTAGAAGCAGACGGAGCTGAATAATGTGGATAAAAAAACAGCAGTACAAGAATTGACCGATCTTCAAGACACGTATTGTTCAGATTGTTTGATTAAGAAGCATTTTCGGAAAGAATTTGGCAAAAAGTATGCCCATTCCTTTTGTATACAGCAATGCACCGTTGGAGAGAAAATAAAAGAATATGGACAGACGCTGCTCAAAAAGTAAGCGGACGCACCGGTTTTCCCTGCTCAAACATCCGTTCATGAAAAAAAACGGATAGAATGTGTAAAAAAAGAACATATTCTGAAAAATGAGCCGATATAACTATAGAAAGTTTTGGTTGAGTTACTTTTTGACTAAGTGACGGATATTAGAGGAAAAGGGGAAGGCCGGTATGAATAATAAGGAGTTCGAAACGGTATTACATCGAACATTTCAAGAGGTGTACAGCGATCTAGAGCAACTAGTAGATGTAGCAAAGAAGGGAAGACCTTTTCTCGAAAAAGATATCTCTGAAATTGAACAACGACTGAAGCAAAATATTTTAGCGATTGAAATTCAGCTGAAAATCAAATAAGAGAGGCATAGGCCTCTCTTTATTTTGTCTTTACATCATTGATTTAGTTGATTAGATTTTTGTTACGTTTGCAGCTTGAGGTCCACGATTACCTTCAACGATTTCAAAAGAAACTTCTTGTCCTTCTTCTAAAGACTTGTAGCCGTCACCTTCGATAGCTGTGAAGTGAACGAATACATCGTCTCCGCCTTCAACTTCAATGAAGCCGAAACCTTTTTCATTATTGAACCATTTTACTTTACCGTTTTGCATATTGCTTTTTCCTCCTAGTACTGTAGCATACCTTTTGGCATACTAAAAAAAATTTTCATCACCTAACGACTTTGCAGTTGTTAAATGATGGTTTCACTATACACCATCAAAAGTAAAGCGTCAAGCGTGAAAGCCAAATTTTGAGCAGAATGTTTGATTTTTTTTGGCGAATAATAATAATAGATAAACCGTCCCCATTTTCTGAAACTTTATGCACACCTTGTCCGTATATAAAAAAATACAGGAAGAGGTGCTATCATGAATCGTTATACACTTGAAGAATTTGTTCAGAATACGCAGCAGGAAGATAAAGGAGAAGGGGTCTTCGAACTTGAAACATCAAGACTTTTAGAAATTAATTTGACTGATACCATTTGGGCAAAAACAGGTTCCATGGTTTCGTACCGAGGCAAAATCAAGTTTGAACGCGAGGGCGTTTTTGAACATGGCGTCTCAAAGATGTTCAAAAAAATGCTGTCAGGAGAAGGCACTTCACTCATGAAGGCAACAGGTGATGGGAAATTATATGTGGCAGATCAAGGCAAAAAAATCTCAATTCTTCGTTTGGCTCAAGGGGATTCCATTTTTGTGAATGGGAATGATCTGCTCGCATTTGAACCGTCAGTGCGCTGGGATATCAAATTGATGAAAAAAGTGTCGGGCATGCTTGCAGGCGGTTTATTTAATGTCAAATTAGAAGGACCAGGCCTTGTTGCGATTACGAGTCATTATGAGCCGCTCACATTGATTGTTCAGCCGGGTGACTCTGTCTATACAGATCCGAACGCGACAGTTGCATGGTCAGGGGATTTAAAAACTGAATTTGTGACAGATGTTTCATTCAAAACCTTTATTGGCAGAGGAAGCGGAGAGTCTATTCAAATGAAATTTAGCGGAAGCGGTTTTGTTGTCGTGCAGCCGTTTGAAGAAGTGTACACAACAAATGGAAATCAAGGATAAAGAAAAAGGTGTCCGTCAATGACGGACACCTTTTTATGATAATGCACGAGCATACGTTTTGTTATTCGTGATGAGATCTGATTGCTCAACGATATCTTCCAAAATGGTTTGAGAAGAATGCTTTAAGTGCAGTTTTTTAATGTTTTGTTTCATGACTTCTAACTTTTCTTCATCTTGCAGCAAGTTGGTCACAGATTCTAAAATGTCTTCATGTCTGTTGATGACGATGGCCGCACCATAATCTTCAAAGAAATGAGCATTTTCCTTTTCTTGTCCAGGGACAGGCTTGTAAAGAATGACCGGGACACCGATTGCTGTTGCTTCTGTTAAAGTAATACCGCCTGGTTTTGTGATCATACAATCTGTTACTCTGAACAATTCATCAATTTGTTCCACATATCCAAGCGCCTTCAATTGATCTGGATGTGCTTGTTCAAGATCGCTCAGTGATTGTTTTAGCGCTGCGTTCTTTCCGCATACAACAACAATTTGTACTTCACTGTCGAGAAGCAGCGCTTCACATAATTCCTTGACATTTTTCAGTACACCATGAGCACCAGCCATAATCAGAAGAACTTTTTTGTTTGATGATAATCCATATTTTTTATAAATCTTCGATTTTGGCACGTCTGCTTCAAATTGTGGTCTAATAGGAATGCCTGTCACTTTGACATCGCTTGGATGTGTGCCGATTTCCACTAATTTTTGTTTCACATAATCGGTTGCAACATAGTATCGGTCGATGTTTTCATGTACCCAAATCTTATGAAGACAGAAATCTGTCATGACATTAAATGTCGGGATGACTTTGCCTGTTTTGTTCCGGTATTCTGGAACAACAATCATCGGGAATGTAATAATAATGATATCCGGATTGTGTAATTGAATGAGTTCATCAAGACGCTTATTTCCCATTTTTAAATAAATGTTAAATTTGCGTTTATTGTAAATTTTATCTACACCGTAATAAAACAAGCGATAAAATTGTTTCCCAATGGAAAAGCTCTTCAAGTATAAATATTGAGTCACTTCTGACACAATGGGATTTGATTCTTGATACAAATTAGAAACTACAACATGTTCAAACCCTTGGGATTTGCATTCATCATACAGTGTTTTAGCCACCTGCATATGTCCATTTCCATAATTTGCGGTCAAGATTAATATTTTTTTATTGGTATTCAAGAATATTCACCTCAAATGTAATCAACAACAACAAAACTTCGTACGAAAACTATTAATCTCATAGGTCTACATATACATAAAGATAACATATAAACAGCCAGAGCATATCATTCGTTACGAAAGAATTAAACTAATTTTAAAAAACAACGAGACTAAATTGATAATGGAAGACAGAGCCATTTGTATTTTAACACATTTTGATCATTTATCATCAGACCACAGTCTATTTTATTCCCAAACGTATGGTGTTTCTTGATAAACATAATAATTGAGCCAATTCATAAACAGTAAAGTGGCATGGGCTTTCCAGCGATTCACTGGGACTAATGTGTCACCATCTTCTATAAAATAGTGGACAGGTTTTTGGACTGTATCATGCTTCAACAAATCTCTTTCATATTCCTGCTTCAATGTGTCCGTATCATATTCAGGATGTCCAGTTAAAAATACTTGTTTATCATCATCTGAAACAATTAAACAAACACCCGCTTCTTCAGAGATACTCAATACTTTCAAATTCGGCGTGTTTTTTAATTGTTCTGTATTAATATCTGTATGCCTCGAATGTGGGACATAGTATACTTCATCGAAACCTCTGACTAATCTTTCTTTTTTCTCTTTCACAAGATGCTCAAATACACCAAATTTTTTCTCGGGGAGCTTGATTTTTTCAATCCCATAATGGTGATATAGGCCTGCCTGTGCACCCCAGCAAATATGAAGGGTAGACGTCACATTGGTTTTACTCCAGTCCAAGATGTCCTGAAGCTCTTTCCAATAGGACACTTCTTCAAAAGCTAAATGCTCAATTGGTGCGCCGGTGATGATCATTCCATCAAATTTCTTATGGCGAATCGATTCAAAGGTCGTATAAAATTCATCTAGATGCTCTCTCGACGTATTCTTCGGTGTATGCGTACTTGGAATCAAAAACGTAAAGTACACTTGCAAAGGAGAATTTCCGAGCATTCTTAGCAGCTGCGTTTCAGTTTGTATTTTTTTTGGCATTAAATTTAAGATCACGATATTCAAAGGACGGATATCTTGCTTGAATGCCCTTGTCTCATCCATGACGAAAATGTTTTCGCTCTCTAGTATTTGTTTTGCCGGCAGATGAACTGGTATGTTAATAGGCAACTCGCCACCCCCTGAACCAAAGCTAATTTCACTTCATTATAGGAACTTTCTGGCGATATTTCAATGTTTCAATTATGTTACAATGAAAAACAGAGCAAAAACAAAGCTGTTTCTGGAAAAAAAGGAGGCCGTTTATTTATGATCACAAAGCATTTATCAGATATTGACATCGCCCAAAAGGCAAAGCTGAGTCCTATTCAAGACATCGCAGCAAAGCTGCAAATACATGACGAAGAATTAGAATGCTATGGTTTCACAAAAGCGAAAATATCTTTGACTATTTTTGACCGTTTAAAAGAACAAAAAGAAGGACATGTGATTCTTGTCACATCGATCAATCCAACGCCAGCAGGTGAGGGGAAGTCTACCGTAACAGTCGGCCTCGGTCAAGCCTTCGAAAAAATTGGGAAAAAAGCAATCATTGCGATGCGCGAGCCTTCATTAGGTCCTACAATGGGCATAAAAGGCGGTGCAGCGGGTGGAGGATATTCACAAGTGCTGCCAATGGAAGAAATCAATCTTCATTTTACAGGAGATTTTCATGCCATTACTTCTGCACATAATGCCTTATCTGCGTTCATTGATAACCATATCCATCACGGAAATGAACTCGGCATCGACTCGCGCCGCATTGTATGGAAGCGAGTGCTTGATTTAAACGATCGTGCATTAAGACAGGTCGTTGTCGGACTTGGCGGTCAGTTAAATGGGTATCCTAGAGAAGACGGATTTGACATCACAGTTGCCTCCGAAATGATGGCCATCCTTTGTTTAGCAGAAGACTTAACCGATTTAAAAAAACGTCTTTCTTCTATTGTTGTTGCCTATAATCAAGATGGCGAGCCAGTCACAGTTGGAGCACTTGGATATGAAGGTGTTCTTACGTTACTTTTAAAAGACGCGCTCAAACCGAATCTTGTTCAAACGATTGAAGGAACTCCGGCCCTAGTACATGGTGGTCCTTTTGCCAATATTGCGCATGGATGTAATAGTTTGATTGCAACCAAAATGGCGGCGAAATTAGCCGATTATGTGGTAACAGAAGCTGGATTCGGAGCAGATCTTGGAGCAGAAAAGTTCCTGCACATTAAAACAAGAGCTGGTGATTTCAAGCCTGGTGCAGTGGTCATTGTGGCGACTGTCAGAGCATTAAAGATGCATGGCGGAATGAAGAAAACTGAACTCAAAGAAGAGAATGCACATGCCGTATTAGAAGGTATACATAATTTAGAAAAGCATATTGAAACTGTGCAAGCCTTCGGTCTTCCATACATCGTCGCAGTAAACAGGTTTATCACTGATACAAAAGAAGAGATTCAATCGATAGAAGATTGGTGCCACGCACATGGCCATCCAGTCAAAGCTGTGAATGTATGGGAAGAAGGAGGCGAAGGCGGGACAGCACTTGCCGAGGAACTCGCGACACTTATTGAAAAGAAGAAGAACCACTTTTCCTATTTGTATGAAGAAAATGATTCTATCGAAGAAAAGTTATCTAAAGTTGCCCAAGTGGTTTATGGAGCAGACGGGGTCACACTCACTTCAAAAGCAAGAAAGCAGCTGGCAGCCATCGAGAAAAACGACTGGGGTCATTTACCGGTTTGTATGGCAAAAACGCAATATTCACTTTCGGATGATCCAGCTTTAATTGGGAGACCTAAGGGCTTTACCATTACGATTCGTGAGTTAAAACCATCTGTAGGAGCAGGATTTATTGTTGCTTTAACCGGAAGCATTCTGACAATGCCTGGATTACCTAAAAAACCTGCGGCGCTCGAGATGGATTTATTAGAAGACGGCAGTGTGACAGGGCTCTTTTAACAGGAGGCATAAAAAGCGATTTTATAAAAGAAGCATGTTACGATAGGAAAAAGTGAATCCTAGGAGGCTATGAGATGTCAATTTATGATATTCAGGTCAAGACCATTAACGGTCAGGAAAAATCAATGGCAGATTACAAAGGAAAAGTACTCATTATTGTCAACACAGCAAGCAAATGTGGACTGACTCCTCAATTCAAACAATTGCAAGAGCTATATGATCAATATCATGAAAAGGGCCTTGAAATTTTAGGATTTCCGTGCAACCAATTTATGAACCAGGAGCCAGAAGGGGAAGAAGCGATTCAGGAATTCTGTTCTTTGAATTATGGCGTAACCTTCCCTATGTTTGCGAAAGTAGATGTCAATGGTGACAATGCGCATCCGCTTTTCAAACATTTAACAAGTCATGCAAAAGGTGTACTTGGAACGAAAACAGTGAAATGGAATTTCACAAAATTTATCGTGGATCAAAACGGAGAAGTCACTGAGCGGTTCTCTCCGAAAACATCACCAAAAGAATTAGAAAGCTCCATCATCGCTCTTTTGGACAAATAAGGTGCTCACAGTCATGCAGAAAAAACAATTGGAGGCAGCTGCCTCCTTTGTTTCAGATCAGCTGAAATATGAACCGACTGGACACGATGCGGCTCATATTGATCGTGTGCGCCAGCTTGCCCGCCAGATTGCTAATCAGGAAGGCGGCTCTCTTTTTATGATCGAAATGGCAGCGATTGTTCATGATGTCATTGATGAAAAGCTGTCGAGTGAATGGAAGCTTTCACCGCAACAACTTGAGCTTCAGCTCCTTTCTTGGGAAGTTAATACGCGGGATATTCGTTATATCATGGATATCATTACCACGATGTCTTTTCGTCATCGACATAAGCAGAATAGGCCTATGACGTTAGAAGGGGCCATTGTTCAAGACGCAGATAGACTCGATGCGATAGGGGCAAGCGGTATTGCAAGAGTGTTTACTTATGCAGGCGCAAGAGGGGAGCCCCACTATACAAATAACACGCAGCAGGGTTCCGTGCTAAAGCATATGGAAGAAAAATTGCTCAAATTAAAAGACTTGATGAACACCTCTGCAGGAAAGCAGCTTGCTGAGGAGCGGCATGAATTGATGAGCTTATTTATCAAGACGTGGAAAGAAGAATGCGGCCTTACAGATGAGTAGGGTCTTTATGTGTGTAAGGAGGATGTATAGATGAAAATAACAGCGATAGAACCGACGCCAAGTCCAAATACCATGAAGGTCATTTTGACAGAAGCACTTGCCGGCGGTAAAAGCAACAACTACAAAAAGGATCAAAAAGACGAAGCGCCAGAAATGATCAAGCGCATTTTGAACATTGAAGGTGTAAAAGGTGTTTATCATGTCGCAGATTTCTTAGCGGTCGAGCGTAATGCAAAGTTTGACTGGCAGGGCATTTTACAACAGGTGAGAGAAGCCTTTGGTCAAGAAACAGAAGGCCTTCAGGAAGGACCGCAGTCAGGCGGTGACACATTTGGCGAAGTCAAAGTGTTTGTCCAAATGTTTAATGGGATTCCGATGCAAGTCAAATTAACTGACGGCGAAAGAGAAGAGCGGTTCGGAATGCCTGAACGCTTCCAAGCAGCCATTTTAAAGCTCAGAAGCAGTTCAGACAATGTCGTATTTGAACGTGTGTGGAAAGAACATGGCGTTCGTTTTGGTGACTTTGCTGATATCGGCCAGGAAGTCACAGAAGAGCTGCAAGCAGCCTATGATGACGAGTGTTTAGCCCGCTTAACAGAGGCGGTCAAAGAAGGGCAAGAAGCCGTAGATAGACAGGTGAACCGAAAGGCATATGATGTAACAGAAGACATGCTGCGCGAGGAAGATTGGAAAAAGCGTTTTGCCCATTTAGAGCAAATGCAGCCAGAGCAAAAGGATATACCTGTTTTAATGAAAGCGATGGAGGACCCAAAAACATCCATTCGCAGACAAGCCGTTGTGAATGCTGGAATGATTGAAGATCCTGCTATACTGCCTATATTATATAAGGGACTTAAAGACAAAACTGTGACGGTCCGCAGAACCGCTGGAGACTGTATTTCAGACCTTGGTGATCCTAGCGCTATGGAAGCAATGATCGAAGCATTAAAGGATCCGAGTAAACTTGTCCGCTGGCGAGCAGCTATGTTCCTCTATGAAGAAGGTGACGAAACAGCACTTGACGCATTAAAAGAAGCTGAGCAAGACCCTGAATTTGAAGTCAGCCTTCAAGTGAAAATGGCGATTGAGCGCATTGAGCACGGAGAAGAAGCGAAAGGCTCTGTATGGAAGCAAATGACAGAAAGTAGAAAAAATGCATCAGAATGATGAGAAATATGAGCAAGCTGCCAATGAAAGGCAGCTTGTTTTTCTTAAAGTGATAGACAGAAAAATTTTTTTAGAAAAATTATTTTGAATATTGTTGAAATATGCGAAAAAACTCTATATAGTAGTACCAATATAGAATATTGGAGGTCAGATTTTATGACACGAACCTTGCTGAGCGCTAGTTTCAGCAGACATGTTGGTCATCAGTCATTCATCGGTGGCTAAATAAACAGAAAATTTGTAAAATAAAATCAACTCAAAATCATGCAGTCAACAAGACTTGTAGTATAGGAGGCTTTTTAAACAGATGGCAGAACTACGCAGTAATATGATTAAACAAGGAATTGACAGAGCACCTCACCGAAGCTTACTAAGAGCGGCGGGGGTAAAGGATGAGGACTTCGGCAAGCCATTTATTGCCGTATGTAATTCCTATATTGATATTGTCCCAGGACATGTCCATCTTCAGGAATTCGGGAAAATTGTGAAAGAAGCCATTCGTGAAGCTGGCGGGGTCCCATTTGAATTCAATACGATTGGGGTCGATGATGGAATTGCGATGGGTCATATCGGGATGAGATATTCATTACCAAGCCGTGAAATCATTGCTGACTCTGTAGAAACCGTTGTATCTGCTCACTGGTTTGATGGAATGGTTTGTATTCCTAACTGCGATAAAATTACACCAGGGATGATGATGGCAGCGATGCGTGTCAATATTCCGACTGTCTTTGTCAGCGGTGGACCGATGGAAGCGGGTAGAACAAGTGATGGCAGAAAGATTTCTCTTTCTTCTGTATTTGAAGGCGTTGGTGCATACCAGTCAGGTAAAATTAACGAAGAGGAATTAAATGAATTAGAACAGTTTGGCTGTCCAACCTGCGGTTCTTGTTCAGGTATGTTTACAGCAAACTCAATGAACTGTTTAGCAGAGGCGCTTGGAATTGCTCTTCCTGGAAATGGAACGATTTTGGCGACATCACCAGAGCGAAGAGAATTTGCGAAAAAGTCAGCAAAACAACTGATGGAGCTCATTAAAAAGGATATTAAACCACGTGATATTGTGACTGAAAAAGCAATTGATAACGCATTTGCATTAGATATGGCACTTGGTGGTTCAACCAATACCGTTCTTCACACACTGGCGATCGCAAATGAAGCAGGTGTTGAATATTCACTTGAACGTATCAATGAAGTAGCAGAGCGTGTGCCTCATTTATCAAAACTTGCTCCAGCTTCGGATGTTTATATTGAGGATTTACATGAAGCAGGCGGCGTCACAGCTGCGCTAAATGAATTGTCCAAAAAAGAAGGCGCACTTCATTTAGATACAATGACCGTCACAGCGAAAACGCTTGGTGAGAACATTGCAGGACATGAGGTAAAAGACTATAACGTCATTTATCCAATCGATAAGCCATTTACTGAAAAGGGCGGCTTAGCCGTTTTATTTGGAAACCTTGCGCCAGATGGAGCCATCATTAAAACGGGCGGGGTACAAGATGGGATCACACGTCACGAAGGACCTGCGATCGTATTTGAATCCCAAGAAGAAGCTCTTGAAGGCATCATTAATAGAAAAGTAGAAGCAGGACATGTTGTCATTATTCGCTATGAAGGACCTAAAGGCGGACCTGGTATGCCAGAAATGCTTGCACCAACTTCACAAATTGTCGGTATGGGACTTGGGCCAAAGGTTGCTTTAATTACTGACGGACGTTTTTCCGGCGCTTCTCGTGGTTTGTCCATTGGACACGTCTCTCCAGAGGCAGCTGAAGGCGGCCCGCTCGCCTTTGTTGAAAATGGTGACCATGTCGTGGTTGATATTGAACAACGCATTTTAAGCGTCGATGTTCCAGAGGAAGAATGGGAAAAAAGAAAAGCAAACTGGAAAGGCTTTGAGCCAAAAGTGAAAACTGGCTATCTTGCTAGATATTCAAAACTTGTGACATCAGCCAATACAGGCGGAATCATGAAAATTTAATCTGATATGGAACATTTGAAAATTGGCTCTCTCTATAGTATCCTTTATTCACAACATAAGGATTTTTAGAGGGGGCTTTTTTATGTCAATGGCATATGAAGAATATATGCGCCAGCTCGTTGTGCCAATGCGCCAAGAGCTGACAAGTGCAGGATTTCAAGAACTTAAGACGGAAGAAGAAGTAGAACAAACCATGCAAGAAGCTGAAGGAACAACATTTGTTGTCATTAATTCTGTATGCGGATGTGCTGCCGGATTAGCACGTCCAGCAGCGACTCAAGCTGTGATGAAGGCAGAAAAAGCTCCAGACAGAATCGTCACAGTATTTGCTGGGCAGGATCGGGAAGCAACGGCAAAAATGAGAGAATACTTCACGGGTGAAGAGCCATCATCTCCTTCTATGGCCCTTTTAAAAGGAAATGAACTCGTTCATTTTATCCCGCGTGACGAAATTGAAGGTCATGAAATGGAAGATATCATGAAAAATGTCTTAACTGCATTCGAAAAACATTGCTAATACAAGTGTTGAAATGCCCTGTGATCAGATCAGGGCATTTTTTCTTGATCATGATGGAGGAACAATATGCTCATTACAACAAGCTTTAGAGCAAATGAACAAACGATTGAAACAGCGAAGGCTCTTGCAGAGGATTTACATGGTGAGTATGTAGAAAGACGCAAACAATCCGTCAAGCAGCTTGCGATGAAACGAGGAGATGTACTTGTTGTCGGGAAAGAAAGATTCGAATGGTATCAGCCTAATGGTGAAAAGTTCTTTTTTCATCCAAGCTCAGCGATGTTCAGGGTGAAGCGGCTCTTGCGCGGAGAAAAGGATCCTTTAATTGAAGCAGCACAGCTAAAGCCGGGAGATTCCTTTTTAGATTGCACACTTGGCTTAGGGTCAGATGCTATTACTGCAAGCTGTGCGATAGGCAGGAATGGAAGGGCCATCGGTATAGAAAAGAATCCCATTACGGCGTTACTAGTGCGAGAAGGACTGAACACATGGGAGACAGGGATAGAAGAAGCAGATGAAGCGATGAAACGGATATCTGTGATCAGTGGAGACAGTATCGAGCAGCTAAAGCAGTGTCCTGACCGTTCATTTGATATTGTCTATTTTGATCCGATGTTTGAGGAAACGATTCAAGAATCTACAAGTATAGCGCCGCTACGTCATGCGGCAGAGCATCACTTTGATCACGAAATAGCCGTGCAAGAGGCGTTAAGAGTGGCAAGAAAAAGAGTGGTTTTAAAAGATCATTGGAAAAGTACACGATTTACAGCGGAATCCTATCAATTTCACGTCATAAAACGAAAAACAGCCCAATTTCATTATGGTTATATTGAGAAAGAAAAAAGCCCTCACTAAGGACTTTTACAGCGTGTAGACAAACCCTTGCATTCGTTGTCAGTCCCGCGCTCCGGTACTTACGAATATCAAATTCGCTCCATTCCAGTGCTCGTCCTTCCTAGACTTCAAAGGTTTTCTATCACGCTGAATAGAAGACAAAGGACTAAAATCAAGATTATTTTAGCCCTTTGTCAACAATCTGAAAAAGCCCTTTCTAAGGGCTTTTAATCCGTAATCTCCATATAGACAAAATAAAACAGTGTCAGCAAGGAAGCTGTGATGAAAAACCCTTCAAGCATACCCATTCCTCCCAAATTTTAGTCGTCATTACTGTCATTGTAAACGTTTTATTATGAAAAAGAAAGTCTCAAATCAGTGACCAAATTGAATGACTGAAAATTCATTATATGCTAGAATAGCAGTATGATAACTTATGGAAGGAATTAGATATCATGAAGATGTGGATGAGAAAAACGCTTGTTGCGCTCTTTACAATTGCAACTTTTGGTTTAATCTCTCCTCCGTCGGCTTTGATGACAGACAAGCCATCTGAACTTTCTTCATCTGATAAAACGCCTTATACAGCGGTTTATGATACATCAGATGAATTGCGCAGCTGGGAACTATCGCAAGAGGACAACGAAGAGCAGGTAGACCCCTTTGAGCAATATAAGGAGGAGGTTCTATCAAGTGCAGAAAATCAATCCTTTCTCAAATTCGGCCGTAAAATCACACCTGTCATTGAAGACGAGTACAGAGAAGAGATTCAACCGAAAATTGAACAAGTGTTAACAGATGTTTTAACAAATTTCAAAGATGACGAAAAATTTCAAGATGTTGTGTTAACTGATCAGCCTTCAAGCGGAAATGGCGAAAAAATCTTCCACATCTACAACCGAAAGACTGGAGAAGATTTGCTCCGTTTTCATGTGAGAAGAGATCAGCCGCCACACAGCGGATATTGGTTTAACTTTCACTACCATACAGCAGAAGATGGATTCCAGACGCATCATGAACTCGGTAATATTTACTGGGACAAAAACACCCCACCGAGCTGGATGAGCCACTAGAAGGAGATGTCATGCCAATTGAAAAAGTATACAATGAACGAAATGGTGCAGATTACAAAACAAATGTTAAACGAACGTGGAGTGAAAATTGAAGATATTGCACATATTGTGCTAAAGCTTCAAGAAAAATATCATCCAAACCTTCCACTTAGTGTCTGTATTGAAAATGTTGAAAAAGTGTTGAATAAAAGGGAAATTGTCCATGCGGTTTTAACAGGACTTGCCCTTGATCAGCTGGCTGAAAAAAAGCTATTGCCAGAACCATTGCAGCACTTAGTAGAAACAGACGAGCCGCTATATGGTATTGATGAAATTATTCCGCTTTCCATTGTCAATGTATATGGATCAATCGGTTTGACCAACTTCGGTTATTTAGATAAAGAGAAATTTGGTATTATCAGGGAATTAGATGAAGGTCGTCCAGGTGAAGTGCATACCTTCCTTGATGACCTTGTCGCCGCGCTTGCCGCAGCAGCAGCTAGCCGTATTGCTCACTCACACCAAGATATTAAGGACGAAGAGCAGGATCGAGTGAATCAAGTATAAAAAGAAAAACATGTCTGCTCATCATGCAGGCATGTTTTTTTGGTTTAAACAAAAGCAGAAATAAGGTAAACTACAACAAGAACATAAATAAAGGATGAAAAAAATGAAACAATACAAAGAGTTATGCCGTCATGTATTACAGCACGGGGATGAAAAAGGTGACAGAACGGGAACAGGCACAATCAGCACGTTCGGTTACCAGATGAGATTTGATTTGCAGGAAGGATTTCCGCTTTTAACAACAAAGAAATTGCACCTGAAATCAATTATTCATGAGTTACTGTGGTTTTTAAAAGGTGATACAAATGTCAAATATCTTCAGGAAAATGGCGTCCGGATTTGGAACGAATGGGCAGATGAAAATGGCGAACTGGGCCGTGTGTACGGAGCGCAGTGGCGATCTTGGGCTAGTGGGGACGGTGAGACTGTGGATCAGATCACAAAGCTGATCCACGATATCGAGCATAATCCGAATTCAAGAAGACTGATCGTCAGCGCTTGGAACCCGGGTGAAATTGATCAAATGGCGCTGCCTCCATGTCATTGTCTGTTTCAATTTTACGTATCAAACGGGAAGCTTTCCTGCCAGCTTTATCAAAGATCGGCAGATATCTTTTTAGGCGTGCCATTTAATATTGCTTCATATGCCCTTCTCACGATGATGATTGCCAAAGTCACAAATCTTGAGCCAGGAGAGTTTATTCATACGCTAGGAGATGCTCATATTTATCAGAATCATCTTCCGCAGGTGAAAATGCAGCTAGAGCGCGAGGAACGCACGCTTCCGCAGCTTCGCATTACAAGAGATGTGAAGAGCATTTTTGATTTCACGTTCGATGATTTTGTACTTGAGAACTATGATCCACATCCGCATATCAAAGGAGAAGTCAGTGTATGATTTCAATGATTGTGGCGACAGGAAAAGACAGAGTCATTGGTCAAGATAATCAAATGCCTTGGCATTTACCAGCTGATTTAGCGTATTTTAAGAAAGTCACAGGCGGGCATACGATTGTCATGGGCAGAAAAACGTTTGAATCAATTGGAAGAGCGCTGCCTAACCGCCGAAATATCGTTTTGACAACAAGTTCTTCTTTTGAAGCAGAAGGATGCGAGGTTGTCCATTCCATTGCTGATATTTTGGCAATCGGAGAGAACGAGACAGAGTTATTTATCATCGGCGGGTCTAAGCTGTATGAAGAAATGATGCCATATGCGGATCGTCTATATATCACGCATATTCACCATGCGTTTGAAGGAGACCGCTACTTTCCTGATTACAATGAAAACGAATGGACGGTTGTATCACGCGAAAAAGGCCATCGTGACGAAAAGAACCCCTACAATTATGAATTTGTCGTATATGACAAAAAAGGATAAATGAGTAGGAGGAGTACGGTTGTTTCGTTATTGGTTTTTAACGATTTATGTTGCCCTATCCATTTTTAAAAGTATGAGGCATTTGCATGCTCATGAATTAACTGATCCGCGCATTTCCTATACGAAACGAATGCATCTCATTCATGAGCATGCAAAAAGCTTTGCACGGGGCTGTATTGATCAGTCAGGATCAGTCATGACCATTCACCAGCAAAAGAAGCTGCCAGATGGACCCGTTATTTATATCACACAGGCACTGAATCCAGTCACGACGACATTATTGATTGGTCACCTTGAGAAGCCATTTGCTTTCATGGCAAAGCCGAATCTTTTTCGATATCCCATTTTAAAACAATGGCTGAAGAAGATGGCGGTTATTCATCAGAATCAATCTGATGATGCCTTATTAGAAGAAGCAAAGGAAAGAATCTTATCTGGGCAGAGCGTATTGCTTTCAGAAGCACAGCGTCACATGGCAGAGGCACTTGCTGAAGATTGTGATTGTCCGCTTGTACCGATTGAAACAAGTGGAACGGATCGTCTATTAACTGGGAAAGTCGTGAAAAGGCTGCGCCCTGTTAATGTTGATATTCATATTAAAGCACCTGTCATGATGAGTGATTACGCCCAAAAGCGCGCATAGAAAAACCAGCATCCGAAAGTGGATGCTGGTTTTTTTCATGCAGCAGGAATGTTCACACAATAGAAGAGAATGCAGAAGAACATCGATGCACTGCCGCCGAGTACAAAGCTGTGCCAAATGGCATGATGATAGGGGATTTTCCGCCAAATATAAAAGATGGTTCCGACTGAATACAATAGACCGCCTAACAGTAAGAGGCCAAATCCTGCGCCCGTTAACCCAATGTAAAGTGGTTTGATGGCAATGATAATCATCCAGCCCATTAATAAATAAACGAGCGTGGACACAATGATAAACCGTTTGACGAAAAAGATTTTAAAGACAATTCCGCCAGCAGCAAGCGCCCATACAATCGCAAGAAGCGTATAGCCTAGTGCGCCTTTTAATGGTCCTAGTAAAAAGGGCGTATATGTACCAGCAATCAATACATAAATAGCCGAGTGGTCGAGGATTTCAAATACATCTTTTGTTTTTTTGTGCCGAATGCTATGAAGCAAGGTCGAGCTTAAATAGAGCAGCAGCATGGATGCGCCAAATATCGAAAAGCTGATGATGTCTGTGACAGTGCCGTATTGAACAGCGAATAACACGAGAAAAACAATGGCTGGTATGGATAAAATAACGCCAATGCCATGTGTAATGGCGTTTGCAATTTCTTCTTTTACAGTAAACAATGAATAGCCTCCTTTTATTGAACCGGTATATAACCATCAAGTGACTTCAGGAATGAAAGACCTTCAAGTGTAATCTTCGTGCCAGCCCTGCCTTTTCCTTTCGTCACGTAAGCTTTTTTCTCAAGATCATCTAATCGGCTCCTCACCTGCTGAGGAGTCAGCGGAATGTCGCCTTGTTTGCTTAATTCAGACAAGATGCGTCTGCTGGCTGCTTCACCTTTCTCATTGAGAGACTTAATGGCTTCCAGCAGGAAAACAAACTCTTGTTTTTCCATTAGTGTGAGCTGGTGTTCTTCCTTTTTTCCTTTTACGTCCGGCGAAAGAGGTGTTAACACAAAAGGCGGCAGGTGGTGTAAAAACACCGTTTGCCCCTCGAGAATGACTGCAGCATAATGAACGATATTTTTGAGTTCCTGTACGTTTCCTTCAAACGGATACTCCTGCAAGGTTTCCCAAACACTTGGATCAATATCAGGCGTCATGCTCAGCTCCTGAAAGAAAGCAGTTGTTAACACAGGAATGTCTGTTTTTCGATCTGCTAATGACGGCAGGGGCAAATGAAAAACATTTAAACGATAAAACAGCTCAGGTAAAAAGGTAGATGACACCCTCAATGCCTCTATTGATAAAGACGAAGTGGCAATGATTTTTGTTGCAAAAGATGTTTCTAGAAAACGAATGACCTGATGCTGCATAGGAATACTTAATGCGGCGATTTCGTCTAAATAAAGAATTTGACGGGTCTTTTCCGTGAAGGCTTTCTGTAAGGTATCTTCATCTAAGACGGGGCAATATAGATGTGTCAGTGAAGCGTTTGGAGCAGCTGCATTTGCAATTTCCTGGGCAAATAGTGTTTTGCCTGTGCCAATTTCTCCTGTTATCAAGACCGGCTGCTCGTGTTTTGTGAATTGCTTTGCCAGATGAATGGCACGCTTCATTTCTTGATGCTCTCCATATATAGACGTAAACGAATGTGTGGTCATCGGGTGATTCCTTTCTTTGTGGTTCTAATTGGTTCAATTGTAACACCCAATAAAACCAAATGTACAGAAAAACGAAAAAGTTTATGAAATTTATGCTTGATCCATGATCTATTGGTTTATTTTTTGAATATTCATGTTATAATGACAAATTAAATAAGGTTAAAGAGAAAGGATCTTGTACATGAAACCGTTGCTCAAAGAAAACACGCTAATTCAAGTGAAAGACATTTTAAAGGCCCATCAAAATTTGAAGGATGTAGTGATTCATACACCTCTTCAAAAAAATGAGCGACTTTCTGAACGATATGAATGTAATGTCTACTTAAAAAGAGAGGATCTTCAAGTAGTTCGTTCCTTTAAATTAAGAGGCGCTTTTAATAAAATGAGCCAGCTTCCAAAAGATAAACTAGAAAACGGCATTGTCTGTGCAAGTGCAGGAAATCACGCACAGGGTGTTGCCTATTCTTGTAAATATTTAGGGATCCACGGGAAAATCTTTATGCCTGCCACGACACCAAGGCAAAAAGTATCTCAAGTCGAGCTTTTCGGAAAAGAATATGTTGAAATTATTTTAACCGGAGATACGTTTGATGATTCATATCATGAAGCAGTAAAATGCGGAGATGAAGAGAAGCGCGAGTTTATCCATCCGTTTGATGATTTGGATGTGATGGCAGGACAAGGAACGACTGCTGTAGAAATATTAAATGATATCGAAGTGGAGCCTCACTTTTTATTTGCAAGTGTTGGAGGTGGAGGTCTGTTATCTGGAGTTGGTACATATATCAAAAATATCGCCCCAGAAACCGAAATCATTGCAGTCGAACCGCTTGGCGCAGCTTCACTCCATGCTTCCCATGAAAAGGGCAAGGTTGTGACACTTGATTCAATTGATAAGTTTGTAGACGGAGCAGCGGTTCAGCGGATTGGCGAAAAGACGTTTACATCGCTTCAGTCCGTTGTTGATAAAATCAGTCTTGTACCTGAAGGAAAAGTATGTACAACCATTTTAGAGCTGTATAATCAATGTGCGATTGTAGCAGAGCCGGCAGGCGCACTGCCGATCGCAGCGCTGGATGCCCATCGCGAGGAGATTAAAGGGAAAAATGTTGTCTGTATTGTCAGTGGAGGAAATAATGACATTGGCAGAATGCAGGAAATCAAAGAACGGTCGATGATCTATGAAGGGCTTCAACATTATTTCATCGTCAATTTTCCGCAAAGAGCAGGAGCGCTTCGGGAATTTTTAGATGAAGTATTAGGACCAAATGATGATATCTCACGCTTTGAATATATGAAAAAGAATAACCGAAGCAAAGGCCCGGCGCTTGTTGGCATCGAATTGAAAGAAAGAGATGACTATGCGGCACTGATTGAACGGATGAATAAAAAAGGCTTCCATTATGTTGAAGTGAATAAAGATCAAGATTTATTCCACCTATTTATTTAGGCGTAAAAGAACATTGGAAAAGAGGATTGATCGTTTGTGCTGCTCAAAACAATATGTTTTAGACGGATGGATGGAGCTCAGATCAAGGTAACAGAAGTCCCTGTACTAAAGGGAGATGAGACGTATGGTTTCATGCTCACCTTTAGACTTGAAGCTTTCTTGAAAAAAGTCTATGTATCTAAAGGAAAGAGAGCTGTATACTCTTTCAGAGAGGATGTGAAACGTAACGTCAAGTGGAGCACATATGAGCAGATCTATCAGGAGCCTACACTGAAACACAATGCGTAAATAGAAATCTTTGTCAAGTGGAGTGAGCGGTCGTTTTGAAATGACAGCTGCTCAGCTTGGCAAAGATTTTTTTCATAAAAAGAAGAAAATGTGACAATTTTAAAAACGTCATGACAGTTGTTTTCAAGTATGCACGAAATAAGGTAATATCATAAGTAAAGACTAAGACAGCAAGGATGAGACGATAGTGAAACAAATTAAAATTGTAACAGATTCAACTGTGGACATTCCGCAAGAAAAAATCAATGATCTTTCCATTCACGTGATTCCGCTCAATATCTCCATTTCTGGGGTTGATTATATTGACCGAGTGAATATACAGCCAGATGAATTTATTGAAAAAATGGAGGCCGCTGAGGAATTGCCGAAAACGTCTCAACCTGCGATCGGTCAATTCGTCGAATTATATGAAAAGCTCACAGCAGATGGAAGCGAAGTCATTAGTATCCATTTAACTGGTGGGATGAGTGGTACTGTTCAAACTGCTGAAAGCGCTTCGAGAATGGTAGACGGAAACATCACGGTGATTGATTCAAATTTTATTTCCTATGGATTAGGGTTTCAAGTCACCAAAGCAGCAGAGCTTGCAAAAAATGGTGCAAGCCGTGAAGACATCATCAAAGAAATGGATAAAATCCGTCTTAAAACAAAGCTATTTGTCACAATCGATACATTAGAAAATCTCGTGAAAGGTGGAAGAATTGGAAGAGGGAAGGCACTGATCGGCTCCCTTCTTCACATCAAACCAATTGCCAGCTTAACGGACGGGGTATACACGCCGGAAGCGAATGTGAGAAGCTATTCTGCTCTTGTCCGCTATTTGACCAAACAGTATGTACAGGCCGTGAAAGGAAAAACAGTTCAAGCCATTGGAATAGCGCATGCAGATGCATTAGAACTCGCTGAAAAGCTCAAATCAGCGCTGCTTGATCACACACCTGAAGCACTTGTTGACATCGCCTACACAACACCGATTATTTCGTGTCACACTGGAAAAGGCGCAATAGGCTTTACTTTTTATACCGATTGATTGAAAAAGGGGATGGACGTACCATGCTTAAAAAAAGGGGAGCCTCACTTGGTACGCTTATGATCATAAGCGTGCTTCTTTTAGTCTCATGTTCAAATGGACAAATCAAAGATGCGTTAAATTATCAAATACAGCCGTTTGAGTATGAAAATCAAGATGGTCAAAAGGTGTCATTGGATGATTTGAAGGGGAAAGTATGGGTTGCAGATTTTATTTTCACAAGCTGTGAAACGATCTGTCCGCCGATGACTGCTCATATGACAGAGCTGCAAAAACGGTTAAAAGAAGAAAAATTGGATGCTCATATCATTTCCTTTAGCGTGGACCCGGAGGTAGACTCACCGAACAAGCTAAAAGAATTTGCGAAAGCATATCCATTGTCCTTTAAAAATTGGGATTTTCTCACTGGCTATTCACAGTCCGCAATCGAAAAATTCGCAATGAAGAGCTTTAAAACCATTGTGAAGAAACCTGAAGATGAAGACCAAGTGATTCATCAGTCATTGTTTTTCCTAGTTGATCAAGAAGGGAAAGTGATGAAAAATTATGATGGTGTACAAAATACACCTTATGATGAAATTATCAAGGACATCAAAACGCTGAATCGAAGCTAGCATAAGGATGTTCAAATGAGCGAAAACATGATACACTTTTTTAATCAGAAAAAGGAGGGACATCATCGTTTGAAGGCTCGTTTGATTTTGATTGTGATGTCTCTAGCTTTTGTTCTTTCTGCATGTTCCGCGCAAGAGGCTGGCATAAAGGATAAACTAGAAGACACACAAGACGTAAAAGAACATATTACGATCGCAGCGGTTGGAGATTCCTTAACAGAAGGAATCGGAGATCAACATAAAAAAGGATATGCAGGCATGACCCGTGACAAGTTAGAAGCGGTGGACGGCGTGCAATCTGTCACATTAAAAAATTATGCCATTAAAGGCAGTAGAACGGTAGATTTATTAAAAAGATTAAAAGAAAAAAAGGTGCAAGACGGACTGAAAGACGCTGACTATATTTTCTTTACGATCGGCGGCAATGACTTAATGCATGTTGTCCATCAAAATGTGCTCAATTTGACGTTTGCTCCTTTTCAAAAAGAGCAGGGTCCTTTTGAGGAGCGCTTTAAAACCATTCTTGCTCAATTGAGAAAGCACAATGATCATGCGAAGATCATGTATGTCAGCATGTACAATCCCTTTAAGTTCAGTTTGTCTGAGCTGCGAGATATTGATGAAGTCGTCAAAGATTGGAATGCCGCTGCCAAAAAGGAACTGAAAAAAGACGGCAACGCTGATATGATCAATGTAGCAGATTTATTTGAGGAAGATTCTGATGAAAAATTACTGGCAGATGATGATTTCCACCCAAACCAAAAGGGGTACTCTCTTATGGCAAATCGTTTATTCTCCAAAGTGAAAAAAGAAGGACTGCCGAAGGAATAGGGTGAACGTATGAAAAAGTGGAAAAGCTTATTTTTTATTTTACTTGCAATCAATCTATTGATTGTTCTTGCCTGCGGTATTTTGATGATGCTGCCAGGCGGTCAATCCGCTTCAACTAAAGAATTAAAAAGCGAGTATTCTTTTAATATATCTAGCTCAAAGGAATCGCTCACCAGCTTTATCAATGATTACTTGAAAAATCAAGGATCAAGTGATATGCCAGACTTTCATGTGGCGATCGATCAAGATGTGAAAGTGACAGGCGCAATTAAAGCTTTCTCTTCGACTATTGATGCAAACGTCTCATTTACGCCAACTGTCGAAGATAATGGTGATGTGCTGTTGAAAGTGGATGGCCTTTCAATTGGACAATTGAGCATTCCGATTAGTTTTGTTTTAAGCTACATGGGCCAGTTCTATGAACTGCCAGAATTCGTTCATGTGAAACCGGATCAAAAAACGGTTGAAGTACGCCTTTCAGAAATGCCACTGACGAATGATATGTATGTGAAAGCAAACAAAATTGATCTAGAGAACGATGAAATTGAGTTCTCATATTATCATCCAAAGCAATAGAAAGTGAGTCAGGAGTGAAATCATGAAGCGAGTCTATCAATATTTTAGTTTACTGTCGCTTTTATTTGCTGCGTACTTTGGCATTACAGCTGCCACTGATTTAAGAGCAGAAAATATCGATCAGTTTTACTTAAATATTGCCTATTGTGCATTATTTCTAGGTATCATGATTCTTGCTTTTGATTTTCAAAAGCAAGAAAAAGCTGAAGATGTCTCGTAAAGAGCCTTTTCCATTGAGGAAAGGCTCTTTTTTATATTTGCTGAGACAAGACCACCTTCGCCATAAGCTCTGGCTCTCCGTTAGCAAAGCCATGAAGCAGAATGAGGTATGCGCGATTTGCTTGCAGATGAACTTTTGGGATATCAAGCAGTACACTTTGAGTACCGGCGGCTTTTAATTCAAAATGATATTTATTCGGGGAGAAATGATGAATGTGAGTGCTGTTTACATAATGAAGCTCCTTTGATAACACCCCTTGATCACGTTCATATATATCAATGGAAGGAAGGTCTGGAGACAGATGGACAAATGTAAGGGCTGATAGGTCCTCGTGTTGAATCACAGGGTCTTGCCGCTCTGTCAGCAGCGCAAAACCTGCATGAGCACCTGTGATACATAGGGTGTAAATCTCGCTACGTTTAATCATCATGCAAGAATGAAGAACTCTTTCTTTTGTGGCCAGCTTGAACACTTCTATCTCATAAATTCCCTCATCCCACTCCATATAAGCTGTCAAATGACTGTAAGGCATTTTTTTCAAGACCTCATTCCGATTCACATATACAGCGAGCTCACTAAGATCTGGTGCAGCGTGAAAGAGCCGAATAAAGGCTTTGGATGAAGGGCTGCTTTGAGGGTGCTCGAAGCCCGCAGCGAGTGGACGGTATGGAAAGTCATGATAAGAGAGCTGCTGCATGTCATCAATCCCTACTTTCTTATGCGATGGTGTTTTTTGTAGCGTATGCATGAAAAAGGCGATCTGTATAGGCAAAAGAAGCATAGAAAAAAGCCTGACGTTTTCCGTCAGGCCCGCAAGTTAAGAAGGAGAAGAATATTGATGATATTCAGCTAGCTTAATGAACGTTTTTTCATCCTCAATTAAACCACAAACGCCGCACTGGACTTTTATTTGAGGACCTTGATAGCTCACGTGAAAAGGAGAAAGCTGCTCTCCTTCGTATCTTTCGACAACTGCTCCGGTCGCAGGATCCAGCTTCACAGGTTCTGAAAGCTGCTCAATCAGATTAAAGCGCGTTCTGTTTGTTTTACAGTTTGGACAAAGATAAGGGCTTGTCATGGTTCATTCCACCTCTTTTTATCCGTAGCATGTCCAGAGCGCTAAAATCTATGCTTAATCCTTTTGACTTTTATCCAGCTTTTTAAATAATTTGATCATTGTTTTCAGTTCTTCGTCGTCGAATGACTCAAATCGCTCCATAAAGTATTCTGTTTTCTTTTTCTCAAAATGCTCAGTAATTTCCTTACCCTTATCGGTTAAGTGGATTTTGATGATGCGGCGATCCTCTTTAGAACGGATACGGGTAATCCAGCCCTTTTCTACGAGTGTGTCGGTCACAGCTGTGATATGGCTTGCTGACACCCCTAGAATGGACGCAAATTCCGTTACTTTTTTTGCACCTTGCTCACGAAGCAAATTTAAAATGAGAAATTCATTCCGAGATAATTCGTTTTCGAGCAGGCTGTTAATCTCATAACGGATCTGCTTAAATACGGTTCTCAGTAAAGAATCCATTTCATACATCATTTGTTTTCTTTGTTCCAATCATTAAACCCCCATTATATTTTAAGATACGACAGAATGCTTTCTTTTATTTTAGGTATACAAGTCGTATCATTTTCATTATTTTTCATCATGTTATAATATGATGATACCATTTTTTAAATGAAGGGGGCACTAATATGTCTGAAAAACAAGAATTAGCCACATTTGCAGGAGGCTGCTTCTGGTGTATGGTTAAACCTTTTGATGAACAGCCGGGCATTATCAAAGTTGAATCAGGGTATACTGGCGGACATACAGTGAATCCGACCTATGAGGAAGTATGTACAAATACAACGGGACATAGAGAAGCGGTTCAAATCACGTTTGATCCAGACGTTTTCCCGTATGAAAAGCTATTAGAACTGTATTGGCAGCAAATAGACCCAACAGATGATGGAGGGCAATTTGGTGATAGAGGAGAGTCCTACCGCACAGGTATTTATGTTCATCATGACGAGCAGAGAAAGCTTGCAGAAGCATCGAAAGAGAAGCTGAACCAAAGCGGCACTTTCCAAAAGCCAATTGTGACAGAAATTTTAGATGCTGGTCCTTTTTATCCCGCAGAGGAATATCATCAGCATTATTATAAAAAGAACAAAATGCACTACGAACGATATCATGTCGGTTCGGGCAGAGCGGGTTTTATTGAGTCCCATTGGAGTGATAAATCATGACAAACGAAAAAGAAAAGCGTCTGAAAGAATTAAACCGAATGCAGTACGAAGTCACGCAAAATAATGGCACTGAGCCGCCATTTCAAAATGAATTCTGGGATCACAAAGAAGAAGGCATTTATGTGGATATCATTTCAGGCAAGCCGCTTTTTTCATCTTTAGATAAGTTTGATGCCCATTGCGGCTGGCCGAGTTTCACAAAGCCGCTTGAAGATGAGGAAGTAGCGGAGAAGGTGGATACGAGCCATGGGATGGTGCGGACAGAGGTGCGCAGCAAGACAGCTGATTCTCATCTAGGTCATGTCTTTCCTGATGGACCAGGACCAAATGGTCTTCGGTATTGTATTAACTCAGCCGCTTTGAAGTTTATCCCAAAAGATGATCTTGAAAAAGAAGGCTATGGGGATTTGAAACATCTATTTGATTGATCTATTTAAAAATCGTCACATGGAAGGCATCTGCTTCCGTGTGACGATTTTTTATTTTTTATGATGCGTGTGATGTAATTGTTCAATGATGTGGAATAGCTTTTCTTTTGTAATGAGAGGCGCTTCATTTGATGTGTAATTGGTTAAGTCGACTTTTTGAAAGTCAGCGTGCAGTTGTGGTCTTGGTAAAATGGCATAAAATTGTTCATGCTCAAATAGTGCATCTGCTTCGTGCGGAAATGTGAGCTCTTCGTGAAGCTTTTCTCCAGGTCTTTTCCCAACAACGAGAATATCCGGGGATGCGACATTGATTTGAGTGGCATATTCATAAAACGCTTTTAAGAGATCAGCAAGCTGTAATGACTCCATCTTGAGAATGAATGTTTCGCCGCCTTTCATCATGATGGCTGCTTGAAGTGTGAGGGAGACAGCTTCTTCGATGGACATAAAAAAACGTGTCATATTAGGGTCAGTTACGGTCAAAGGTTTTTCATTTAACAGCTGCTGGAGCATGATGGGAATGACGGAACCTCTTGATCCAAGCACATTGCCAAAACGCACAGAGCAAAACATCGTTTTTTGATTCGGAATACTTTCGTTTGCTTGGAAAAATAGTTTTTCTGAAATCAATTTTGTTGCACCCATGGCATTGGTCGGAGAAACTGCTTTGTCAGTTGAGATGTTGACAACATGACTGACTTCATGTTCGATTGCAGCCTCAATGACGTGCTGTCCGCCGATAATATTTGTTTGTACGGCTTCAAACGGATTGTCTTCACAAGTGGGTACTTGTTTTAAGGCGGCTGCATGAAAGATGATATCAACGCCTTTGACGAGCTGTCTCACGCGGCTTGCATCTCGTACATCTCCTAAAGCGAATGCAACTTCTGGATGATCTGCATACTCATTTTTCATCATGTATTGTTTGCTGTCATCTTTGCTGAAGACGATAATCTTCTTTGGAGAGCATGATGTTAATTTTTTCACAATTTGACGGCCGATCGAACCCGTACCGCCTGTGACTAATATCGTTTTGTCACGAAAAAAAGCCTTCAAACTCGTTTCTATCTTTTTGGACATATCTAATCCCCCAACTCTCATTTCTCTACTTTGCATCATATGTGAAAGAGCGGTATCCGTTTGAGGAAAAGAACCACTTTCTATATAAATTAGGTGAACAAATTATAACCATCTGCTTGACGTCTTAATAGAATATGGAGAGATAAGAGAACAAGTAGAAAAACGAGAGACCTGAACACTTCAGTACTGCGATCAGCTCGGTGAAAATGAAGAGAGCTTTGCGCGAGGGGAGAAGGGAATACATGTATAGGGGAAATCGTATTTTAGCCTTGATACCAGCTTTTAGAAGTAGGCGCGATCAGCATGATGAACACATTCGCGTATTGGCGGAGCGGCCGCTCATCTATTGGACCATTCAGCCGTTACTGCAAATGATTGAGTTAGATGAAGTCATCGTCTCTACAGAGGATGTCAATACTCAAATCATTTCATCTCACTACGGAGCCCATGTGATTGAACTGCCAGACACGCATGTAACGGAACAAACACCGTCACTCATAGCTGTGAAGCATGCGCTTGCTTATTTAGAGCGTGAGGGGAAGACCTTTGATATTGTTCTATATTTGCATCCATCGTCTCCTTTAAGAGAGCCGGAAGATATTGAGAAGTGCTTGCAGCTTCTAGTAGAAGGGAGTTATGACTGCATGGCATCTTTTACAGAGGCGCTAGAAAACCCAAATGAAACATGGACACTGCATGAGAATAATGAAGCCACTTTATATAAGGACAATCATTACTTTTTCATGCCAAAGCATGAGCAGCCATATACGTATGGCCGTTTAAATGGAGCAGTGTATGCTTTTCATGTTCCATATGCAAAAGAATGCATTCATTCCTTTTTAGAAGGATCTGTTGGAGCGTATATCATGGATCGCCAAAAATCACTCGTGGTGAAACAGGAGGAAGACCTTGAGAAAGCGGAGAAAGTCTTATTGGCTCGCCGAGATGCGGAGGGTTATGCATAAGATGAATTTCAACGAGAAAAGCGCCCGGTCATAGGGCGCTTTTTACGATCTCATAAAGCCTGTGTGGAAATGTCTCAAATGTATTCCAGGGAACGACTTGTTCGTAATTGTTTCGTGCGATCGCTTTTCTTTTCTCGGCATTTGATCCATAATATTCAACCTGTTCCAGCAAATCGTCCTCATCTTTATAAAAAACGAAGCTTGAAAAAGCTTGCGGCGGTTGTAGATCCGTCAATTGAAAGCTTTCAGCTGCAGCGATATCAAACGCTCTGTTGTTCAGGCTTACATTTTGAATCATGGCTTTGTTTTTATTATAGGCAAACTGAGCCGGCCTGTGCGGGTTAAGAACAATCGCTGATTGCTGATAGATGTCCGCCATTTGCTGAGGGCTTAGCCAATTGGTCACTAGTGTGAGATCTCGATAATGTCTTCGTGACTTATTTAAATGACGATGCCATTCCTTACCTGCAACGAGAATCCGCCATTTGTTCTGTTGTAAGAGTGTATCAATGGCGATGATGCGGTTGGGATAAGGGTAGCCGGCGAGTGCAATGTCATAGTTGCACATCTCTTCAGGCGATTCGTTTTTTTGAAAAACACGTGTATTTGCCGGAATGGGAAAGTAGTGGGTGTGACCTATGCCCAATTGTTTGTAAAATGGCAAAGCTCCTTCATCAATCGTTAATACGAGCCGCGCATCACGCGTGCAAGCAGCTGACACATCTGTATAAAAGGGATCTTCTGTCATCCACAAAACGATCGGGATCTTTTCTTGTTTGAATTGATGAAGCACTTCGCTCGGAACATGATCACCGATCATCATTAAAACAAAATCCGGAGAAAATGTCCGGATTTTGTGCATGTGAGCGGGTAGAGATTCTCGATCAATTTTTACACATGAAAAGGGGGAATCAATGAAGCTCTCTTCTACCCATTGATCAAACATGTGATAGATTCCGCCGTAGCCAGAGCTGATATAAAGAAGCTTCATGATGGCCCTCTCACATTAAGATGTGAACGTAACACTTTCAACTTTATCTACATCTAATAAAGTCGTTGCAGAGCCTGTTGGTGTAACTGAGCTTTCTTGTGTAACAAATACAACACCCGTTGAAGCATTGAATGCTACGAATTGAACTGGCCCGATTAAATCTCCTGAGTCAGTGACAATGCTAATGACAGTTCCTGGTGCAAGTCTTGCAAAAATCCATCTTGCTGGCTGCGATACATCGAGTGTTGTAGCAGAATCTGAAGGTGATGCCTCAGCTGCCACTTCACTTAATAAATTGTTCAATTTTTCTTCCATTTGAACTCCTCCTTCTTCAAGATTAACTGTTAATGCACGAGTAAGTGGTTTGAAAAACACTTTCAATAGTTCTTTTTTTAATTCGGCACGCTTGTCGCTCATTTTTTCCCCATCCTTTCTTCATCAATTCAAACTCACCCCTATGTATATGCCGTTCACTTTTTTTGGTATAAGCAGAACGCTGATTCTTTGTTCTTTTTTTCATTTAATTACTTCACACATTTTTAAAAATGTTTTCAAATGCTGAGGCTAAATGAAGTGATTCTCATACTCTAGTAAAGATTAAATGTGAAGAGAGAGGGATTATGAATGGAATTTGAACAATTATTAAATGGTTGGAACGAAGAATTACTAGAAGCAGAAGGAGTACTTGAAGTCATCTTGATTTTACTTCTTCTTCGTCTTTTAGAAGAAAGTGAGGAAGAGAGTGTGTCAGACATCAAAGAATTACTTCGTCCATGGCTTGAGCTTGGCATTCCGCTGCCACGTGTTCATTTAGTCAATGGAGATGTCCTTCAAAACGTAGTTGTTGTGCAGCTCTTTGATACAGTAGCAGTCTTTAAAAACGTGACAAATCAGCTAAGAGTGAATGTTCCTTACGTGAACATTGTCAGCTGGGGGGCTTTTTAATCTAATTAAAAAGGATAATGATCATGAAAGTATCGGTAATTTTAACAAGCTACAATAAACCTGATTTCATTGATCGTGTGCTAAAGAGTATGGTGGAACAAACGTATTCAAATTGGGAGCTTCTGATTATGGATGATGGCTCAGAACAAGGCACCATCCAAAAGATCCAGCCCTATTTAGACGATGAACGCATTCATCTGTATTCACGCACGGTTCATCCTGCAAAACGGCTGTTAACCGTACGGTATGCGACGCTTATTAATGAAGCGCTAACCCGTATAACAGGTCAGCTCATTTGTTATTTAACAGATGATACTGTGTATCATCAAGATCGTTTGCAGAAAATGGTGGATGTTTTTCAGTCGAATCCTCATATCGATATTGTGTATTCCTCGCAGCGGGTCGTGCATGTTGATAAGCATTTAGTCGAGACCATGAGCTTTGTGCGTGAAGCGGACCAAATCTTGGAGCATGCGTCCTTTCAAGTGGATCATTGTTCGGTCATGCACAGAAGGCGTTTGCTTCCGCTAATTCATGAAAAATACGGACAATATTGGGCTGATGAGCCTAAACACTGGCATCATGCAGATTCTGTTTTTTGGATGAGGCTGAATCAATTTGCCGCGTTTTTTCCATTAAGAGATGTACTTGATACAACGTATAAAACCCCTCATTCCTTTCATCATCTGTTTTCGAGTATGCCGTATGATCTCATTGACGGAACGGTGATTGAAAAGGAAGGGGATTACTACCAAATCGCAGGCGGCAATCTTCATGAAATTGAAAGGTGCTGGGTGAACGAAAAAAACAGGCGCGCGATTCGGGTGCCATCGTTATGTGCGATGAAATATGAGATGAAAGACATGCTGGCAGTACCAAATTATACAGTTGTCACGGCAGATCATGGAAAAACGTTCTATTATATTGAAGATCAGAAAAAAAGGCGATTTGCTTCAAAACGTGACGTGCAATATTTTCAGTTTCACCCTAAGGAGATCTATACGATTTCAAATGAACGGCTTCAGATGTTTGAAGATGGCGGTATGATTCAAGTTTCTCCAGTATTTAGTCCGCCAAACAGGCGGCTGTTTAAATGGAAACAAGATGTCTATTTACTGATGCATCATACCTTTTACCGTATTGATCCTGATGTCGTGAAGCGATTTGCTTTTTATCATCAGCCAATTAATTTATACCCTTCCCAATTTACGTTATTTCAAGAAGGAAAGCCGATAGTGCCGCTGTATATGGAATCGCTGCAAGAATTTGATATGTCTCTTTATCAAACATCAGGGCGAAAGCACTCCTCATAAGAGGGGTGCTTTTTTGACGCTATAGACAAAAAAAGCAGGAAGTTGCAAGGAAAAAGCGAAACATGAAAGGACAGGAGAACGTGTGATGAAGATAATCAAGCCGATCAAGCCGCTGAAAATCCGGCAATAGATGCCGGTTTTTTGGCACTGAAAGTGAGGGGGAAAGAATGGGGAAAGTTGTCGAAAGAGCGGATTGGTTTGAATTAATTTTAGAAGCCATTGATGAAGCCATTCATGTTGTAGATGATCAAGGCATGACGATCTTTTACAATCATAATGCCGCTAAGTTTGACTGTTTACAAAAAGAAGAGGTGATTGGCAAGTACATCCTTGAGGTGTATCCCTCTTTAACAGAAAAAACAAGTACGCTTATGCATGTTTTGAGAACTGGGAAGCCCATTTATCATTCGCTGCAAACCTATTTGAATAAAAACGGAGAAAGAATTGAAACCGTCAACACGACATTGCCCATTATTGAAGAAAGCAAGCTAATAGGCGCGGTCGAAGTCGCAAAAGATGTATCGAAGCTGTCAGCCCTTTCAAATCGTTTAGATCAAAAAAAACGGATACACGATGTGGCTGGGGCAGAACAAATGCATGATTTTGCTTCATTTTTAACAAATGATCCGTTCTTAAAAGAAATGCTTGAAAAGGCAAGAAAAGCAGCTGCTTATCCGTCATCAGTTGTTGTCTACGGGGAAACAGGGACAGGGAAAGAAGTGCTCGTTCAAGCCATTGTTCATGAATCTGACCGGAAAAACCAAGTGTTCATTCCGCAAAACTGTGCAGCACTTCCAGAATCGCTACTTGAGAGCCTATTATTCGGATCTGTCAAAGGGAGCTATACGGGCGCAATTGATCGCAAGGGGCTCTTTGAATTGGCTGATGGAGGCACGCTTTTTCTTGATGAACTGCAAGCGATGCCGCTCACGCTGCAGACGAAATTATTACGTGTGTTAGAGGATGGTGTTGTGCGCCGCATTGGGGATGCAAAAGCGATTCAAGTGGATGTAAGACTCATTACTGCACTCAATATGGACCCATTTGAAGCAGTGAAAAAGCAAATTTTAAGAGAAGACTTATTTTATAGACTGCATGTGTCATCTTTTCATATCCCGCCGCTTCGTGAGAGAAAGCAAGACATCCCGCTGCTTTCCCGCCATTTCATTCAAACCTATCATCAGCAGTTTTCAAAAAACGTCAAACGCCTTTCTGAAGAAACGGAACAATTGTTTATGGCTCACCACTGGCCGGGAAACGTCAGAGAATTAAAACATACCATTGAGCATGCCGTATTGATGATGCCAAAGGAAGCGGAAGACATCACTCCTTCATACCTTCCTGCTCATTTACGTACGCAGAAGCTCGAGGAAGAAACACCCGACGCCTCCTTAAAAAGTCAGGTTTCTTCATTTGAACAAACTTTGATTCAAGAAGCTTTAAATCAGCATCATGGCAATATTAAAAAAACCGCCGCAGCCTTAAAAATCCCTCGACAAACGTTGCAGTATAAACTGAAGAAATATGCAGATGCCGAAAAATAGGCACCACCATCCATTGAATATCACGGGTAAAGCTCCTTTTGTAAAGAATAGGGGCATTTTCCCATGTTGGCACATAACTTGCATAGTATAAGGTGAATGCTGATAGGGGGAATGGATATGAATCAGAAACTGTATGAACCGGCGCGTCATTGGAAGGACATTGAGCTTTGGAAGGATGTACCTGAGGAAAAGTGGAACGACTGGATTTGGCAGCTGACGCATACCGTGAAAACGCTTGAAGATTTAGAGAAAATCGTGAACTTAACAGAAGAGGAAAGAGAAGGGGTGAAGATTTCCACCAAAACCATTCCACTCAACATTACACCCTACTATGCCTCACTGATGAATCCAGACGATCCAAGATGCCCAGTACGTATGCAATCTGTGCCAATCGCTGAGGAGCTGCATAAAACAAAATATGACTTGGAAGACCCGCTGCATGAAGATGAAGACTCACCTGTCCCGGGGTTAACGCATCGGTACCCAGATCGTGTGCTCTTTCTTGTAACAAATCAGTGCTCCATGTACTGCCGCTATTGTACGAGAAGACGTTTTTCCGGCCAGATCGGTATGGGCGTGCCAAAAAAGCAGTTAGATGCTGCCATTGGATATATTAGAGAAACACCTGAGGTGCGGGATGTGTTAATTTCCGGCGGAGATGGGCTCTTAATCAATGATCAAGTGCTTGAATACATTTTGAAAAACTTACGAGACATTCCGCACGTTGAGATCATTCGGATAGGAACCCGCGCGCCGGTCGTCTTTCCGCAGCGCATTACAGATGAGCTGTGCGAGATTTTGAAAAAATATCATCCGGTTTGGCTGAATACCCATTTCAATACAAGCATTGAAATTACGAAAGAAGCGAAAGAAGCGTGCGAACGTCTTGTGAATGCCGGCGTCCCTGTTGGTAATCAGGCTGTCATCCTTGCAGGTATTAACGACAGTGTGCCGATTATGAAGAAGCTGATGCACGATCTCGTGAAGATACGGGTCAGACCTTATTATATCTATCAATGTGATTTATCTGAGGGGATTGGCCACTTTAGAACACCAGTATCAAAAGGTCTTGAAATCATTGAAGGCTTAAGAGGGCATACGAGCGGGTATGCCGTGCCAAGCTTTGTTGTAGATGCACCAGGAGGCGGAGGAAAGATCGCCTTACAGCCAAATTATTTATTATCGCAAAGCCCTGACAAAGTCGTCCTTCGTAACTTTGAAGGTGTGATCACCTCTTACCCTGAACCAGAGCATTACGTGGCAGGCCAGGCAGATGCGTATTTTAATGAAATTTATGAAGAGAAACAAGAACCGGCAATTGGTGTTACCGCACTATTTCAGGATGAAGCGAAATCGTTTACGCCTGAGAATTTAAGCCGGATGAAACGAAGAGAAGCATATGAGACAAATCCTGAGCATGACACACTCAAAAACAAACGTGAAAAACGAGATGAATTAAAAGAGAAAAAATATCAAGCACAGCTCAAAAAAGATCAAACTGTAAAGGAGGAGAAATGACCTTGCTGACATGTGATTGGTGTGAGGAAAACAAAGCAAACGCAGAGCAGACAACAGTCTATTGGGAACTGATCACTGGCACACAATCAATTGAAATCATCGAAACACCGTCCATTTCCTGCACGCACTGCGGCATGTTATATCAAAAGGATGAGACGGTCAAAGAGATAGAAGATCAATTAATTTTAGTGGATCAGACAAAACTTCCAGAAAAAATTTCATACGAAGAATTAATGAGCATGGAGCGGTTATTAAAGCGAAATTACTTTGACTTTTCATCATAAGTTGTACCTCCGCCTATACAAGTCATCAAATTGCTGTATAATATAACAACAAAATAGAGTGTCGCGGAGGGAAAAACAGGTGAAGTCGTTTTACCATTATTTAATGAAGTACAGACATCCAAAACCGAAAGATGAAATCAGCCATTTTGCAAATGCTGCTTATGAGGATCACAGCTTCCCGAAAGCGTCCACTGATTATCATGAGCTGTGTGCCTATTTAGAATTAAATGGCGATTATTTGAGCTCAATGACAACATTTGACGAAGCGTTTGAGCAATATGAAGTAGAAGTCAAAAAAAAATAACAAACAACCGCTTGTTCCAGATGGGAGAAGCGGTTTTTTTATGAGAAATAAAATGGCGTTTTGCATGGTGTGGTTGCCCATGCAGAATTCCTTGCGCCGGCATACGATACGTTAAGACCAAAAGTCGGGCAAGGGGGAGACAGAATGAAGGCGAAAGCACCAAAATATCAAGTAGGGGATATTGTCGTCGTTGTCATGTACGGCACAGTCGGAACGATTACAAAAGTCCATCAAATTGACCAGCACTATTTGTATGAGGTCAATCATAATGAGGTGCTTTATTTTGAAACATCACTTCAGCTTTACGATGAGTACGACGGGGTGATCGTGGATACAGAAAAGCTGGACATTGAATATGAGTTCCTCATTGGCGATGTTGTATATGTAAAAGATTACGGAAAAGAGCTATTTAAAATTATTGGCCATCGGACTGAAATATGGCGATACCTTGATGACGGCTGGGAAGATGTCATTTACGAACTCACGAGGCTAAAGGACGGAGAGTGGCTGGAAACAGAAGAGGAAGACTTAACGCTTGTCCTGAGGAAGTATGAGATGGACCAGTTCGTTCATCAGCTTCTTTTTGTGCATTACGTCGGTGAAACCTCAAAAGAAATGGAAGAAGATATGGTTCAAACGGCTCTATTACAATTAGAAGAGAAACAAGAAAGCGAAGCATCACTAGAATTCCTCGCTGTATCTATAGTGGATGAGCTTCTTGATATATATAATGACTATAAAATTCTCTACGAATTTTTCGAAGATCCAGAATACAAGGATATGATGGATTTTATATTGGAAAGTTTACACGAGCATTTTGGTTAAAGAAAGACTTGTCCTAACACGAATAAAAAATAAGGCACACAGAAAAAAACAATCACATAAAACCATCCCCTCAAGATACGGCCCATCACCTGATCAAACGTTTCTCCATCTAATATGCTTAACCATTTCATTGCCTCAAACCCCTTTTCTTTTTGTTTACTGCATTTATATGTATGGAATGAGCCATTATGACAAACTGTAATAAAAAACAGGCGTCGTTCATACATCATAAAAAAGGAGGCGGAATGTAATGAAAGAAGCAGATTTGGTGATTGATACAGAGGAAATTGCGGAATTCTTCTACATGGAGCTGGTCAAAAGAGGGTACATACCTGCTGAGCTAGAAACGTTTGAGCTGGCTGACATTACGTTTGAATATATGCTGAAAAAAGCAATGATAGTTGAAGAAGAGGCGTGGTAGGCACTATACTTTGAAGAGATTCTGAAGAGAGAGGGAGGAGAATCTTTCGCGTGTATATCCTATTTCTTTTGATTTTATTTGGCGCCATTGCTGCGCTCATGGTATCTGGTGCGGGTCAAGAATTGGACAACCAGATCATCTTATGGTTTGAGAGCATCAGACTCCCTTTTTTAAATGATGTCATGCTGACTTTGACGGACTTTGGCATTAGTGCGCTGCTCGTCCCAATCATGCTCATTTTTAGTGTCGTACTATTCATGTATAAGCGCTATTACTCTATCATGATGCTTTTTCTATTATATCTCACAGAAAAAACCATCAATCATGAACTAAAGGGAATGTTTGCTAGAGAGCGACCGGCCTTTGATCATCTTGTCAATGAAACGTATTACAGCTTTCCGAGCGGACATTCGATGAATGCAGCCACAATCTATCCTTTTATAGCTTATCTATTAGTTGAAATGATTCCATGGCTGAAAGAAAGACAAAAAATCGTCTACTTGATCACGGGGTTCTGTGTTCTTTTGATTGGGATCAGCCGAATGTATATCGGTGTTCATTATTTGACAGATGTTGCAGGCGGTTTTGCGATAGGACTTGCTTTATTTCTCATTTGTAAAAAGATTGACGAAAAATTGTCTGTCATTCGACAAAAATAGAAGAAGGAAATTGACAGACCCCAGCCAATTTTATATAAAAGGGGAGGGATTTGAATGCAATTGACGTTGAGATTTTTTCAAAAGAAACCTTCAGCATTTCACTTAACCATTTATCAGACACCTGAATATGGCGCTGCAAGCGGGCATCAGCCTGTGTATCGGACAAAGATTGGCGGCAGAACACACCTGGATGTTCTGGAAAAAGCATTCTCGACATTTAATGTACATGATACAGTCCCTAGTGATTACAATGCACGGTTTATGACAACAGGTGATATTGTTGTGATTGATGATAAGAAGAAAGGAAAGTGCTATTATCAGCTTTTTCCGGCAGGATGGAAACGCAGTGAACGACTGATGACGATGAGTTAAATAGATGATTGACGATGCCAGCTTGAGCTTCAGCTGGTATTTTCTTTTTTAGGCTCAATCGTTTATACTAAATAGGATAAATCACATAGTAAACGTAAGTGGAGGCTAAAAAATGAGTGTACATATTGGAGCAGAAAAAGGACAAATTGCAGAAACGGTATTGCTGCCAGGCGACCCGCTTCGTGCGAAATATATTGCAGATACATATTTAGAAGATGTCGAATGCTATAACGAAGTGCGCGGAATGTATGGTTATACTGGAACCTACAAAGGAAAGCGCGTTTCTGTACAAGGTACCGGAATGGGCGTACCTTCTATTTCGATTTATGTGAATGAACTCATTCAAAGCTATGATGTTCAAAACTTAATCCGCGTCGGATCTTGCGGGGCTATCAAAAGGGATGTCAACGTGCGTGATGTCATTTTAGCTCAAACATCTTCAACAGACTCACAAATGAATCGTGTGGCGTTTGGACCGATTGATTACGCACCTTGCGCTGATTTTGGACTGCTTAAGAAAGCCTACGATACAGCAGAAGCAAAAAATGTCGCTGTACGTGTCGGTAATGTATTTACAGCAGACCAATTTTACAATGAAAAACCACTTGAACTCATGGCTCAATACGGTATCCTAGCGATTGAAATGGAGACAACAGCTCTTTATTCGCTTGCAGCAAAATTTGATCGAAAAGCGTTATCCATTCTGACAGTGAGTGATCATGTTCTCACAGGAGAAGAAACAACGGCTGAAGAGCGTCAAACGACATTTGACGAAATGATCTTAATTGCACTAGACTCTGTTTTATAATAGTATAAAGGGTGTGCTACGATGTAGCGCATCTTTATTTTTTTTAGAAGAGCAAAAGGAAGGTATGTCATGAAGAAAAGCTATAAAATACTCTCAATCGCATCGATTCTTGGTTTGACAGCCGCACTATCGGGCTGCCAGTTGCTGGATCAAAAAAGCGGTACATCTGAATCGAACAAAACAAACGAACAAAAGAGCGCAGCAAATTCATCTACCCAGCAAAACTCAAACAATACAGCAGATTCATCGGATCAAGAGCTGACATTAAAGAGTGAATATTTCAATGACATCAAGGTGGTAAGTGGGCTGAAAACCATTCAAAATCCTGCAAACGTGCTAGCTCTTGTCAACAAAGAATACGCATTACCAGGAACCTATAAACCTTCTGATCTCGTTGTACCAAAAGTAGAATTCTCTTTTTCAGAGGATATTGAAAAACGATATATTCGTAAAGAAGCAGCGGAAGCACTTGAGAAGTTATTCAAAGATGCGAAAAAGAAAAACTTCGAGCTGGCTGCAGTATCTGGCTATCGCTCCTATGACCGTCAAAAAGTCATTTTTGATAGTGAAGTCAAATTAAAAGGCAAAGACAAAGCGCAGGAAGCAGTAGCTTTACCAGGCGAAAGTGAACATCAAACAGGTCTTGCCATGGACATTTCCTCAAAAAGTGCCGGCTTTGACATCTCTGAAAAGTTTGGTGAAACACCTGATGGCAAATGGGTGGCTAAAAACGCCTATAAATATGGTTTTATCATTCGTTATCCAAAAGGAAAAGAAGATATTACAAAATATGAATATGAACCGTGGCATCTGCGCTATGTTGGAAAAGAAGCAGCAAAAGCGATGCATGATCACGATTTAACATTTGAAGAGTACATGAACAAAGTGAAGAAAATCTAATCAAATAAAAAGGCCTCCCAGCTATTCGGGGGGCCTTCTTTATTCTTCTTTTAAAAAAAGAACAATCCTGCTAATGCGAAACCTGTAATGAAACCAAGCCCGATGCCATAAGCGGCACCCCAGCCGTAATACCCTCCGTAATAACCAAAGCCAAAGCCGCCGCGAGAACCGCCGACTGGACGAATATACACTTTACGGTTTGTCACCCGCTCAATGCGTCCGACATGTACTCTGCCATTACGATCTGTGATTCTAGCGACTTTTCCCATGTGCTGCTGACAAAGCTTTTGATAGCGCTCCATATTTTTCCTCCTTATGACAAACTCTGTTCACTCTTATCCTATGCGAGAGACCTCATAGAGTTTGGACAAAACATATAGGAGATTCGCTCATTTTATACGGTACATTCAAATAGAATGTGGCTTAGCTGCTTCCGGTGCGCTTGAATCAGATCGTAGTGTGTTTGCAGCGTTTCGTAAAGAGAAGGCGGGATGTGTTCAGATAATTCCATTTCTGTCGGCTCCTCCTGTACCATGTGTTCATCAAATGAGAGAATGCGAAAGTCATGGAATCCTGCTGCTTTTAGCTGCTCCTTCCATTCTTCAAGTGAAAAGAGTGAGTGGAACCCGTAAAAATCTCGTACGGTGGCGAGCTCCTCTGGTGTAAGGGGTGCTTTTAACACAGCTTCATTTGCGATCATTTGACTTCCAGGGGCAAGCACTCGTTTGATCTCAGCAAGTGCAGCAGGAAGGTTTGTGAAGCTTAAAACAGATTCACTGATGAGAAGAGTGAACGCTTCATCTGGAAATGGCAGCTGTTCAATCGATGCTTGCAATGCGCGGATCGGCAGTTCTTCTCGCTCAAATCGCAGGTTGGCCTTTTCAATCATCAAAGGGTGTGTATCAATCGCCTCTACCTGATAACCGATATTTCCTAAATATGCCGCCGTTTGTCCTGTCCCGCATCCCGCATCCAGTATATGTGCATCCGGCGTCAATTTTATATGCTGAAGCATCGTTTTTGTTAACTCAATTCCGCCAGGATGGGCACTGGATACGCCAAAATAGGCAAGCATTTCTACATAATCACTCATAAAATCCCTTCTTTCCTTATCAAGATCCTCTTTAAAGATTATGCAATGCAAGGTCAAATGGCTTATCTTTTCAAAGAGAACTTCGATCCTTTGGTTGACGGATGAAGCATCGTCCTTGATAATAATGAAAGGAGATAAAGGTGGTGTTTTTTTGAAAAAACAATTTAAGTTCGTGATCGCCATTCTGGTGACAGCGGCCCTGTCCTCTGCGATTACATTTGTGATCACAAAACAAGGGGCTGTCAGTGTCTCAGGAGACGAGAAGTTTAGTAAACTCATGGCGGCGTATACGAAGGTAAAAGATGAGTATTACGAAAAAACGGATGATCAAAAACTAGTAGATGGTGCGATTCAAGGAATGATTGCATCACTTGATGATCCATACTCTACATATATGGATCAGGAGGAAGCCGAAGGATTTAACAACACCATTTCATCATCATTTGAAGGAATTGGTGCACAAGTAGAAGAGAAGGATGGGCAAATTTTAATTGTCGCACCGATTAAAGGCTCTCCTGCTGAAAAAGCCGGGTTGAAACCTCATGATCGTATTTTAAAGGTGGATGGGAAAAGCACAAAAGGCATGTCGGTCAATAAAGCAGTTTCTCTTATTAGAGGGAAAAAAGGAACGGATGTCAAGCTGCACCTTAACCGCCAAGGAGTGGGCAATGTTGATGTGACGATCACAAGAGACACCATTCCGCTTGAAACGGTGTATGCAAAACTCACAAAAGACAAAATAGGAGAAATCCAAATTACGTCCTTTGCTGAAACAACATCGAAAGAGCTAGATAAAGCCATTGATGACCTCGAGAAAAAAGGGGCAAAAGGCTTTGTCATCGACCTGAGAGATAATCCAGGCGGCATTATGACAGAAGCGATTGAAATGAGTAATGACTTTATCGATAAAGGGAAAGTCATCATGCAAGTTGAAGAAAAAGGGAAGAAAGAAGAGTACAAGGCTGAAAAAGAACGTAAAGTTCATCAGCCGGCAGTTGTTCTTGTAAATGGCGGCTCAGCCAGCGCTGCTGAAATCATGGCGGCGGCTCTGCACCAATCTTCAGGTATCAAAATTATTGGTGAAAAGACATTTGGTAAAGGAACTGTTCAAAATGCACAAAGCTATAATGATGGTTCTAGCGTCAAGTTAACCATTGCCAAGTGGCTGACGCCGGATGGTTCTTGGATTCACAAAAAAGGAATTGAACCACAGGTCAAAGCATCGCTCCCAAGTTATGCAAAGCTGCCATACTTAAGTCCGAAAAAATCGTATCAGCTGAATGACAATGGAGATGAAGTCAAAGCGGCTCAAAAAATGTTCCAAGCGCTTGGCTACAAAGCAAAAGCAAATGGTGAGTACGATCAAGCTTTCCAGTCTATCGTCAAACGCTTCCAAACAGACAACGATCTGAAAACAGACGGTATTCTGACAGGAGATACAACGACAGTACTGATGACAAAGATCCAAGATAAGTTAAAGAACAATGATACACAAATGAAAAAAGCCATTGAAGTTTTGAAAAAAGAAATGAAATAAAGAAAGAGCAGTCCTCATAAGGGGGACTGCTCTTTTTATGTTTACGCGTTGTTTACAGTCGCTTCTGTTTTTTCGTTATCTTTTTCAAAAAGATCATTTATGACAGAATTGTCTGTGACATGCTTTTGGAAGAATGGATTCAAGATCAAGATGACCACAACGTTTGCTAGTAAACCGAGAAAACCTTCATAAAGACCGAACGTGACTTGTGAGATATTGGCTGTAAAGGTGACGATGATGCCAACAACTAACCCCGCAATCGTTGCTTCTCTCGATTGTTTTTTCCAGAACAAGCTGATCGCAATGGCTGGGAAAATTTGAACCATTCCTGAAACGCCAATGAGCTGAAGCGTTACAAGTGCTGTTGGGAAGAGCATCCCGAATAAAAGGGCCAGTCCGATGACGATAAACACCATTGAACGTGTAATGATGGTCAATCTTTTTGGTGATACATTCGGATGAATTAAGTCACGGTATAAATTATTGGCAAATAAATTCGATGCGCCAATGGCCATGATCGAGCATGGAATGAGGGAAGCCAGTGCAATTGTTGAATAAGCGAGGCCCTGCATCACACCACCATATGACGTTTGAATTAAATGAAGAAGAGCAAATCTTGGATTTGTATCTTCAGGTAAGACTAAAAAGGCAATAAATCCAAGGAAGATGACCAAAATCAATACGATGTTATAAAGAGGCAAAAACATACTGTTTTTACGGATGGCATCTGCACTTTTGGCTGTAAAAACCCCAGTTGCCGCATGTGCCCACATAAACAAAGCAAGGGCAGAAACGCCTGAAGCGGTAATGAACCATAAAATGCCTTTAGGACCGCCGTCAGGAATTGTCAGAAGCTGTGGCGCTTCCTTAGCTAACGTATTCATCATCGGGGTCCAGCCGTTAAAATGAATGATTGGCAGTGAAACCACCATAAACAGCATGATGACCCAAACGAGAATATCCTTAATAATGGCTGTATATGTAGGACCTTTAATACCACTGAAAAATGTATAAAGTGCGACTAAAATAAATGAAATAATAACAACTGCATTCACATTAATATAACTAGTACCAGCGACAGTTAACGTATCTTGAATCCCGCTCAGCTGAAGACAAATATAAGGAATCAGCATAAGTACTCCAATAATCGCAATCAAACTGGATAACAGCTTGCTGTCAAACCGCTCACGTGCATAATCAGCGAGCGTTGTGAGGTTATGATTTTTCGCAACCGTCCATAGCTTTGGTAAGAAGAAATAAGCAATAAAATACGCTAGAACTGAATAGGGGATAGCGAAAAAAGCGACACTTCCAGCTGTATAGGCTGTACTAGTGAGCCCTAAAAAGGTATAAGCGGTATATAAATCTGCGCCTACGAGGAACCAGACGAGCAGACCGCCAAATTTTCTCCCGCCGACAGACCATTCCTCTACTGACTGTCTCGATGATTTATCCCGGCCAGCGGCAAATCCGATGACCACGACGATGAAAATAATACTTGCAGTAATCAATAAAGCTGTTAAATTTCCTTGCATTAGTCAGTTCCTCCATTTGAATGTTGCATCCGGTAAATGATGAATGTGCAGATTGGTGTGAGAACAATCCATAGTAAGAGCCAGAAGTGGAAAAAAGGAAGCCCTATCACAAATGGATGAATACGATTTGCAAAGGGCAGCAGTGCGAGCTGTCCGATGAATGGAATCGCTATAAGTAGTGCCAGTATCAATTTTTTATTCATGATTCCCTCCTGAATTTTTTGTAATTTCATAATAATAGCAGTTGTCAGATTAGATCACAAGACCATTTTCAGAAAAAACAATCATTTTGGCGAATATCATACTAATATAACGCTTTCATTCTTAAAAAGGAGAAAGGGTGAAGGTGAAAAGGGGTAAAGTGAAAAGAAAGTATGTAGGAATAATATTTAAACCAAATAAAAAAAGCCTCAGCATGAAAGCTGAGGCCTTGCCAATTTTAAAGGAAATCAGATACTTGTTCGATGTCGAAACGATTGCTTTTATGAGCTTCTTTCGCTGCTTTACCAACTGAAATCAACATGACTGGCTCATAACGGCCGCTTACATTGAATTCTTTGATGAAGGCGTCTTTACTGAAACCACCCATTGCGCATGTATCATAGCCCATTGCTTTTGCAGCAATCATTAATTGCATAGCAGCTAATGAAGCATTTGAATACGCAGCTTCACGTGCATACTGCTCGCTTTGGTATGCGCCATTGATTTGAGTCATCAATGTTTCTTTGATGTCTTCAGTAATGAAGCCTTGTTCTGCCAGCTCACTGTAGATTTTTTCACCATTTTGATTGGCTTCAAGATCACCTAGTACAGCAATAACAGCTGATGCTTGTGAGATTTGCTTTTGGTTGTAAGCGATTGGAAGTAACTTCGCTTTAGATTCAGCACTATGGAAAACAGTGAAATGCCAATGCTGAAGGTTCCACGCAGATGGTGCTTTAGTTGTGATATCAAGAAGCTCTGTTAACTCTTCTTTTGTCATTTCATGAGTTGTATCATACTCTTTTACTGAAGCTCTTTGTTTTAAAATGTCAATTGTTTTTTGATCAGTCGCCATATGGATATTTCCTCCCGTTTTTGCAAATAGTATGGTACAATAACTAAAAAAGTGAGAAACTTACTTATTGTAACTAGAGTTATTTTAAATTGTATACCGTTAGTTTGTCAAACAATCATGAAAAGAAAGGCTGAAATTTATGGAATTTCAATTATGTCCACACATTCAGCAAGCTTTTTTACTGCTAGGCAAAAGGTGGAATGGTCTCATTATTCATGTATTGCTTGATGGTCCAAAGCGCTTTAAAGACATGACGGACATTATCCCATCTATCAGTCAAAAAATGCTCGCAGAGCGTTTAAAAGAACTTGAGCAAGAAAGGATTATAGAGCGAACTGTTCTGCCTGAGACGCCTGTTAAAGTCATTTATTGTTTAACTGAAAAAGGAAATGCGCTAAATAATGTGTTTCATGAGGTATCTAGGTGGGCAGGGGAGTATACAGAATCTCATGAAAAAAAGGAGCAAGCCTAGTTTCAGGTTTGCCCAAACGTTTTGACTCCTGATGAATATGCTGATGTTAGGCACATGACAAAGGAGGAGAAATGCATGTACCCTCATACTCCGTATTTCCGAGGCGGCGCCCCTGGCATTCCGCCATATGAATCCAGAGTCCCTTTGTTTTTTGGTTTTGGCGCTCCTTTAGTCGGCGGACTGCTTGGCGGATTTTTAGGAAGTGCGATTTTTAATTATCCCCGTCCATATTACCCGCCACCACCGCCTGCTCCACCACCTTATGGCGGCGGATATCCACCATACTATTAAGAAAAAAGAGTAAGCCTGCTTCTATATGAAAGCAGGCTTTTTATAATGGAATATCGATTTCAGAGATCCCCGGATCATCATGCTTTAAAAACATAATCTCCAAAATACCGTCCTGATACGAAGCCTTCGTTCCTTTTCTTTTTACAGCAGCAGGAAGGACAACTTTCTTCTGCGTGCCTTCCTCAGGAAAATGATCAATAAACAGCAGGTTGGCTGTATGTTTGATTTTTACTTTTTCTGTGTTCGGCCGAGCAAGCTCAATTTTAACGAACACGTGATCAGTGGTTTCGAACACTTCCACTTCGGGTTCTTTTTCTCCTTTGACGTCTGTTTCTCTCGTTTTTTGATGTTGAGAGAGTGGATCCTGAAAAGGGAACTGAGCAGGATAATTGGAGCCGAATACACTTTCCATCACTTGATTGACATACTGCTCAACGTCTTTAGGGTCTGAATTCTTTAAGGCTTCTTTTGAAAATTGCTTTTGAAAAGGGAATAATCGGTTCCAGTCAAACATGCAAATCATCCTTTCTAAATGCCCTGAATTAGTATATGCCCATTCACCTGAGTGCGTGCTATAATATACGATAGGTTTAGAAAGGAATGGTTAGATTGAACGATCAGCAACAATCAAAAGGTGTTCTCTATACGGCAGCATCTTTTACATTATGGGGACTATTCCCTTTATATTGGAAACTGATGGAGCATATTTCGTCAGGCGAAATTTTAGCGCACAGAATTTTATGGTCATTTGTTTTTATGTGCGGTATTCTACTGTATTTAAAACAAGTCCGGCCGGCGATGCAGACAGTGAAGGGTCTCATGCTGGATGGTAAAGCACTTTTTTCACTACTTTTATCTGCTATTTTAATTTCGGTTAACTGGTATGTGTACATTTGGGCAGTCAATCACCATCTCATGCTAGAAGCTAGTTTAGGGTATTATATTAATCCGCTTGTCTCTGTTTTACTAGGCATCATTTTCTTGAAAGAGCGGCTCAATAAATTACAAACCATTGCGATACTAATTGCCGCCACTGGGGTGATTCTTTCCACGATTCAGTACGGTTCATTTCCTGTCGTTGCGATATTACTTGCCTTTAGCTTCGGTTTTTATGGATTGATTAAAAAAAGAATGAGCTTCACGAGTGCAATTGGATTGACAATTGAAACGCTGCTTTTAGCCCCGGCGGCCCTTGTGTACATATTGTTCTTCTTAAAAGAACCTGTGGTGACAATGAATCCTAACAGCTTCGGATCGCTTGGTCTCTTATTCTTTGCAGGGGTTTTTACAGCGGTGCCACTTCTTTTATTCTCTGAAGGCGCAAAAAGAATTCCTCTTTATCAAGTGGGCATTTTACAATACATTGCACCGACGATTACGCTGTTTTTGGGGTTATTTGTGTATCACGAGCATTTATCTTCAGCTAAAATCGTGACGTTTCTTTGTATCTGGGTGGCGATTTTATTATTTACTACCTCTCAATTACGCATGAAAAAAACAGCGAATTCTCATTAAGTGGAACAAGCAGTTTGCTTTTTTTTGAATGCGGATCATGTCATAATAAGTTGTTACCAAAACTGTAGAGGTGATTACATGTCATCTGCCAATGAGCTTGCAGCCGCTTATCAATCTTTATGGAAAAATCGTCAGCTTGATGTCGATGATATGTCTTCTTTACTCGAGGCGATATGTGATGATTTAAGCGATGCGCGCACTCATCCGCGGGCGAGAAAATCATTCCATCAAAAATATGTGCTCGCTGTAGAGAGAATATTAGAAAGTGAGCTTGAGCATGATCATCAGCTGCAGCTGATCAGCTTACATACAAAAAAGCTGCGAGAATTAATTCAAAATGAAGGAAGGAACCACTCATGAAACCAATTCAAACGGAAGATGTCACAACACATCTTGAATCGTTTTTAAATCGTCCAGTTTTCGTTCATCTTGAAACGACAACTGGTTCTTATTCAGCTCATGTAAATGAACAAAATATGACGGTTGTGGCATATATCCGAAATGCGAAAGTCGTCTATTCACAGGCGAAAATAAAAGGACAAGGTCCGTACCGTGTTGGAATGAAAACAGAAGATGGCTGGATTTACGCAGAAGGATTAACGGATTATGTGTTTGATGACCATGGCCGCCTGCTGTTAGCAGGGCACTTGCCAGACGGAAAACTAGCGATCTCATTACAAATTAGTGAAACACCATTTCAGGTGTAGAAGAAAGGGTGACGAGTCATGAACGAACATGTACTAGTGATGCTGCCTCACCCAGATGATGAATCCTTTGGGGTTGCAGGTCTCATTGCACAAAGCAGAAAACGCGGAATCCCAGTCACGTATGCATGCGGGACACTTGGGGAAATGGGCAGAAATATGGGCAGCCCAACATATGCCAACCGTGAAACACTTCCTGAATTAAGAAAACAGGAATTAATCAATGCCTGCAAAGAAATGGATATCACAGACTTACGTATGCTTGGACTTCGTGATAAAACATTGGAATTTGAAGACGACGAGTATTTAGCTGATGTGATGGAAAACATCATTGATGAAGTCAAACCTACACTGATTGTCACGTTTTATCCAGGACACGGTGTACACCCTGATCATGATGCGACAGGCGAAGCGGTTATTCGTGCTCTTTACCGTAAGAAAAAAGAAGACCGTCCTGTCACATACTGCATGGCCATTACGAGAAATAGAGAAGAAGTGCTGGGAAATGCAGATATTATGATCGACATTACAGATGTAGCAGATATCAAATTAAATGCACTGAGAGCGCATAGAACGCAAACAGAAGGCATGCTGAGAGAGCTTGAACAGAAGCTGAAAAACAAAGAACCTGTCGTCCAAAAATGGTTCGATGAAGAAATTTTCTGGACGTACCAATGGAATGACTAAATAAAAAAGCAGCTGACATCGATCAGCTGCTTTTTTTGTGTCGTCTTTAGTGATTGGGCGCTTGCTGAAGCAAGCGTTTTTCAATCAATCTGAGGCGGATAAAGAGGACGACGGCACCAGCGGCAAGTCCTGCAATGAGACCAATCCAATAGCCAAATGCCCCAAATGAGGTATAGGTGCCAATCAAATAGCCGGAAGGAAGACCGATCACCCAGTAAGAAACAAATGCGGCAATGAGCGTATAGTTCACATCTTTATAGCCGCGCAGAGCCCCTTGAATGGGTGCAGCAATTGCATCTGACAGCTGGAAAAAGATCGCATAAATCAAAAAGTGCTGTGTCAACTGTAAAACAGCCGATTCAGCTGTGTATAAACCAGCAATCTCTGGTCTAAATAACAAAATGAGTGCCGCCGTACACAATGAGAATAATACCGCCGTTCCAATTCCGATATAGCTGTAGTTTTGCGCGTCTTTATACCGCTTGGCACCGGATTCAAACCCAACGACAATTGTTAAAGCCATTGAGATACTGAGCGGTAAAATATATAAGATAGAAGCAAAGTTCATCGCAGCCTGGTGACTTGCAATCGTCACAGTATCAAAGTGACCCATTAACAGCGTGACAGCTGCAAAGATACTCGTTTCAAAAAAGATCGCAAACCCAATAGGAAGACCGATTTTCAGTATTTGCCCCATACGGGAGATATTGATTCGAGGCAGTTTTTGAAACAAACGAAATGAGGCAAATGGTTCTGCTTTCATGACAATACAAATACTCATGATGAAAATGGCCCAATACGTCATCGCAGATGCAAGGCCAGCTCCCGCACCGCCAAGCTTTGGAAAGCCAAAATTCCCAAAAATAAATACATAGTTTAAAGCAAAGTTAATAGGAAGTGCTGTTAACGTGATGAACATCGTCACACGTGTTTTCCCTAATGCATCAATAAATGACCTGAGTACCGAATAACCAAACAGCGGGATGATACCAAAAGCAAGAAAACTGAGAAAATGCCGCGCAATATCCTCTACGGATTGCTCAAGTCCAAGTCCACCTAATACGTAAGGGATGCTGATTGTACCAATCGCAATCACACCGATACTTAAAAGAAAGGATAAATAAATCGCCTGAAAGACAGCCTTGGGAACATCTTTTTTATGCCCAGCGCCCATCAGCTGAGCGACAATCGGCGTAACGGCCATTAATATACCAGCAAGTCCTGTATAAACGGGTGTCCAAATACTAGAACCGATCGCAACACCCGCAAGGTCTTCTGCACTCACTTTTCCAGACATTACGGTATCTAAAAACGTAATCAGCGAAAGACCCGCTTGAGTGATTAAAATCGGAATCAAAATGGTTAAAAATAGTGTCACCTTAGCTCGAATGCTATTTGTTTCTCTCATCATAAGTTCCTCTCTGAACAGAAATAACGAGAGGATTATATCATGCTATGTAAAAAAATCAATTCCCCGTCGGATTATTTTTCTTAGATGGCTTCGTTTTTTTAAACATTTGGGCATAAATAAAGGAAAGACTGACAACACCTAAAATGCTGCAAGCATATTGAATCACTTTCTGAATGGTCATATTAAGTCACCTCCATATCAATAGAATGCGCATAATTTGTTATTTTATGACAACAAAAAGGAGGAGGGAAAAGGTCAAATGATCAATCGTACGAATGAAGAAGCGCTATTTAAAGTGGACATGAGAACACACTTGATGAAAATCATGAAGGATGCAAGTGACATTATTGATTCCCTTGATGAGATCGAGCAATGTCTACTTTGTGATCTCGAGTCATTACATGATGAGTTTAATGAAATGCACGCAGAGGCTTCCTCGTTTTATTTGCAATCGTATATGGAAGAATTCACACCTGGATTTGCTCAATTTTCGTTAGCCATTGAGAACTTATCAAAACAAAAACACGGGGCACTTATTGTGATTCAAAGGCGTGATGAGGTTGAGGATTTTATTCAAAAAGGGACAAATCTTCATGCGAAAATTAGTGCTTCATTAATAGAAAGCATTTTCTACCCAGGAAATCCACTTCATGATGGTGCTCTTTTAGTCAAAGAGAATACACTCGTATCTGCTGCAAATGTGCTCCCGCTTACTTCAAAAAAAGTTAGTCCTTCTCTCGGGACAAGACACAGGGCTGCGATCGGACTCTCCGGTATGACCGATGCACTTGTTCTCGTCGTATCAGAAGAAACGGGGAAAATGTCGTTTGCGAAAGAAGGAGTCCTTTATCCGCTCACTGTAAAAGAACCTGAAATAAGGAAATAAAAATGAATCGCTGCATTCTTCATTCGGAAGGATGCTTTTTTTCATTTGAGGAGAAAAAACAGCCAATTGAGTAAAAAGTCATTTGATACAGAAAAATTTGTCATGTAGAATAGAACTATGAAACTAGCACCGTGCTTGTTTTGACAAATTTCTAAACGTCAACTTAAAAATTCCTTAAAAAATGTTTATAAATACAGCAAACTGCCGATAGAAACGATATGGCTTTGTTTTAGCATTTTGAGTTGGCTGCTTTAGCCTATTTGTTATTGCCCAACGTCTACATGTCGAGTAATATAATAGAAATAAAGATAAAATAGTGCAAGAGAAGCAGAACCATTAAATGCTAAACTCAAAACTAGTACATAAGTCTTATTGAATGAAATATGAAAGGCGGAGATTCATCTATGAAGAAAAAAGTAGTAACCGGCCTCACAGTTTCAGCGATCGCTGGCTCAGCTGTGTTTGCTGCACCGGCAGAAGCACAGACGATCAAAGTGAAAAGCGGTGACTCACTTTGGAAGATTGCCGAACAGTACAATACAAGTATTTCGGAACTTCAATCTCTTAATCAACTAAAAACGACGATGATTTTTGCAGGACAAAGCTTGAAAATTCCTGGCGCAAAAAGCAAAAAATCCAGCTCGTCAACTGGATCAAAAGCAACGAAATCAAATGCTTCAACGACATCAAGCTACACTGTAAAGCTTGGAGATTCTTTATGGCTCATTGCAAAAAATCATAAAATGTCAGTCGCAAGCTTAAAAAGTCTAAACAGCTTAAACAGTGACTTAATTCGTCCTGGACAAAAGCTAAAGGTATCTGGAAGTACGAAGACAAGCGGGGGCCAGTCATCAAACTCCTCTTCAAATTCCAGCTCAAACAATAAGACAACGAACTCAAATAGTTCATCCTCATCAAGTACATACAAGGTTAAATTAGGGGATTCTCTCTGGAAAATTGCGAATTCGCTCAATATGTCGATTGGTGAAATCAAAACATTGAATGGGATAAAATCTGATATGATTTATCCGAATCAAGTATTGAAAGTAAAAGGGACGGCTGCATCAAAACCAAGTCAGCCGAAAGCACCTGCTAAACCAAGCAACCCGCCTTCAAGCGGGAAAGCGACAACTTATACTGTAAAATCAGGCGATTCCTTATGGAAAATTGCGAATCAATTTAAAGTGCAGGTTCAATCCATCCGCACAGCAAACAGCTTAAAAAGCGATGTGCTTAGAATTGGACAAGTTCTAAAAATTAATGGTGCAGCTTCAGGCTCAACTGGGTCGAATGGTTCTACGTCTAACGGTTCGACAACTCCGGTCAATAATAACAAAAATGATGTGCCGATGAATGCAAAAATCACGACGATGATCCAAGAAGGGAAAAAGCTGACAGGCATTCCTTACAGATGGGGCGGCAATACACCATCTGGTTTTGACTGCAGCGGCTTTGTTTATTACCTCATTAATAAAGTTTCGTCTGTATCCAGATTAAGCACAGCAGGCTACTGGAGTATGATGAAACCTGTGAGCACACCTCAGGTTGGCGATTTTGTTTATTTCACAACATACAAAGCGGGTCCATCTCATATGGGACTATACCTTGGCGGAGGAGATTTCCTTCATGCAAGTGACAGCGGAGTTGGGATCTCGAACTTAAGCAACCCATATTGGAAAAAAGCCTATTTAGGTGCAAAACGTTTCTTCTAAAAAAAGCCGATTTTCGGCTTTTTTTGTTTGCCTATTGTTCAGATTGTCCATACTGATATCAAAAGGGGGCAGTCATATGAAAAAGTCAGTGTGGGTGATCATGATGTGTCTGGTCTTTGTCGCAACAGCATGTCATGCACCGCCGAAAAAAGAAACGACAGAAGAAATCAGCGAGGTTGCAGCACCTAAACAAGCACCAGTTACCACGACACTCATCAATGAAAACGGGCAAAAAATAGGCAGCATCGAAGTAAGAGATTCCTCGGAAAATGGGCTGGATTTACATGTGAAAGCGAAAGATCTGCCGCCTGGTCCTCATGGCTTCCATATTCACGAAACAGGAATATGTGAAGCGCCAGATTTTGAAACGGCAGGGGCTCACTTTAATCCGACACACCGGGAGCATGGATTTGATAACCCAAAAGGCCACCACGCTGGAGATATGCCTAATTTAGAAGTTGGGGCAGATGGACAAATTGATGTTGTCGTGAATGTACCAGATGTGACGTTAAAGGGAGGTCCAAACCAATTAATCGATCAATATGGACGGAGCTTTATCATTCATGCAGAAGCAGATGATTACTTAAGCAACCCTTCTGGAAACTCAGGGAAACGCATCGCTTGCGGAGCGATTACAAAAGAAATGGTAAAATAACAGATGTCTAGCCTTTATGTATTGAGTGCATAAAGGTTTTTTTAGTATACTTGGTGAGGAAAATGATCGAAGAGAGGAATTAATCATATATGTTTAACGAACAATCACTCCCAGAAGAAATTCAAGCAATGATTGAAGCAAAAGCAAAAGGACTAGAAGAAGAATTCCGTCCGCTTATTGGAACAGGCGGCTATGAATCACAGGATACGTCTATCATACAAGATGCTATGATTGCACTAGCACTCGGCAAAAACGTTCTTTTAAAAGGGCCGACTGGCTCAGGTAAAACAAAACTAGCAGAAACTTTATCTGCTTTCTTTCAGCAGCCGATGCATAGTGTGAACTGCTCGGTTGATCTTGATGCAGAAAGTTTGATTGGCTATAAAACCATTCACAATGATGGTCAAGTTGCTTCTATTGAATTTATTGAAGGACCCGTAACGAAAGCGATGAAAAAAGGCCATCTCTTATATATTGATGAAATCAACATGGCGAAGCCGGAAACACTGCCTATTTTAAACGGTGTACTCGACTACAGAAAAATGATGACAAACCCATTTACAGGCGAGGTCGTTCGAGCAGATGAAGGCTTTGGCGTGATTGCGGCAATCAATGAAGGCTATGTCGGCACAGTGCCTCTAAATGAAGCGTTAAAAAACCGTTTTGTTGTGATTGACGTTCCATATATTGGCGGCGGTATCCTAAAGGATGTACTGCAATCCCAATCTGTATTAAAGGATGAACGGTTAATCGATCAATTCGTGCAGCTCTCATCAGACCTCATTACACAGGCGCACAACGGGCAGGTAAGTGAAGAAGCGGCATCCATCCGTGCACTCCTAGACACATGTGATCTTGCGCAATTTATCCCGCCGCTTCGTGCAGTTGAACGAGGGATTGTTGAAAAGCTAGAAGATGACCGAGAAAAAGCAGCGGTAAGAAATATTGCCCAAACATTATTCGAGTGAGGTTCTGACTTTTGAAATTCATCAAATTTAATGACAGCAGAATCGATTCATTTTTATTTATGGAATTAACGGATTTAGCTAAAACGTTAGCAAAAAGTGATGATGTCGAGCTTGAATACGGAGTGCATTCTTACTATGAGCCTTTTGAAAAGAAAATTTTCATCAGCCATTTTTGGGATGATCGTAAACAAGAAGACATGACAGCCGGGCTAAAAAGTGATGTGTTCCTCCGTGCAGTAGGAACCGTTTATAGTGATCTGACTGTCTTTCAGGAAATTATTCGCTATGCCCATACAATTTCCATTCCTGATCTATGTAAACAATTGTTTAGCCTGTTTGAAGATATCCGGATTGAAGAGCGAATTAAACGCGATCGCCCAGGAACAAAAAAGGTATTTAAACGAAGAAGAGAGCTGTACCGGCGACACTTTAAGACGCAATTAACAATTAACCAAGAGCGAAGCATTCTAACGGATGCACTCTATTGTGCAATGTATGTGAAGCTGACAGCTGATTCGCCGCTGGAAGAGATTCCGCCTCTTCACGAGCGGATCAACCCAATGATTCCGTTTGTTGAATCAAGTCTTGAGCGTGTATATGAAGCGGGTTCAACCGGAGATATCGCAGTCATTGTCAAAGAATTAATGGAAGGCTTTGATGAGCTTCTTGATAAGGATATGCTGAATACGTACTTTTTCTTCCCGGAATTGGACTATGAAAAAGCGGCAAAAGAACCGCTGTTTCATGACTTGAAAAGAAAACCTAAATTAAGTGAGGACATCAAAGTCGACCGGGAAAAAGAGGGCGATGAAGATATCCACCAGGAGTATATGGAAGTGTGGCATCGAGAAACAGAAGCGCCGTCAAAAAGCTTCCTTCAATTTGATTTAGAGCACGGCGGTAAAAGTGATCTCGGGAAGGATGCAGCAAGAGAAGGCGATGACGGAGATCAAGCACTCGGCACTGTCCAAGGCTCTGCCAAGCAAACATACCGAAAAGATTATTCAAAGCTTGAGGCGCTGGAAGAGGCTGAAGGAGAAGAAAGCGGGGCGGATGCTCATGAGAATGGAAAAGAGAACAAATATGCGTTTCCAGTCATGATTTCACCTGATCCTCCCGCGCCAGAACAAATCGATGTATACAAGCAGCACGCTAAGGAGATTGAGCCTTATCAGAAACGCTTAAAACAGATGATTCAAAAAACGCTCGAACACAAAAAATCATGGCCAAAAACGGACCTTCATGCAGGACGCCTCAGTAAAAAGCTGATTCGGTATTTTACAGAGTCTAACCCGCGTCTTTTCTATAAAAAACAGGCACCTTCTTCGGAGATTGATGCTGTTTTCACTTTATTAGTAGACTGTTCTGCCAGCATGTTTGACAAGATGGACGAGACGAAAAAAGGAATTGTTCTATTTCATGAAGCGTTAAAATCCGTTCAAGTCCCACATCAAATTGTGGGGTTTTGGGAAGATACAAACGACGCAACCGAAACAAGTCAGCCGAACTATTTCAACACGGTCGTGTCGTTCAAAGATTCTTTATTTGATGCAGGTCCTTCCATTATGTCCCTTGAACCAGAAGAGGATAACCGGGATGGCTATGCGATTCGCCAAATGACAAAAATGATTTTAAAACGAAGAGAAGAGCAAAAGTTTCTCATTGTCTTTTCAGACGGAGAGCCAGCTGCCTTCAGCTACGAACAAAATGGGATCGTCGATACACATGAAGCAGTTCTTGAGGCGAGGAAAAAGGGTATTGAGGTGATCAATGTGTTTTTATCCAATTCGCCGATAGAAGAAGCACAGATAAAAACCATTCAAGATATGTATGGCAAGTTCAGCATTTTTGTACCAGATGTCGATACATTGCCGGATGTCTTATATCCATTACTGAAGAAATTACTGCATAAAAGCATTGGGGCATAAGGTTTTGCCCCTTTCTTCAAAATATTTTTCGGAATGATTTAAATTTTTTGTTTTTCTGTGAATTTTTTATCTTTAATTGAACAAAGAATGTAGAAAGTAATCCGAAACAGTGGTAGAATATTATTGGAAGCGTTTTATTACATAAATTTGGTCATTGTGTTCTGGAAGTTATATCGAGATAGTGTTCAATCACTTGATGATCAAAGTTGGGGGTAGTGTTCAAAATGTTTCAAAATGATGTGAAACAACCGTTGAGTTGGGAAGAATTTCATGGTCCGAACCTCGGCTATGTGCTCGAGCTCTACGATCAGTATGTCCAGGATCCTACTAGTGTTGATGAAGATCTAAGAGGCATATTTGTTGAACTTGGTGCACCACCGAGTGAAATGAAGGAGGAAATTGGGAAAAAAGAAAATAGCGTAGTTACTTCTGAACAAATCCAAAAGATAGCATCAGTCGTTAAACTGGCAGAAGACATCAGAACGTATGGCCATTTAAATGCTTCCGTCAATCCTCTTCGCAAAGAAAAGGAATTACAAGAGCTGTTTCCTTTAAAGGAGTACGGTTTAACAGAAGAAGACGTCAAGAATATTCCAATATCTATTATTAGTCCTGACGCACCAAAACACATTTCAAACGGCATAGAAGCCATTAACCATTTGAGAAATACGTATAAGCGTACCATTTCATTTGAGTTTGATCACGTGCATGATTTCGAAGAACGAAACTGGCTCTCAAAATCGATTGAGTCTGGTGAACTATTTAAGAAAAAACCAGCGGATAAACTAGTTTCTGTTTTCAAGAGATTAACAGAAGTTGAGCAGTTCGAACAGTTTCTTCATAAAACATTTGTTGGGCAAAAGCGCTTCTCAATAGAAGGATTAGACGCACTTGTCCCAGTACTTGATGAAATTATTTCAGAGTCTGTTACACAAGGGACTTCAAATATTAACATTGGAATGGCACACAGAGGCCGTTTAAATGTATTAGCACATGTGTTAGGAAAACCATACGAGATTATTTTCTCAGAATTCCAGCATGCGCCAAATAAAGAGCTTGTTCCATCAGAAGGCTCTATCGGCATCAGCTACGGGTGGACAGGTGATGTAAAGTACCATCTTGGAGCAGATCGCCAAATTAAAGACGAAGATACAAAGAGTGCGAGAGTCACGCTTGCTAATAACCCAAGTCACTTGGAATTCATTGATCCAATCATTGAAGGAAGCACACGTGCCGCTCAGGAAACACGTACTCAAAAAGGTTATCCAGCTCTAGACGTTGAAAAGGCATTAGCCATCTTAATTCATGGTGATGCGGCATTTCCTGGAGAAGGAATTGTGGCAGAAACATTAAATTTAAGTCAACTTGTAGGCTATCAGGTGGGCGGAACAATCCATATCATTGCAAACAATATGATCGGATTTACAACAGAAAGCAATGAATCTCGCTCAACGAAATATGCAAGTGACCTTGCAAAAGGGTTTGAGATTCCAATTGTTCACGTCAATGCAGATGATCCAGAAGCATGTTTAGCGGCTGTTCAGCTAGCTGTAGAATACCGCAAACGCTTTAAGAAGGATTTCTTAATTGACTTGATCGGTTATCGCAGATTCGGTCATAACGAAATGGATGAGCCTTCTACGACTCAGCCGATGCTGTACGATGCAGTCAGAAAGCACAAAACGGTCAAGAATATCTTTGCAGATAAACTTGTTACAGAAGGTCTTCTAACGAAAGAGCAGCGTGAAGAAATCGAGCAGGCTGTAGCGACGAAAATAGAAGAAGCCTATCAAAAGGTGCCTTCAAAGAAAGAGCATACGATTCAAGAAATTGAACTGCCAGAACCAGTATCAAATGGCTTCCCAGCAGTGGATACATCAGTAGAATTTGATGTATTACGAAAGCTGAATGAAGAATTGATCAGCTGGCCTGAGGATTTCCAAGTATTTGGTAAGCTCAAGCGGATCCTTGAAAAACGTGCAAAAGTGTTTACAGATGACCGTAAAGTAGAATGGTCGCTTGGGGAAGCACTTGCATTTGCATCTATATTAAAAGACGGTACGCCAATTCGAATGACCGGACAGGATTCAGAGCGCGGTACTTTTGCTCAAAGAAACCTTGTTCTTCACGACAGTCAAACTGGAGATGAATTTATTGCTCTTCATGAGCTGAGTGATGCAAACGCATCATTTACTGTTCATAATAGTCCACTGTCAGAGGGCTCAGTGATCGGATTTGAATATGGTTATAATGTCTATTCTCCTGAAACGTTAGTCATTTGGGAGGCTCAATTTGGAGACTTCGCAAATGCGGCTCAAGTGTATTTCGATCAATTTATTTCAGCTGGCCGCGCAAAATGGGGGCAAAAATCAGGTCTAGTGATGCTCTTGCCGCATGGATATGAAGGACAAGGACCTGAACATTCAAGTGGTAGAACAGAGCGTTTCCTGCAATCAGCTGCTGAGAATAACTGGACAGTGGCGAACTTGACAAGTGCAGCACAATACTTCCATATCCTTAGAAGACAGGCGAAAATGCTGCTTCGTGAAGAGATTCGTCCGCTTGTCATCATGACACCGAAGAGTCTGCTTCGTAACCCGAACACATTGTCTGAAGTCCAGGAATTAACGGATGGGCAGTTCCGTCCAGTTCTTGAACAGCCAGGCCTTGTGCATGATCACGAAAAAGTATCGCGCCTCGTGCTATCTAGCGGGAAGGTATCAATCGATATTAGTGATCGTTTTACCCAAATGGAAGAGCCGAAAGATTGGCTTCACATTGCGAGAGTGGAACAACTATATCCATTCCCAGCCAAAGATATTAAAGCGATTTTATCGAAACTAACAAACTTAGAAGAAATCGTATGGGTGCAAGAAGAGCCACAAAATATGGGGGCTTGGGGATACATTGAGCCATATTTACGTGAAATTGCGCCTGAAAAAGTAAAAGTACGTTATATCGGCCGAAGAAGACGTTCAAGTACGGCTGAGGGTGATCCAACTGTGCATAAAAAAGAACAAGAACGAATTGTATCTGATAGCTTGACTCGCAAAAACTAAGGGGGAAATGAAAAATGGCGGAAATTAAAGTACCTGAATTAGCGGAATCGATCTCGGAAGGAACGATTGCCCAATGGCTAAAGCAGCCGGGCGATTATGTGGAGCAGGGAGAATACCTGTTAGAACTTGAAACAGATAAAGTCAATGTCGAACTGACAGCCGAAGAATCTGGTGTACTGAAAGAAGTGCTGAAGGATTCTGGTGACACTGTACAAGTTGGAGAAGTCATCGGAACAATTGCAGCAGGTGAAGCTGGCGGAAGCGAGTCCGCAGCTCCAGCACCTGAGCAAGAGTCTGCACCAGCTTCGAAAGAAGAACCGGCAGCTGCTCAAAAAGAAGAAGCAGTGAAAGAAGAGCCGAAATCTGGTAATGGCAGAACCATCGCTTCTCCTGCAGCTAGAAAACTAGCGAGAGAGAAGGGACTAGACTTATCTGAGATTCCAACCGTAGATCCGCTGGGCAGGGTACGAAAGCAGGATGTCGCTTCTTATCAAAAGAATGAAGCACCTGCAAGTGCACCGAAAGCCGCGCCAAAAGCAAATGCTGCGGTGCAAAATGAGCAACCAGGAAAGCCTGTTGAACGTGAGAGAATGTCACGCCGCAGACAAACGATTGCAAAACGTTTAGTTGAGGTTCAGCAAACGGCTGCGATGCTGACGACATTTAATGAAGTAGATATGACGGCTGTGATGGACTTAAGAAAGCGCCGTAAAGATGCGTTCCTTGAACAAAATGATGTAAAGCTTGGCTTCATGTCCTTCTTCACAAAAGCAGTTGTAGCAGCACTGAAGAAATATCCGCTACTTAACGCAGAAATTCAAGGTGATGAGCTTGTCTTGAAGAAATTCTATGACATCGGCATCGCTGTTGCTGCAAACGAAGGACTTGTCGTACCGGTTGTCCGTGATGCAGACAGATTGTCGTTTGCAGGGATTGAAAAGGAAATTGGTCATCTTGCGAAAAAAGCACGAGATAACAAATTGTCTCTGAATGAGTTACAAGGTGGATCATTCACGATCACAAACGGTGGAACATTCGGTTCACTGCTTTCAACACCAATTTTAAACAGTCCTCAAGTTGGAATTTTAGGGATGCATAAAATTCAGCTTCGTCCTGTGGCAATTGATGAAGAACGTTTTGAGAACCGTCCGATGATGTATTTAGCTCTTTCTTACGACCACCGGATTGTTGATGGTAAAGAAGCAGTTGGATTCCTTGTCACGATTAAAAACTTGCTTGAAGATCCGGAGCAGCTATTGCTTGAAGGATAATCTCCAATTTGAAAAGCTAGCACCCGTTAAGGTGCTAGCTTTTTTTCTTTTTCATTTTCAGGATTTCCTTTTTTTGACCAATATGTTGCAAGCCAGGAACCAGATAAATTATGCCACACACTAAAAATGGCACTTGGAACGGCTGCAAGTGGCGAGAAGTGCGCTGTTGCTAGAGCTGCACCGAGTCCAGAGTTTTGCATGCCAACTTCGATCGAGATCGCTCTACGAGAAGGGATATCCATTTTGCACCACTTTGCGATCAGGTAACCAAATAAAAGACCAAGTCCATTATGTAATATAACAACGGCCAATATCAGCAGTCCAGATTGAAGAATCTGCTCTTTATTTGCACTGACAACCGCAGCAATGATCACCACAATTCCGGCAACAGATACAAGCGGCAGTGCTTGAACCGCATACGATACTTGTTTTTTAAAAAACAATTTCACAAGAATACCTAAAATAATAGGGATTAAGACAACTTGTACAATGGATAAAAACAGAGCCTCTGGTGATACAGGTAACCAAGATCTTGCAAAAATTAAAATGAAAACAGGGGTTAAAAACGGCGCAAGCAATGTTGATATGGTGGTTACAGCTACAGATAAAGCTGTATTTCCTTTCGCCAAAAAGGTCATGACGTTCGATGCTGTACCACCTGGGCAGCAGCCTACGAGAACAACTCCTACTGCGATTTCAGACGGAAGCCGCAGTCCGTAAGCTAACAAAAAGGCAAGAAGCGGCATGAGTGTGTACTGCGTCAGCACCCCGATCAGAACATAAAGAGGTTTTCGAAACAGTTCTTTAAAATCTTCAGCGGACAAGGTAAGCCCCATTCCAAACATAATAATACCGAGTAAAAAAGGAATATACGGTCCAATCTTAGAGAATTCGGCAGGAAAGGCAAATCCAAGAAGTGCAAAGACAATGACCCAAATCGCAAAGGTCCTTCCTGCAAAGTGACTAATAGTTAAAAGAATCTTCATTTATTGTTTCAACTCTCTTTCCTTACATATCTTTTTTATTTTAAACAAATTTTCTGAAAAAACAACCCATTCTTTATAGTGGTGATCATAATAAAATTATGTAAACTAAATTGAATTAAAAACCCCCATATAAGCATTTGCCTATATGGAGTATCGTCTTAAAAAGGGGCCCATTTCACTTGCTGAGCTTGCTTTAGTCGTGCTTCTGGCTCACGCCAGTCAACGACATTCCACCAACGGTCTACATATTGTGCTTTTTCATTCAGATATTGCAGATAGTAGGCATGTTCCCATACGTCAAGAGCTAGAAGAGGGATCACATCCCATTGTGATAGAAATTGATGGCGTTCGGCTTGTAAAATCTCTAATCGTTGAGATCTTGGTGCCCATACAAGAATGGCCCAGCCAACACCTTCTACTTGTTTGGCTGCAGCTGAAAATTGGGATTTGAATGCATCATAGCTTTCAAACGATTGTTCAATGAGACGCAGCATTTGTCCAGTGGGCTTTCGTTTTCCTGAAGGACTCATAGAAAACCAAAAAATGCAATGTAAATAGTGTCCCGCACCATTGAAGGCAAGCTCCCGTTCCCAATGCTTGATCATTTTAAAATCATTGGTTCTTCTCGCTCTTTTTAAGGCAAGCTCAGCTTGGTTCAGACCATCAACATATGATTGATGATGTTTCTGGTGATGCAAATACATAATCTCTTTTGAAATAAACGGTTCTAGTGCATCATACCGGTAAGGGAGCGGAGGTAATTTATGGTCGCCAGCTGCCACATCTCGCATTGCTTCTAGTGGTTTCATATCCTCTGCAATACTTTCAGCCAATTCGTACCACTCTTCTTCACTGGAATATTCATCATTCATGATGAACGATAAATGTTCTGTTTTCTGACGGATGTTGATATCTTGAACTGCACCTTGAATGGAGCTAAGCCAATCTTTAAGCTGCATGCGATATTCTTCCTTATTCATTTTTACGCCTCATTTCTTCTAAAAATGTGGAACAAGCCATCATTGGAAAGACAAATGGATAGCTATGATAGGTGATGTAAAATTGCTTTGGAAGACCAATGCCTACTGGATAGTGCAAGGCTTCACTCGAGTGCTGATGATGAATCAAAAATGAGATGGCTTTTAAAATTGTTGTGTGATCCGGCTTCTCATATTGTAAAAGTGCCTCAGCAGCCCAAGCCGTTTGAACCACTGTTCCAAATGGGAGCGGGACATATCTTTTTACCTCTGCACTTTTACACGATTCTCCGAAGCTGCCATCTTCCAATTGAATTGTTTTTAAAAATCGACACGCTTTTTGAACAGCAGGATGCGATGAGGGGATGCCAGCAGCCTTTAGTCCTGTTAATGCAGCCCAGGTTCCATAAATATAGCAAACGCCCCATCTGCCAAACCATGATCCGTTGTTCTCTTGATGATCAAGAAGCCATTTTACGCAATGATCTTTTTGCCTTTGCATGAGTGGTGACATGTTGTTCTCTTCAAGACCGATGAGATGAAGCACACGACCTGTAATATCAGGAGTAGATGGGTCAATGGCCGCATCCTCAGCAGATTCGAGCGGAAGATGACGAAGCAAGAAGTGATCTTGATTTTTTTCAAAAGCAGAAAAGCCGCCATCACGGTTTTGCATGGAAAGAAGCCAATCAAATCCTCGTTTCCACTGAACCGGTGCGTAGGTGTGAGGAATGGCTTTTAACACAATTTGCGTATCATCACAATCAGGGTTATTTGTGTTCAAATCTGAAAAACCAAAGCCTCCCGGAGCCGCATGCCGGTTATGAATCGCCCAATCTGCTTTCTTCATTTGCTGCCGGTTCAATAAGTACGTAAAAGACTTTTCGATAACTGGATCTTCTTGTGTTCTGCCTGCTCGCTGAGAAGCATAACTGACAAGCGCTGTATCCCAAACTGTGGATGTAGAATTCTCAGCATATTTCCTGCCCCCACAGTCAGTGACTATCTTTTTCATCCCTTTAACTGCTTTTAAAATGAGATGATGTCCTGGAGAGTATCCAAGACTCATGAGTGCATAGACCATAAAAATACTGGCACTTAAATAGCTGTACAGCGTGCCATCTTTTTCAAGGCGGTCAAACATATACCGCTTCGCTGCCTCATACCCGAAAAAGTCGAGGCGGCTGTCGAGTGCTGTATACGACCGCATGTACGCTAGAAAGTGGTGAGTGGAACGTTCTTCTCTTGCCATAAACCAGTCAAAAGGATTTTTAGACATGTTCGCATCAAGATGTGCTAAGCTTGGAAACTGTTCATGAGAGGTATATCGTTTGTTGAGTGCAATCATCATTGGGACAAAATGAATTCTTGCATATGCACTAAGATGATAGAAGTGCAGCGGAAAGTATGTAGGGATGAGTAAAAATGAAAGTGGCGCATAGAAGTATGGCCAAGGGTGCATGCCATTGACGGCAAGCATCCACTTTGTCATAAAATGAACGTCTTTTAATCCGCCTTTTGATCGAATAAAGTGTGCTGCTTTTTCCATATGCGGCTCATCTTGTTGAAACCTCCCTGAAACGAGCATTCCACAATAGCCTTGCACAGTCGCTGTTACATGTCCCGATTGATCATGATACAAAGAAAAAGAACCATCTTCATTTTGCTTTTCGCGAATTGCTTCTGCCAATTGATGAACGAGTGCCTGGTCCGAATCACCGACAGCCTTTAACAGCATAATCAAAAAAGCATTTGTCATCATTGGGCCTTCAAAGCAGAAGACAAAAGCGCCATCTTCTCGTTGTCTGCGTAGCATTTGCATGTGCAATTCATCAATAAATTCGTTTACTTTCGTTTTGAAATCTTGCATATGCGGCCATGCTCCTTTCCTTTATTACTATATTCAGGAGACTGCCTGTCACATGCAATCACAAAAAAAAGCCGATGACATGGTCACCGGCTTTATAGGCGTCATTAGTCTTGGAGATTAATCCACACACTTTTGACTTCTGTATAGTTGTTAAGGGCGTATGATCCCATTTCTCTGCCAAGACCTGATTGCTTGTATCCTCCAAACGGGGCTGCAGCATCAAAGACATTATAGCAGTTGACCCAAATCGTGCCTGCTTCAAGACGTGCAGCAATGTCATGGGCATGTTTTAAGTTTTCTGTCCAAAGTCCTGCTGCTAATCCATAGTCAGACTGGTTGGCTCTTTCGACCACTTCATCAATGGAATCGTATGGAATCGCAGATAGGACAGGCCCGAAGATTTCTTCTTTTGCGATGGTCATGTCATCTTCTACATCTTTAAAAACAGTAGGGGAGACAAAATAGCCAGCCTCATAAGGGCAATCGCCACCGACAACGGCTGTTGCACCTTCAGATTTACCTTTTTCAATATATCCTAACACGCGCTCATGCTGTTCTTTACTTACAAGAGGTCCGATTTGCGTATCTTGATGAAGACCGGCGCCTTGCTTGAGGGATGTCGCATACTTAGCCATTTGATCGACAACCTCATCATATTGACTCCGGTGAACAAAGACTCTAGAACCTGCAGAGCACACTTGGCCTTGGTTAAACATGACCCCATTTAAAGCACCTGGAATGGCTTTCTTTAAATCGGCATCTGGCAATATAATATTTGGTGATTTTCCGCCAAGTTCTAATGTGACCCTCTTAATGGATTTGGCTGCTTTCTCCATGATGAGTTTCCCAACGCTTGTTGACCCCGTGAAGGCAAGCTTATTTACATCAGGGTGATCGGTTAATGCGTTTCCAGCTGTTTCACCAAATCCAGGAACGATGTTAATCACACCTTCTGGGAAGCCGGCTTTATCCACTAATTCAGCTAAATAAAGAGCAGAGAGGGGTGTTTGTTCTGCTGGCTTTAAAACGATGGTGCAGCCAGTTGCAAGTGCAGCACCCATTTTCCACATGGCCATGAGCAGCGGGAAGTTCCAAGGAATGATTTGTCCTACAACGCCAACAGGCTCATGACGGGTATAATTAAAGTACCCTTGACTGACAGGAATGGTTTGTCCGCTTATTTTGGTCGTCCAGCCCGCATAATAGCGCATATGCTCAATGGCGAGAGGGATATCTGCATTTGTTGTTTCATTAATTGGTTTTCCGTTATCTAAAGTTTCAAGCTGCGCGAGCTCTTCTTGGTTTTCTTCCATTAAATCAGCAAGCTTGAACATGAGGCGGGCGCGTTCAGCGGCAGACATTGAGCGCCATGGGCCTTGAAAGGCTTTTTTGGCAGCCTTTACTGCTTCATCAATGTCTTTTGCACCTGCTTCATATACATCAATAAGGGTTTCACCTGTGGCTGGGTTAGGAGTCGAAAAGGTTTTGTTATCGTGACTTGTGACAAACTGACCGTTAATGTAGAGTTTTTTCGTCCCTTGGAGAAAAGAATCGAGTTTTGAACTAATTTGAAGTGTTGTAGAGCTCATAAATAAACAAACCTCCTTAAAGATATGGGTTGTTCTGCGAGTTCTAGGTGGAAAAGCGGACCTGAAGCAAATGAACCAGTATACGCACATGTGTGTAAACGTATACATTCATCATATTACACGACATGTTTAAAAGCAATCCATAACACTCATTGCATTTCACGAAAAATTGGCTACAATAAATGTATAGATGAAAAAAGGAGTTTTTAAATCATGATCCATCAAAACTGGCAAACGGCTCAAACGTTAAAGCAAGTAAAATGTATACATACGAATGCGAAAAAATATATGGTCGATCGTGCACTAACGGTTGGAAGCACATATGAAGTGAAAAATGAGACAGAAGAATTCCTGTTTGTCGTTGATAATACAGGTAAAGTAGGCGGGTATTATAAAGAGTATTTCGAAGACATTTCTGCTGAATGATTTTAGTGATCATCACTCATACTAAGAAAAACAGTAAAGGGTGATGATGATGAAAAAGAAGCAAACAGACGAGCAGAATAATCAAAATGCTTGGCATGATCACGAAGATGCTGATATGGCGATTACGCTTGAGCAGATTTCCGATGTATATGCCGAGGGAACCATTGATACACCAAAAGACGAATAGGCCAGATTGTTGACAAAGTGCTAAAATGATCTTTATTTTAGCACTTTGTCTTCATTTTTCAGCGTGACATGAAAACCTTTGCAGTCTAGGAAGGACGAGTACCGGAGCGAATTTGACATTCGTGAGCACCGGCGCGCAGGACTGACAAAGAATGCGAGGGTTTGTATACACGCTGACAGTGATTTGAAAAAATCACTGTTTTTTTATTGGTAACATTCAGCAATTTTTCTCAAAAAGAACTGAAACTTTTTTCCTGCTTTAACTGTCTAAATAAGTAGAGGAAAGAGCATCGAATCAAAAAGAAAAAGTTAAATGAAATTTAATCTATTCGTAATGGAATAACGACCATTTATAGCGTATTCTATAAGTGAGAATAAAACGTACCCACAGAGCGTGCGTCCGTTTTTTCATAAAGGAATTTGATGGAGGAAGAGGGGGTTTACGTGGGTATTTTTTCTGTCAGTAAACAAAATGATAAGAAATTCGAATCCTTACTAATTGAAGGGGAAAGAATTGAGGCTGTTTACAGACTGCGTCACGACCAAATTTGTTTCACCAATAAACGACTGATCTTTGGCGATAACCGCGTATTTTCTAAGAAGAAAGTCAGGGTCTCCTTGCCGTATCGATCAATTGAAAGTTTTGCCATTCAAGAAGCTGGCGTGTTTGATCAGGACACAGGTATGCTGCTTGTCACAACCTCAAAAGTATTTGAACTCGATTTTTCGAAAGAGACGGATTTGAGTGATGTGCAAGCCATTTTGACAAAACATCTTTGCTGATCAACCTTGCGATTACATAGACCATGCACTTTTCTCATTCTACTTATTTTAATAGATCGCACATTGCCTGAGCTCTTACCCATATTTTCTGGGAAGGGCTTTTTTTGTTTAGGTGTTTGAATGATAGCAAAAAAGGATAAAGATGAAACAGATACAGAAAGGAGAATGAACAATGAAAGTATTAGTTGCTGGAGCAAATGGACATACAGGCAGGCTCGTCATTCGTTATTTAAAAGAAAAAGGACATGAGCCGCTTGCTCTCATTCGAGATGAAAAACAAGCGGATGCGCTAAAGGAACTTGGTGCAGCGCCTGTCATCGGTGATCTTGAAAAGGATGTGACAGATGCTGTGAAACAAGCAGATGCTGTCATCTTTGCAGCTGGTTCAGGCTCAAAAACAGGTGCAGATAAGACAATTGCAGTGGATCAAGAAGGTGCAAAACGCCTTGTCGACACAGCGAAAAAAGAAAACATTCAGCATTTTGTTATGCTGAGTTCCTATAATGCCGATGACCCAAACCAGGGAAAAGGGCAAGGAAGTATGGAAATTTATTATGAGGCGAAAAGAAAAGCAGATGAACACTTAAAACAGTCTGGGCTTTCCTATACCATCGTCCGCCCAGGTGCCTTGCTGCATGAGGAAAAGACAGGAAAGATTGAAGCTGCGGAGCATATTCCCGATAATCAGAACATTGAGATTTCAAGAGAGGACGTAGCCGCTGTACTTGTGGAAAGCTTAACAGAATCCAATGTGAAAAATAAATCCTTTGACTTGATTAAAGGGGATAAACCAGTAGAAGAAGCACTTCGCACTCTGTAAGAGAAGAAAGCTGCTGCCAAAAAGGCGGCGGCTTTTTTGATGTTTTCAATTCCCTTGCAGCGGGAAGTTAATGAGAAAGGAGTGATTGACCGTGGGCTTAACGAAAGAACAAAAAGCTGATTTATACGAAAGATTGAATCAATTAAAAGAAGATGTGAAAGGGTCAAAAAAGAAAGAAGAATCTATGCTAAGTGAATCCAGCGAGATTTCAAATGGTGTTGGGAACCATATCGCTGATCATGGGAGCATCTATTTAGACCGCATGACAGAACAAACGCTGGATCAAGTTGATGGCCAGCTTGAAGACGAAATTGATGCAGCACTGAAACGAATGGAAGACGGAACATATGGGATATGTGAGAAAACAGGGAAAGACATTCCATATGAACGTTTAAAAGCAGTCCCCTATACACGTTATTCAATCGATGCGAAGAAAAACGAAGAAACGACTCAAGACCCAAACGAGTTTGACCGTAATTTCTCTGATCAAATGCGTGATTTAACAAATAGAGAAACAATGGATCAGATGCATTCAGATACGTATGAACGATTAGAGGAAGAGCAGGATGTTGACATAGACGAAGAAAAATAGGATAATAAGTGGAAGTTACATTTTTTCAGAATAATGTTTTCTTATGTGTGCAAGGACAAATATCTTGTATACATAAGTATTTCTTAGAAAAAAGATCTCTTGAAATTTAATAAACTTTCGTGTAATATAGTTTAAAGGTTGCGATGCGCGTAATGTTAATTAAGTTTTAACCTTTAAGCTGTAATAGGGAGTTTTATATTGAAGCCGGAATGTCATGCCTCCTTAGAGAGGAAGACAGGAACGTTTCTGCAAACACCCACTTTGAGGAGTGGTGGTTTAAAACTTTCTTACTTAGATTACGGCATCCGCAGCTTTTCCTAGGATGATTCAAGCCATTTTCCATTTCGGAAAATGGCTTTTTATTTTGTGAAAATGCGAAATTGGACAGATCGCCTGTAGAGGCAAGAATATATGTTAAAATGGACAAAACTAATGACGGAGAGGGAATTGGATGTTAGAACAAGCAGAAGCACTCCTGAAACAATACTATGGCTTTGATGTCTTTAGAAAAGGACAGAAACAAGCCATTGAAGCGATTGTAAATAAACAAAAGGATACTGTCTGCATTATGCCGACAGGCGGAGGGAAGTCAGTTTGCTATCAGATCCCTGCCCTCATGATGGAAGGTACAACGATCGTTGTATCTCCGCTTATTTCTTTAATGAAGGATCAGGTCGATGCGTTAAATGAGATGGGAATACGTTCTTCCTTTTTAAACAGCACACTTTCCGCAGCTGAAATGAATGAAAGGCTGAAAAAATGCGAAAATGGGGAATATGAGCTGCTTTATATCACACCTGAACGCTTACAAAATGAACGTTTTTTTCAGCTGCTGGATCGGTTAACGATCCCTTTAATCGCGATTGATGAAGCGCACTGTATATCTGAGTGGGGGCATGATTTTAGGCCAAGTTATCGCTTCATTCAAGAATGCTTGAACAAGCTGTCAAAAAGGCCGGTGATTGTCGCATTAACAGCTACAGCGACGAAAAAGGTTCACCAAGATATATGTGAACAGCTTGGCATGAACGGAGAAGAAACCATCTTTACTGGGTTTGCTAGAGAAAATTTGTCCTTTCAAGTGATCAAAGGGGAAAATAGTGACCGTTTTATCACACAATATATGAAGAAAAACAGTCTTGAGTCTGGCATTATTTATACAGCAACTCGTAAAGAAGCGGATAACATTTATAATCGACTAAAAAAACAAAAGATCAAAGCTGGCGTTTATCATGGCGGATTGGATGACCATACGAGAGAAGAGCAGCAAAACCTGTTTTTAAATGATGACATCCAGGTTATGGTCGCTACATCAGCATTTGGAATGGGAATCAATAAGTCGAATGTACGTTTTGTGATCCATCATCAAATTCCAAGGGATATTGAAAGCTACTATCAAGAAGCTGGGCGTGCCGGCAGAGACGGGCTTGAAAGTGAATGCATTTTACTGTTTTCACCACAAGGCGTAAGAGTGCAGCGCTTTCTCATTGAGCAGTCAACAGAAGATGAGGTGCGCTATCAGCATGAACTGCTTAAATTAAGGCAAATGGTGGATTACTGTCATACTGAACAATGTCTGCAGCAATTTGTGATGGACTATTTTGATCAAACAGCTAGTTCGCCTTGCGGTAAATGCAGCAACTGCCTTGATGAAAGAGAGCGTGAAGAGGTCACAAGAGAAGCACAGATGGTGTTATCTTGTACAGTGAGGATGAATGAGCGATTCGGTAAAATGATGATAGCCCAAGTACTGGCAGGCTCTAAAAACAAAAAAGTGCTTGAGCTAGGTTTCGACCGTCTCCCTACATATGCTTTAATGAAACAACATTCGGCTCAGCAAATCAGTGACTTCATTGAATTTTTAATTACAGAAGAGTATTTGCACATGTCTGAAGGTGCTTACCCAACACTTAAGGTGACCCATAAAGGGAAGAAAGTGTTAGTTGGACAAGAGACAGTGTATAAAAAGCAGGCGATCAAAGCAGAGGCCATTCAAGAAAATGATGCATTATTTGAGCGATTGAGATTGCTGAGAATGAAGCTAGCTAGAGAGCAAGGCGTCCCGCCATTTGTTGTATTTTCTGATCAAACATTGAAGGAAATGTCAGCTGTAGAGCCTCAAACAGATGAAGAATTACTCCAAATTAAGGGGATTGGCGCTCAAAAAAGAGAGAAATACGGAGATGTTTTTTTAGAAGAAATTCGTTTATTTATAGAAAAAGAGAAAAAATAAAGTGTTTAAAGAAGAAAAATAAATTTTTTTCGCTGCACTTGGACACGTTTTCATCAGGTCGTTTTCGATCCTTTTAAAACCTTGATATGGCGGGGAATCAAGCCGTTTTGTGGTCTGATTTACCAATGGAGAGAGATGTTTCATGTAAAGGAACTGTAATCTAAAACATATCGTTTTGTTATTGAAATGACATTTACATATGTTACGATAGCACTCGTTAGCCGCCATAAAAAGCTAACAAGGGAGGATTTACTTTATGAAGAAGACTATTATGTCCTTGGTTGCTGTTGCAGCAATCTCAACAACAGCATTTGGAGCGCAGCAAGCTTCTGCAAAGGAAATCACTGTACAGAAAGGTGATACACTTTGGGGAATCTCACAAAAAAATGATGTGTCTCTAAAGGACCTAAAGGGTTGGAACAATTTATCTACTGATATGATCTATGTAGGTGATAAATTGACAATCTCTTCAAAAGAGAAAACTCAGGAGCAGTATAAAGTCCAGAAGGGGGACAGCCTCTGGAAAATCGCTCAAAAATTTAATGTGTCAATTAGCGATATTAAGTCATGGAATAACTTAAACTCAGATATAATTATGATTGGTTCAACACTAAGTGTTGCTGGTCAAAGCTCGGCTCCGGTAAGCTCAGAACCTGTTCAAAAACAGGAACCTGTCCAAAAAGAGCAAACAACGAAAAAAGCTGCTCCTAAAAAGGAAACAGCTAAAGCAGAATCATCTTCTGCTAGTCAAAGTGTACAAAAAGAAATGACTGTTACGGCTACGGCTTATACAGCAAATGATGGTGGCATCTCAGGTATCACTGCAACAGGGGTAAACTTAAACAAAAACCCAAACGCAAAAGTTATTGCAGTAGATCCTAGTGTCATTCCATTAGGAAGTAAGGTTTATGTTGAAGGCTACGGTGAAGCCATCGCAGCAGATACTGGCGGCGCAATTAAAGGTAACAAAATTGATGTACATGTACCAAGCAAATCCCAAGCGCAAAATTGGGGCGTAAAATCAGTCAAAGTAAAAGTACTTAACTAGTAAACAATTGTTTTTTTGGAAGAAAGCATCAGGTGGCGGCCTGATGCTTTTATTATACCCTTTTTTTGGTCAAAAATACACATATTTTTCTGAAAAGTTTGCATTTTCGACAAAAAGCAGCGCATATCTTATGATACACGCTGGTTTTTGTCGTTAGCTGTCCACCCAATAAATTTCTCCGTTTTGTTCTTTCCAATTGATTTGGACATCAAATTGATGCTTTTCATAAAAATGAATCAAGCGATCCACGTGATTCCAGTCCCTTTTGACGAGGTCGCCAGTAATCACTGGTATGTTCTGCTCTCTTGCGATTTCTTTTAAATGCTTCATACAGATGGAGCCGTACCCATTATCTGGCGGGCCTTTAATATCGGCAATATGAATCTTTCCTTCTTCAGGATATTCCGCAATTAAGGAAAAATCAGATTGTCCGCGAAAAGCTTTTTCACAATCGCTCAACATAATTTTACATGTATCTGCACTTTCAATGGCAGAGACGATCATCCACTCATCTTCTTTCGCTTGATCGATGCCAATGATTTTTGCTTTTTTCGAAATATCTTTCATATTTTCTTGCATTCGATACATTTGGAACTGCAATTGCTGTAATTCTTGCTCTAACGTCTTCACATCTTTGGCTGTTTCCTGTAAGATTGACAAGTCCATTACTCCTTTCATATCAGAAATGATAAAAATCACATAAATTCCAATTCTAAAGGAAGTGGATGGATCTTTCAAGCCGTTAGAACGCCTGCAACCCTTAAGTTTGTCTAAAATTCGACGAAGACAGCGAATTCATTGACTTTATAGAGAAAGTTAAATAACATACTCTTAGTCGGAACTAATAAAGAGAGGTTTTCAAACATGAACGAACAGAATCAAAAACCGAAAAATTTCACTGGTATTGTGATCATTTTAACAATTGCCATAAACGGATTAATCGCTTTATTATTTTTAATGCCAAAATCAGATAAATTTAGCCATCTGGATATTACATTTTTGCCGTTACTTAATGCCGTGATGAACAGCTTTACGTTTATCTTTTTACTTTCAGCACTCATCATGATTAAACAAAAGAACATTAAGGCGCATAGACGATTTATCTTTGCTGCATTTTCAACGACACTTGTCTTTTTAATTTCGTATGTGACGTATCATTCAATGGCAGCTGATACCCATTTCGGAGGAGAAGGGATCATCCGTCCAATTTACTTCTTTATTTTAATCACACATATCGTCTTATCAGCTGTAATTGTACCGCTTGCCCTGATTACTCTGTTTAGAGGTGCACAGATGCAAGTCGAGCGTCACCGTAAAATTGCCCGCTGGACAATGCCGCTATGGCTTTATGTCAGTCTCACTGGCGTCATTGTGTATATGATGATTTCTCCATACTACAGCTAACGTATGCCCAACTGGACATACGTTCTTTTATTTACAAGAGGCAGTGCTTTGGATAAAATGGGAATTGGGTATCCGACTTGCACGGTATCTTCCCATCTATAGACTCACATCATTTCTGGCCGTTTGCTCGTTTGGAGAACAACAATTGAACGAAACGGGGGTTATATGATGACTGAACAACTGCATTATAAACCGGGGCTTGAAGACATTGTGGCAAGCGAAACGTCTATCTCATACTTAGATGTGCAGCAAGAAGAAATTGTAATTCGCGGGTATGACCTCATCGAGTTGGCACAAAAAAAGACCTATTTAGAAACAGCCTATCTGCTTATTTATGGAAGATTACCAGATACCATGGAATATCACCAATTTCAGCAAGACATTTCCTCACAAACTAACTTACATCCAACCATTCAAACCATTTTAACAAAGCTGCCAAAAACCACTCATCCGATGGATGCCATGAGAACGTGCATATCTGCTCTTAGTGGGTACGATGATGCATTACATGATCGATCAGAAGCGTGCCAACAAAGGCGTGCTGTTCGATTACTCGGCCAGCTGCCGGCCATTGTTGCTGGAAGCTATCATATTCTCACAAAAGACGCCGCTATTTCTCCAGATCAGACCAAATCCTACACTGAAACCTTTTTAGCCATGCTCACAGGACGTACTCCAACACAAGACGAAATCACCGCTTTTGACCAAACACTCACATTATATAGTGAACATGAACTGCCTAATTCAACGTTTGCCGCTAGAGTCATCGCATCCACACATTCTGACATGTATGGTGCTTTTACTGGAGCGATTTCTTCATTAAAAGGTGACTTGCACGGGGGAGCGAATGAAGCTGTCATGCACATGCTTCTCGAAGGAAAAACAACGGAAGGATTCCTTGCGCTGATTGAACGAAAATTAGCCGCAAAAGAAAAAATGATGGGCTTTGGCCATAGGGTATACATGAGAAAAATGGACCCAAGAGCCGCTCTTTTAAAACGATCATTGAAAACGCTTACGGAATCAAAGGGAGATACAACGCTTTATGACATGTGTGTAGCAGGCGAGGCATACATGAAAGAGAAGAAAAACCTCTATCCGAATCTTGATTATTACGCCGCACCTATTTATTACGTGCTCGGGATTCCAATTTCACTTTATACACCGATTTTCTTTGCTGCGAGAGCTAGTGGATTAGCAGCCCATGTTATTGAACAGCATTTGCATAATCGCATTTTTAGACCGAGAGTACGGTATTTAGGGCCAAGAGGATTAAAAGTCTCAGATGATGATAGAAAAACGGGGGAATGAACATGAATAAAACAGCAGTCGCCAATCAAACGGATCAGCTATTGGAAGAAATCGCAGCCTATGCAGTAGACGGGGAGATTACGAGCAAAGAAGCCATTGAAACAGCGCGGTATGTACTGATAGACACACTCGGCTGCGGAATGCTGGCGCTCAATTTTCCGGAATGTACGAAGCATCTTGGCCCCATCGTACCTGGTACCGTTGTGCCTAACGGAGCAAGAGTTCCAGGCACTTCGTTTGTGCTGGATCCTGTTCAAGCGGCTTTTGATATAGGCTGTATGATTCGCTGGTTAGATTATAATGACACGTGGCTTGCAGAGGAGTGGGGACATCCGTCAGATAACTTAGGCGGAATATTAGCTGTAAGTGATTATATCAGCAGAACGCGGCTTGCAAACGGTGAAGAGCCGCTTTCGATGAATGACGTACTGCATGCGATCGTCAAGGCACATGAAATTCAAGGTGTGCTCGCTTTAGAAAATTGTCTGAATCGAAATGGCTTGGACCATGTGCTATTTGTCAAAGTAGCAACAAGTGCTGTTGTGTGTGCATTGCTTGGCGGAACAAAGGAAGACGTGCAGCATGTTTTATCGCAAGCGTTTGTCGATAATTCTCCGCTTAGGACGTATCGCCACGCCCCAAACACAGGATCAAGGAAATCGTGGGCAGCAGGTGATGCAACAAGCCGCGGGGTAAGACTGGCAATGATGACACTAAAAGGGGAAATGGGCTATCAAACGCCGCTCAGTGCTGAGAAGTGGGGCTTTGAAGATGTTCTTATGCAAGGAAAATCTCTCACACTCGCTCAGCCGCTAGGATCATACGTCATAGAAAATGTGCTTTTCAAAATTGCTTATCCTGCTGAGTTTCATGCCCAGACGGCTGCAGAGGCCGCTATGATGCTGCATGACGCTGTAAAAGATCGATTAGATGAAATAGACCGGGTAGAGATTACAACACATGAATCAGCGATTCGGATTATTGATAAGAAGGGGCCACTGTATAACCCAGCAGACCGCGATCATTGCTTGCAGTATATTACCGCGATTGGATTGATCTATGGTGAGCTAACAGCTGACCATTATGAAGAAGAAACGGCGCGAAATCCGGCCATTGATCGTCTCCGGGACCAAATGGTTGTCAAAGAAGATAAACGTTATACAGCAGATTATTTAGATCCGAAAAAGAGATCAATAGCAAACTGTGTGCAAATCTTCTTTAAAGACGGGACGATGACAGACCGAATCGAAATTGAATACCCGCTTGGTCATCGCAGAAGAAGGCAGGAAGGCATTCCGCTGCTTGAAAAGAAATGGGTCTATCATTTGAAGACAAGATTTCCACAAAAACAAGTGGATCAAATTGTGTCACTCTGTCAAAATCCAAATCAATTAAAAACAACAACCGTACCAGCATTTATGGACCTATTCGTCATATAAGGGGGAACTAGTGTGTGGATCGTGAATGATGAATCAAGTCAAGCAGATTTAGCCGCAGCCTTTAAAGAACAAATGCACAAATCAGCTTTATTTCAAATCCCAGGCGTTCACGATGGAATGTCTGCGCTTTATGCAAAAAAAATGGGCTTCCAAGGGCTCTATTTATCTGGCGCCGCTTTTTGTGCCAGCAAAGGATTGCCTGATCTCGGCATGATCCATTCAACGGAAATGGCTGAAAAAGCGAAGGAAATCATTCGAGCTTCTCAGCTGCCGCTTTTGGTCGATATGGATACTGGCTATGGCGGCGTATTGAATGCTGCAAGGGCGGCAAAAGAAATGGTAGAGAGCAAGGTGGCAGCTGTTCAAATTGAAGATCAGCAAATGCCAAAAAAATGCGGACATTTAAACGGAAAGTCGCTCGTTCCAGTAGAAGAGATGATCGCGAAAATCAAAGCCATCAAACAAGCGGCACCAACGCTTTTAGTGATTGCAAGAACCGATGCAAAGTCTGTAAACGGGATGGAGGATGTCATCCGCAGAGGCAATCTTTATCTCGAAGCAGGAGCTGATGCTATTTTTCCTGAGGCGCTCATTACAGCTGAAGACTTCACGCATGCGTCAAGCAGCATAAAAGGACCTCTTCTTGCAAATATGACGGAGTTTGGTAAGACACCTTATTATCATGCAGATGAATTTTCGATGTATGGATTTCAGATGGTCATCTACCCTGTGTCATCACTTAGAGTCGCTGCAAAAGCGTATGAGCGTTTATTTACAGAAATCATGGAGAAGGGGACGCAGCAAGGAATTTTGAAGGACATGCAAACGAGAAAAGAGCTGTATGAAACGATTCAATATGATGACTATGAGGAACTGGATCAGCATTTAGCGAAAACGATCCTGCCGGAAATCGGGAAAGAACAGAGATAAAATGAAAAGCACTTCCTAAACGGAAGTGCTCAGGCTGTCGAGAAAATCTCGACAGCTTTATTTTTTCCTTAAACTTTCCATCTCCTCATTTTATAATAGAGAAAAACCCACTTAAGGAAGGTGTTTTTCTCATGTTCCACACTAGAAATTCTTCTC